>SHXL01000060.1 GCA_009693345.1 Betaproteobacteria bacterium
GCGCTTTGCCTCCCGCAGTGAGCACCTCGATCTGCCGCAGCTTCGCCACCACCTGCTCCGGGCTAAATCTCTTCTTTGCCATCTTCCGACTCCTTCTTCCAGGTTAAACACTACATTCAACCTGGTACAGAAAAAGCCGGTCAGTTCAAGAGCTCGCGCAAAGCGCGGTTCACCGTCATGCGGCTGACCTTGAAGCGCCGCGTCAGTTCGTTTTCCGACGGGATCAGGCGGCCCGGCAGCTATTTCCCCGCAGACACCTTGCGCTTGACGAAATTTTTGATGCTCAAATACCGCGACTGCGTCATGGCGCTTGTATATACCACAGCCCGTGGCGTCGGCTATGATGCGCAGCGACATGGACCCATACCGTTTTCGCGCCGGCCCCGCGCCGCTCCTTGTCTCCATGCCGCACACCGGGACACACATCCCGGAAGCGTTGCTGGCGCGCATGACTCCCGCCGCGAAAGCGCTCGCCGACACCGATTGGCACCTCGAACGGCTCTACGACTTCCTCGTGGAAATGGACGCCTCGGTTCTCGTGGCGACGCATTCGCGTTACGTCGTGGACCTGAACCGGCCGCCGGATGGCGCCAACCTTTATCCCGGCAAGGACACCACCGCGCTCGTGCCGGTGGACACTTTCTCCAAGGAAAAGATTTACCTCGGCATTCCTCCAGCGGAAGTCGAAATCCGGCAGCGGATCAAAACGTACTGGAAGCCCTACCACGCGAAGCTTGCAGACGCGCTCGCAACCATCAAGGCGAAACACGGCTATGCCCTGCTCTGGGACGCGCATTCGATCTTTTCGGTGGTGCCGCGCTTTTTCGAGGGCCGGCTGACGGATTTCAACCTCGGCACCGTTGATGGCAAGTCCTGTGCGCCGAACATCGGGAAAAATCTTTTGAAAAAAATTAAAAACTACAGTGCCGTCCTCAATGGCCGCTTCAAGGGCGGCTACATCACCCGCCGCTACGGCGACCCGGCGAACGGCGTGCACGCCGTCCAACTCGAACTGTCCGAAATCACTTATATGGACGAACAACCGCCGTTCGGCTTCCGCGAGGACCTCGCGGCCCGGCTGCGGCCGCTGATCAGGGCGCTACTGGAGGAGTTCCTCCGCGCGGTTCCCCCCGCATCTTCCCGCCAATCACCGCGCCCACATTAGGATTGGCGCCCATCGCGTAAGCGAGCACCGCGGGAGAGTCGATCTGCCACAGTGCCAGATCCGCCCGTTTGCCGACTTCCAGCGTGCCGTGCGTCGCCTGCATGCCCAACGCGCGCGCGCCGTTGCGCGTCACCCCCGCGAGCGCCTCCTCCGGCGTGAGGCGGAAGAGCGTGCAGCCCAGATTCATCGTCAGGAGAAGCGAAGTCAGCGGCGCGGAGCCGGGGTTGTTGTCGGTAGCGAGGGCGATCGGCACGCCGTGGCGCCGCAGCGCCTCGACCGGCGGCCGCTGCTTCTCGCGCAGGAAGTAGAACGCGCCCGGCAGCAGCACCGCCACGGTGCCTGCCGCTGCCATGGCGCGTACGCCGGCCTCGCTCGTGTACTCGAGATGGTCGGCCGAGAGCGCGCGATATTTCGCCGCGAGCGCCGCGCCCCCCAAGTCTGAGAGCTGGTCGGCATGCAGCTTGACGGGCAGCTGGTGTTTCTTTGCTTGAATGAACAGCTTTTCCACCTGTAAAGGCGAAAAACCAATCCCTTCGCAAAAGGCGTCCACAGCATCGGCCTGCGCGAGCGGCATCACCTCATGGCAGACGAAGTCGATGTAGTCGTCGGCGCGGTCCTTGAATTCCGCGGGCAACGCATGCGCGCCGAGGAACGTGGTCTTCACCGTCAGGCCCTGCAGCCGGCGCGCGGCCCGCAACATCTTGAGTTCGGTCTCACGGTCGAGGCCGTAGCCCGATTTCACCTCGACCACGGCGACCCCTTCGGCGAGCCATTGCCGCAGGCGCACCTGCGCCGTTCTCACGAGCTCGTCCTCCGAGGCGGCGCGCGTCTGCGCGACTGTGGAGACGATGCCGCCGCCGGCCCGCGCGATCTCCTCGTAGCTCGCGCCCTTCAGGCGCAGCTCGAACTCCGCCGCGCGGTCGCCGGCGTAGACGAGGTGCGTGTGGCAGTCCACCAGTCCGGGCGTCATCCAGGCGCCGCGCGCATCGTACTCGCGCCGCGCCTTGTCTTGCCAGGCGCTTCTCGGTCCGACCCAGGAGATCAGCCCGTCCGTCACCGCGAGTGCGCCGCCGCGGATCGCGCCATAGGGCACGGCGCCCGCCATGGTGGCGAGATTCGCGTTCAGCCAGAGCGCGTCGTGCATGCCGCTATGATAGCAACGGTATGAAGACCTATTTCGCTCGCGACGCGCTGCTTCCCAAGGGCTGGGCGCGGAATGTACGCATTGCCGTGAACGATCAAGGCAGTCTTGCAGAGCTCACGGAGGACGGCGAAGGCGGAGAACCGCTGCGGGGCCCCGTCCTTCCCGGCATGGCCAACCTGCACTCGCACGCCTTCCAGCGCGCGATGGCGGGGCTGACCGAGGTGCGTGGCGCGCCGGACGACGATTTCTGGTCCTGGCGCGAGCTGATGTATCGCTTCGTGCAGCGGCTGACCGCCGGGCAGGCGCAGGCAGTGGCGAAATACCTCTATATAGACATGCTGAAGCACGGCTATACCGCGGTAGGTGAGTTCCACTACGTGCACAACGGGTCCGACGAGATGCTGCTGCGCCACCTGGCGGCGGCGAAGGAGAGCGGGATTGCGATCACCTTGTTGCCCTCGCTGTACCGCTGGTCGAACTTCGGCCGCCAGCCGCTGCAGCCCAGGCAGAAGCGATTCGATTCAGACCCTGATTTCATCTTGAAATTGCTTGAAAAAATTCGCGCACACGCTTCCCCGGACGTTGTGGCGGGCATAGCGCCGCATTCGCTGCGCGCCGTTGACGTGGATTCATTGAAAGCGCTCGTCAGCTCGTTGCCGAAAGGTTGTCCAATTCACATTCACGCCGCGGAACAGACCAGGGAAGTCGAGGAATGCGTCGTGACGCTCGGCAAACGGCCGGTGGAATGGCTGCTCGAAAACATGAACGTGGACGAACATTGGTGCCTGGTGCATGCGACGCACATGACGCCCGGGGAGACGACGGCGCTGGCAAAGAGCGGCGCGACCGCCGGCTTGTGTCCTACGACCGAAGGCAATCTCGGCGACGGCATTTTCCCGCTGCTCGCCTACCGCGCCGCAGGCGGTCGCTACGGTATCGGCGGCGACAGCCACGTGTCGCGCGACCCCGCGGAAGAACTGAGGCTGCTCGAATACGCGCAACGCCTGACCGCGCGGCGGCGCAACCTCGTCGTCGGCGAGCGATCGCAGGCGGTCGGCACGACGCTCTGGCTGGAAGCGGCGGCCGGCGGCAAAGTGCTCGGCCGCAACATGGGCGCGATCGCGCTCGGCGCGCGCGCCGACCTGGTGGTGCTGGACGGGGATCACCCCGACCTCGCGGGCCGTTCCCGGGATGCGATTGCGAACGCGTTCGTGTTCTCGGGCGCAACGAACCTGGTGCGCGACGTGATGGTCGGCGGCACGTGGGCGGTCCGCAATGGGCATCACGCGCAAGAAGTGCAAGCCGCGAACGCCTACAAACACGCAGTGGCCGAGCTGCTCGCCTGATACGATTGACGATTCAAGGAGAGGAACGCTGATGAATAACAGGGCCCTGCTCGCGGCAGCACTTTGCTCGGTCGCACTCCTGCACGCCGCTGGCGCCTCTGCGCAGGCCTGGCCGGCGAAGCCGATCCGGCTGATGGTGCCGTTCCCGCCGGGCGGCTCGACCGACATCGTGGCGCGCATCGTGGCGCAGAAGCTCTCCGAGCGGCTCGGCCAGTCGACCGTCATCGAAAACCGCGGCGGCGCGGGCGGAACCCTTGGCACGGCCGTGGCCGCGAAGGCCGCCCCCGATGGCTACACGCTCACCGTCGCCTCCACCAGCACGCACGTGGTGGCGCCCAGCGTCTATGTCAATCTCGACTACGACCCGGTGAAGGATTTCGCGCCGGTCAGCCTGATGGCGGTGTCGCCCTACCTGCTCGTCGTCACGCCGTCGTTGCCGGCGAAGACATTGCAGGAACTGGTGGCGCTGGCGAAGAAGCAGCCAGGCAAGCTCAACTATGCCTCGGCGGGGGTGGGTTCGACCACGCACCTGGCGATGGAAATGCTCAAGTTTGCTTCAAGCACTTTCATGCTGCACATCCCCTACAACGGCAACGGGCCCGCGGGTTCTGCGGTGATCGGCGGGCAGGTGGAGGTACTTTTCGGCAGCCTGCCGGCGCTTCTGCCGCACGCCAAGTCCGGCCGCGCGCGCGCCCTCGCGGTGGGCACGCCCAAGCGCTCGCCTTCCCTGCCCGACGTACCGACCGTCGCCGAATCGGGCTACCCCGGTTTCGATGCCTCGCTGTGGCTCGCCATCATGGCGCCCGCCGGCACCCCGCAGCCGATCCTTGATCGCCTGAACAAGGAAATTGTCGCCGTGGTCGGTGCGGCCGATACCAAGGTTGCGCTCGACAAGGCCGGCGCCGAACCGCTCACCAGCACGCCCGCGGAACTGGCGGCGATGATCCGGGACGGCGTGCCGAAGTACGCGGCGATCGTCAAGACGGCCGGCGTCAAGCCGGAGTAGCTGAGGCGATTCGATGAACAGGCGCGATTAGGTCCTTGCATTACTTGCACTCGGTGCCGCGAGCCGGCCGTTCGCCTCCTTCGCCCAGCAGCAAGGCAAGGTCTGGCGCGTCGGCATCCTGGCCAATATCAGCGCGTCGGACAAGCTGATCGACGCGTTTACGCAGGGCCTGAAGGAACTCGGCTACGCCGAAGGGGGCAATCTCCTGATCGAGCGCCGCCTTGCGGAGGGGAACCTCGATCGCCTCGAAAAGCTGGCCGAGGACCTTATTCGGCAAGAGCCGGATGTGATTTTTGCGCCGAATACCCCTTCCGTGCAGGCCGCGAAAAAGTTCGCCGACACCATTCCAATCGTGTTCGCCACCCTGGACGACCCGGTCGGCGCCGGCTTCGTCGCAAGTTTTGCGCGGCCCGGCGGGACGATCACAGGAACCTCGAATCTCGTTTTCGAATTGAGCGCGAAGCGTCTGCAGGTATTGAAGGAAGCGGTGCCGAAAATTTCGCGCGTCGCGGTCCTCGACACCGACGACAGTACTCCTCGAAGAGCCCAATTCCCGGAGATTCAGCGCGCGACTAAAGTTCTCGGCATCGAGGTCCTGCGCACGCAAATCCTGCAGCGCGGTGATTTCGAACCGGTATCGGCGCAGTTGCGCAAATGGTGCGCCGATTCCATATACGTCGTATCGAGCTCGACCAACACCTACAACCGGAAACTGCTGGTGGAATTTTCGACCAGGATGCGGCTGCCGGCCGTCTATTACGACAAGGAATTTACGGAAGCCGGCGGACTCATCGCCTACGGCCCCAGCGTCGAGACGCTGTATCGCCGGGCAGCCTACTTCGTGGACCGGATCCTCAAGGGCGCAAGACCCGCGGACCTGCCGGTCGAGCAACCCACCAAGTTTGATCTGGTCATCAATCTGAAAACCGCAAAAGCCATCGGCGTCAAGATCCCGAATCCGGTTCTTCTGAAAACCGACAAGGTGATCGAGTAACCGGACCGACTACGGATCGCGCAGGACGATCAGCGCGTCCAGCGCGATCGCGCCGTCGGGGCGGGCGAGCAGCGGATTGACGTCGATTTCCTCGACCTGCTCCGCGAAGTCGGCGGCGAATTCTGAGATGCGGGCGATCGCCTCGCACACCGCATCGAGGTCCGCGGGCGCCGAACCGCGATAGCCCTGCAGCAGCTTGAAGCCCTTCAGGCTCTTGAGCATCCTCAGCGCCTCCGCCTTGCCCACCGGCGCGAGCGCGAGCGCGGTGTCGCGCAAGATTTCGACCAGCACGCCCCCCAGGCCCACCAGCAGCACGGGCCCGATCTGCGGGTCGCGCTTGACGCCGACCACCAGTTCGATGCCGCCCGTCAGCATCGGCTGGACCAGGAATCCTTCCTTCGCCGCCGTCATCGCGTCACAGGCGGCACGCAGCGCCACGGCATCGCACAGGTCGAGCCTGACCGCGCCAGCTTCGGTCTTGTGCGCGATGTCGCCGTCGGCCTTGAGCACTACCGGATAGCCCAGTTCCGCGGCCGCCGTAACGGCCTCCTCGGCGTTCCTTGCTTGGCGCTCAGGAACGCAGCGAACACCATATTGGGTGAGGACTGCTTTTGCCTCCCTTTCAGCGAGAACTTTCTTTTTTCCAAAATTCAAACTGCCAGAAATATTCTTTGACAGGCGCGGCTCCGTCCGCGGCGGCGCCTCATGCCAGCGCTGCCAGGCGGCGATCGCGGCATAACAACGGTCCAGCGAACGGAACAGGCCCACCTTGTCGTCCGCCTCGTAGGCCTCCGAGCCGGGGCCCTGCAGCCATTCCGACACCCAGACCACCGACACCGGCTTGGGCTGCTCGCGCGCGAGCGCGGCAATGAAGCTCGCGCGCGCGCTACCCGTCTCGTGCGCAGCCACGCTCATCGCGCACAACAGCACGCCGTACTGCGGGTCGTCGAGCAATGCGCGGCAGCACTTGCCGTAGGACTCGGGCACGCTCAGCACCTGCCCGGTGGGATCGCAGGGATTGCGCGCGGCGCCGAATTCCGGCACCACCGTGCGCAGCACGGCGACGGTCTTCTCCGTGGGCTGCGGCATCGGCACGCCGTGGCGCGCCGCCATGTCGGCGGCGACGATGCCGGCGCCGCCCGAACCGGATACGACCGCCACGCCGCGCGCGAGCGGCTTGCCCGAGGCGGCGAAGAATTTCACGTATTCGACCAGCGCCCCGTAGTCATCCACCGCAACGAAGCCGGCGCGATCGAACAGCGCGCGAAAAGCCGCCGCCGATCCGGCCAGCGAGCCCGTGTGCGAGCGTGCCGCCTCGGCGCCGTCCTCGCTTGCGCCGAGCTTGTAGACGATCACCGGCTTGCCGGCGCGGCGGGCGAGCGCGCCCGCCTCCAGCAGCCGTTGCGTGCTCGGCACGCCTTCGAACAGGCAGGCGATGGCGCGCACGCCGTCATCTTCGGCCATGGCGGCGATCAGGTCGGCGACATCCACGTCCGAGGAATTGCCGACGGAAAAGGAGTAGCGGAACCCGAGGCCGCGCTCCGCGGCCTGCGCGAGGCAGTAGCCCAACGCGCCGGACTGGCTGACGAACGCGATCGGGCCGAGCCTGCGCGGCATTTTCGCGTACTCGGGGATGAAGCTGACCCCCGCGCCGAGCTCGTGGTTGACCAGCCCCATGCAATTCGGACCGAGCATCGGCATGTGCGCGGCGCGCGCGATGCCGGCAAGGCGCTGCTGCGCCGCGCTTTCCGCGTCGCGGCCCATTTCGCCGTAGCCCGAGGCATACACGATCACGCCGCCGGCGCCGGCGGCCGCTGCTTCCCTTAACGCTGCCTCGACGCCCTCGCGCGGCACTACCAGCGTCACCAGATCGGGCCTGCCCGGCAGCGCGGCGAGCGACGGATAGCAGGCGTACTCGCCGATCTTATGGTGCTTGGGGTTGACCGGCCAGACGGCGCCGCGGAAATGCGCAAGATTCTCAAGAGTGCGCAGGCCAAAGGAGCCGGCGCGCGGCGAGGCGCCCACGATCGCGATCGAGCGCGGCGCGATCAACCGATCGAGGTGTGCGCGGGTGTAAATCGGGCGGTCCACCGCGCCTCGCGCAGTCCTGTCTGTTGTTAACATGGAGACCTGCATACTAGGGGAGCAAAGATGAGTGTCAAGAAGCTTTTCGATCTATCGGGGCGCACCGCGATCATCACGGGCGGCTCGCGCGGCCTCGGCCTGCAGATCGCCGAAGCGCTCGGCGAAATGGGCGCGAAACTCGCGCTCACGGCGCGCAAGAAAGACGAGCTCGATCACGCCGTCGCGCACCTCGCGAAGAGCGGCGTCGAGGCGCACGCCTACGCCTGCGACATCGGCAAGCGCGACAGCATCCCGGGCGTGTTCGACCAGATGCTGGCGAAGCTCGGCCGCGTCGACATTCTCGTCAACAACGCCGGCGCCACCTGGGGCGCGCCGGCGGAAGACCATCCGCTCGAGGCCTGGGACAAACTCATCGGCGTGAATCTGGTCGGCAATTTCATCATGGCGCAGCAGGCGGCGAAGAAGGCGATGATTCCGGCGAAATGGGGCCGCATCGTGAACATCGCCTCCGTCGCGGGGCTGTATGCCAGCGATCCCACGGTGGTGCGCACGGTGTCCTACAACGCCACCAAGCACGGCGTGGTCGGCATGACCAAGCAGCTTGCCGCCGAATGGGGCGAGCACGGCATCACCGTCAACGCGATCTGCCCGGGGTTTTTCCTCTCGAAGATGACGAAGGCCACGCTCGATGTGATGGGCGATGCGATGCGCAAGGCGACGCCGACGCGGCGTCTCGGCGGCCCTGAAGACCTCAAGGGGCTCGCGGTGCTGCTTGCCTCGGAGGCGTCGCGCCACATCACCGGCCAGGCGATCGCGGTCGACGGCGGTGCGATGCTGATATGAGCGGCGTGTCCCACATTCCGCGGGAAACCTACGAATTCACCAAGCACATCCCGTTCTCGGAGCATCTCGAGATCAAGGTGGATGCGCTGGAGAAAGGCATGGCGCGGCTGTCGATGACGATCCGGCCCGAATTCATGACCAGCTGGGGCACCGCGCACGGCGGCTCGATCCTCGCGCTGCTCGACATCACGCTGTCGATGGCGGTCCGAACGCTGTACGACCCGCCGCGATCGGTCATGACCATCGACTTGAGCACCCAGTTCATCGGCACCACCACCGGCCTCTTGCGCGCTGAAGGGCGCGTCATGAAGGCGGGGCAATCGACCATCTTCTGCGAAGGCGAAGCGCGCGATGAAAAAGGCGAGCTGGTCGCCAAGGCCATCGGCACCTTCCGGGCCATATCGCCCAAACCGTAGCTTGTCGTCCCCGCGCAGGCGGGGACCCAGCCGTTAGTCCGTCGCCTTTATTCCGGCGTCCTTGATGACTTTCGCCCAATGCGGGAGCTCGGCCTTGATCAGGGCCGCGAATTCCGCGGGCGAGCTGCCGACGATGTCCAGTCCCAGGTCGTCGAACTTCTTGCGGAGATCCGGCAGCGCCAGGACGCGCACGGTTTCGCGGTGCAGCCGCTCGACGATCGCCGCCGGCGTGCCCGCAGGCGCCATCAGCCCGAACCACGGCACCGCCTCAAAGCCCGGGTAGCCGGACTCGGCCATCGTCGGTAGATCGGGCGCCGCGCCCGAGCGCTTGAGCGAGGTCACGGCGAACACGCGCAGCTTGCCCTCGCGCGCGAGCGGCATGACGTTCACGACGTTGCAGAAGCACATTGTCAGGCGGCCGGAAATCAGGTCCGGAACGAGCGCCGTGGTGCCGCGGTAGGCGATCGGCTGCAGGTCCAGCTTCGCCATGTACTTGAACAACTCGCCGCCCAGGTGCTGCGAGGTGCCGACTCCGGCATGCCCATACGTGAACTTGCCCGGCTGCGCGCGCACCAGCGCCACCAGCTCGGGCAGGCTCTTCGCCGGCGTATCGATCGGGACCGCAAGGATGTTCGCCGCGATGAATATCTGGGTGATCGGCGCGAAGTCCTTGACCGGGTCATAGGAAAGCTTTGCATACAAGCCGGGGCTGACGACAATCGACGAATTGCCGCCCATGAGCAAGGTGTAGCCGTCTGGCGCGGACTTCGCCGCCCGGTCAGTTGCGATGTTGCCGCCGGCACCGGTGACGTTCTCGACCACGACCGGCTTGCCCCATGCCTCGGTGAACTTGTCCGCGAGCAGACGTGCGGCGATGTCCGGCGCCACGCCCGGCGTGAAGCCGACGAGGATGCGGACCGATTTCTCCGGATAACTCGATTGCGCCGCGGCGCCCGCCGCACCCAAGACCAGGTGCAGCAGCGCGAGAAATCCGATTGCCGCTTTCATTGCCGTCCTCCCCTGGCAGCTTTATACCGCATGGTTTATACCCTCACGGCCGGACGCATCGAACAACCGGCGCCCGCTCCACAGCCAGGCGAGCCCCGACGCCTGCACCAGCCACAACCCGCCCAGCGCCCACCCATAGGCCTCCGGAGCGTAGCCGACGGCGGTCTGCGGCCACAGGTTGAGCACCAGCCCCACCGCCCACTGGCCGCTGAACATGCCGACGAACACCGCGACGTTCAGCGCCGAGTTCACGCGGCCTGCCATTTCCTTCGAGTAGCGGCGGGAAAAGAGAGCGTAGGACAGCACCGAAGCCGTGGCGCAGGCGAAGAACCCGCACCACAGCGCGATCGCGCCGGCGCGCACGCCAAGCGCGAGCAGCGCGAGGCAGGCCGAAGCCGCGGCAATTCCTCCCGCCAGCAGCGGCAGCGTGCTGCGCCCCCGCCGGGTCATGCCGTCGGAGATGCGCCCGAAGCCGAGGTAGGCGACCAGCATCACCACGTTGAACAGAAGAAGTGCCTGGGCGACTTCGGCCTGCGTATAGCCGGCGACGTCGCGCAGCCAGGTGGCCACCCAGAGGGTGCCGAGCGACACCGCGGCCATCTGGCTCGAGCAGATGCACAGCGCCATGCGCCAGAACGCCGGATCGCGCGCGAGCGACGCAAATTCGCGCAACTGGGCCGGCAGCGGCGACGCGCGGCGGGCCGAGGTTTTCTCCGGAACAACCGCGAACAACACCAGGCTGACCGTCACCGTCAGCCCGACGATGACATAGAACACCTCGCGCCAGTGCAGCACGCGCAGCACGAACTCGAGCGGCACCGTCACCATGATCGCGCCGAGCATGCCGGAGGCGAACGCGATGCCGTTCATGGTCGCGAGGCGCTCGGCCGGATACCACAGCGCGAAGGCCGAGAACGAGGACATCAGGCAGCCGGAAACGCCCAGGCCGATCAAGGCACGGGCGAGCGTCAGCCCGGTGGTCGATCCGGCCAGGGCAAACCACAAGCCGCCGGACGCGGCCACCATGAGCAGCGTCGCGTTGACGCGCCGCGGGCCGTAGCGGTCGAGCAGCACGCCCAGCGGCAACTGGAACAGAGCGAAGGAGAAGAAGTAGATGCCGCTCAGCAGCCCCAGGCCGGCCGCGGACAGCCCGAACTCGCGCACCAGCTCCGGCCCGATGATCGCGTTGACCGACCGGTAGACGTACGAAACGAAATACCCCGCCAGGAACGGCAGGGTGACCCTGAAAAAGAGGCTGGTCCCTATTTCTCCGCCTTCGGAGCGAGCGCGATTTCCCTGCCGCCGAGCAGTATGCGATTCCAGGTGGGCGAAATCACGATCTCGTTCAGGCAGACATGCGGCGGCATTTCGGCAACGAAGCGGATGGTGCGGCCAAGATCTTCTGGCTTGAGCATGCGGTCGATGTCCTGCTGCGCCGGCGGCACCGGACGCGTCTTCAGCAGCGGGGTCGCGACCTCGCCCGGGTAGATCACGCAGCCGCGGATTCCGTGCATGCCCTCTTCGAGGTTGAGGTGGTGGGTGATCGTGGCAAGCGCGTGCTTGCTCGCGCCGTAGGCCACGCCGCCCAGATAGCCGATCCAGCGGCCGAGCCACGACGAGATGTTGATCACGAGCCCGCCTTTCTGCGAGCGCATCGCCGGCAGCACGGCGGTGGTGCAATAGAGCGCACCATTGAGATTGATGCCGATCACCTTGTCCCAGTCGTCCGGGGTGAGATCCTTGTAGAGGCGCTTCGGCACGTTCAGGCCGGCGCTGTTCACAAGCACGTCGCAACGGCCGTGGCGCGCGAGCAGTTCTTTTGCCGCCTGCGCCACCTGCTTCTTGTCGGCGACGTCGAGCAGAATTGCCTCGGCATCGCCGAGCGCCTTGAGCTGTTTTTCCGCTTCACGAAGGGTTTTTTCAGTCCTCCCGGAAATGACAACCCGCGCTCCCGCTTTCACCAATTCACGCGCGCCGGCAAGACCGATGCCCGACCCGCCTCCGGTGATCCACGCAACCTTACCGCTTAGCATATTGCGTGGAGCCGAACAGGTTTTCCTTTTGCTCCTTGGTCATTTCGCCGACACGGCGCGCGTCCTTCAGGACTTCCAGTGCGCGCTTCACCGCCGGGCGCTCGAGGATTGCGTCGCGCCAGCGCTTGAGCACGGGGTACTCGCCGATCTCGACCCCCTGGCGCTCGGGAAACCGCAGCCACGGCACGGTGGCCATGTCGGCGATGGTGTATTCCTCGCAGGCGAGATATTTCGATTCCTTCAGGCGGCGGTCGATCACCATGTACAGCCGGTTCGCCTCGTTCTTGTAGCGGTTCATGGCGTAGGGGATCTTTTCCGGCGCGTAGCCGAGGAAATGATGCGCCTGGCCGAGCATCGGGCCGACATGCCCCATCTGGAACATGGTCCACTGCATCACCTGCCAGCGCTGGCGCAGGTCCTGCGGCAGGAAGTGGCCGGTTTTCGAGGCGAGGTAGAACAGCATCGCGCCGGATTCGGCGAGCGCGAAAGGCCTGCCTTTCCCCTCCGGCCCGTCGGTGTCGATCATCGCCGGCATCTTGTTGTTGGGCGAGATCTTGAGGAAATCGGGCTTGAACTGGTCGCCGACGCCGATGTCGACCGGGTGCACGTTGTAGGGTGTGCCCGTCTCCTCGAGCATGATGTGGACTTTGTGGCCGTTTGGCGTCGGCCATGTGTAGAGCTCAATCATGGAATTACCTCAGGGTTAGACGAGTTTGATTAACTGCTTGCCGAAATTCCGGCCCTTCAGGAGCCCGATCAGGCCCTTGGGCGCGTTATCGATGCCCTCGAGCACTGACTCGCGGTACTTGAGCTTGCCGGCGACGACCAGGTCGAGCAGGGCCTTGTTGCCTTCCGGATAGCGCTCCAGCCAGTCGAACACGATCATGCCCTGCACCTTGATGCGATTGACCAGGACCGAACGGAACATCTTGATGCCGTAGGGCTCGGGCGAGTTGTACTCCGAAATCAGGCCGCAGATGGTGATGCGCGAACGCACGTTCATCAGGCGCAGCACGGTATCGAGGATTTCGCCGCCGACGTTTTCGAAGTAGGCGTCCACGCCCTTCGGGCATGCGGCCTTCAGGCCGTCGAACAGTTTGCCGGCCTTGTAGTCCACGCAGGCGTCGAAGCCGAGTTCCTTGACGACGTAGTCGCACTTCTCCTTGCCGCCGGCGATGCCGACCGCACGGCAGCCCCAGGCCTTGGCAAGCTGGCCGACGACGCTGCCCACAGCGCCCGAGGCCGCGGAAACCAGCACCGTCTCGCCCGGCTTCGGGGCGCAGATGTCCTTCAAGCCGAAATACGCGGTACG
>SHXL01000061.1 GCA_009693345.1 Betaproteobacteria bacterium
GTGCGTCAAGGCGGCGAACAGCCCCTTCACCATAATCGCCTTTTGCATCGGCGCGAGGCTCTTCAGAACTTCCAGCGCCTCGGCGGCGACTTCAAGCGTCAATGCGGCGGCGGCGGCGGTCTCGGGCAGCCCCATCTCCTTCGCCCCCGCGCGCATCGCCTCCGCCAGGGCCGTGCCGCGCTGGCCGCTGGCGTCCTGGCGCGTACCCGCATGCGCCACCAGCGAGAGCACGACCAGCGCGGCATCCTTCAGTTCGGCGATCCGCTTGCTGCCCGCCGCACCGGGTTTGCCGCGCGGCGCGAGCTGGCAGCGCGCCATCGTAAGCACCACGAACTCGTGCAGCGACACGCGCCGGTCGGAGTGGATCACGACCTCAAGGGCGGTAATCAGGGCGCGACGTCCCTCCTCGGGCAAGGACTTCACGGCCGGCAGCGCGAGATCAATCAATGGCAGGTGGAACGCCGCACCGAGCCGCCGCGTCAGCGCTTCGGTGGCGCGCGCCTGCTCCGCCAGCGCCGCCATGCCCTTCGCGGCGAGTGCCTCGAGCTGCAGTTTCATCACGTCGTCCTTGGGCGCGAGCAGCAGCGCCACGATCGCCGCGCGCGCGCCGTCCGGATCGCGCAGCTTCTCGCGCAAGCCTGCGGGCAGCGCCTGCAGCAGCCGCGCCGCGTAGTCCACTTTGGCGCCATCCATCGAACCGACCAGCTGCGCGCTGTCGCCCGCGGAACGGCCCCAGCCGGTGTCGAGATCCGCGCCGCGCCGGCCGGAAGAACCCACGGCGGCAGCGGCGTCTTTCTGAGAAATACCTTTTTTCGCCACGCCGGCATCCACAGGCACATCCGCCGCCGCGCTGGCCCTCGCCTTCCGATAACTCGCGCGGTCGAATCGTGCATGCACCCGCGCAATGCGTTCCTCCAGGGGCGGATGCGTGTCGAACAGCCCGGAAAGCCTTACCGTGATCCCTTGGCCGAAGAACATGTGCGACACGTCCTCCGCGTGGCGGTTGGCGATCAGCGCGCCGACCGGGGAAACGCCGATCTGGTCGAGCGCCCCGGCGATGCCGTCCGGGTTGCGCGTGAACTGCACGCTCGAGGCGTCGGCGAGGAATTCGCGCTGGCGTGAGGCCGCGGCCTTGATGAGGCGCGCGAAGAACAGGCCGATGTAGCCGATCAGCAGCAGCGCCAGGCCGCCGAGGAAGATCGGCGCCGAGGCCTTGCTGTCGCTGCTGCCGCGCTGGCTGCGCATGATGAATTCGCCGATCGAGCCGATGAATACGATGCCCGCCAGTACTCCGATCATGCGGATGTTGAGGCGCATGTCGCCGTTCAGGATGTGGCTGAACTCGTGCCCCACCACGCCCTGCAGCTCATCCCGGTTCAGGGCCTCCAGCGTGCCGCGCGTCACCGCCACGATCGAGTCCGACACGTCGTAGCCGGCGGCGAACGCATTGATGCCGGGTTCGCCGTCCATGACGTAGACGCCGGGCACCCGCACCCCCGAGGCGATGGACATCTCCTCGACCACGTTCATGAGGCGCCGCTCGAGCGCATCCTTGGTGTCCGGAGACACGCGGCGCGCGCCCACCATTTCCGCCACCGCTTTGCCGCCACTGGTCAGCTGCAGGATGTTCCAGCCGCTCACCGCGAAGATCACCAGCGCGGTGCCCATCGCCCCGAGCAGGAATACCTTGGCCGGAATTGCGCCAAGCAGCGCGATGGGTCCCGGTGAGCGCCCCTTCGGCACCACCGTGTCGGCGAACCCATAGATCCAGGCGCCAGCCAGCACCAGGTCCACGGCGATGATGACTCCCACCACCGCGAGGAAGTACATCACCACGAGCAGCTTGGTGTTGCGTCGCGCAAGGTCCTGATTTTCGAAAAAGCTGGCCACAGCGCGTTATTTTCGCAGCAACCGCGGGTCAAGGGCAGCTACGGACGGCGGCATCGGACAATCCAGCACGCAGGCCACCGCGCGCAGCAGTTCGTGCTCCATCCGCTTGATATCGCTGTCGGCTGCAACTGCCGCGGCGAAGGCTTGCATCAGGCGCTCCTTTTCCAGGGGCGCCAGCAGGCTCATGCGCTCCAGCGCCTCCGACACCCGCGAGAGCTGCAGCGCCTCCTTGCCACGGAGTACGAGCGCCGGCATCGCAAGCACCTCACGACCCGTGTCGAAAGCCACTTGCGCGGCGGCCGCATCGCCAACCGCGGCACCGGCGTGCGCGAGCGCGCCGCGATCCCGATACTTCACGCCACCGGCGCGGCGCGCTTTGGGTGCGAGGGTCCAGTCCAGGATCGTCGCCAGCACGAACTTGCTGAGCGTGACGCGCCGATTGTTTTCGATGGCGGCACGCAAGGCGGCGAGGAACGCCCCCCGGCCGGCCTCGTCCAGCGTTTTGAGAGCCGGCACGGCGAGCGCGATCAACGGCAGGCGATAGGCGCGGTCGAGCTGCTCCAGATGCGGCCGCAGCACATCGGCCCTACGCGCGAAATCGGCGAGCGCCAGCGCTTGCAGCGCGCGCAGCTGCGGCTCGCGGCCTTCCAGGTCGGCCCTCAGGACACAGCCGACCATGACGGCCTGCGCTCCTGCCGGGTCGCCAAGCGCCTCGCGTATCGGCGGCGTCAGGTAGGAGAGCAGGTCCGTGGCGTAATCAAGGTGCTCGACGCCCGGTTTGCCGATGCTGGCGATCAACGCTACGACGCCGGTGAGGCGCCTGGGAACGATGGTCTTGGGCGGCTCCTGCTCGGGCGCGCTTACCTTCTTGCTTTCCTCCAGCTGTCTCGGCTTACGCGCCTTTTCAAAATAGAAAACAGGCGACACATGCGGGTTGATGCGCCGCATGCGTTCCTCGGTCGGCGGATGCGTCGCGATCAGCAACTGCAGCCAGCTCGGCGAACCGGGGGCGAACAGCATGTGCGCGAGCGCATCGGCGTGCCAGTTGCGCACGCGCGAACCCTCGCCATGCACCGCGATCCGCGCCAGCGCGCCGCACAGGGCATCGGCATTGCGCGTGAAACGCACCGCGCTCGCGTCGGCGAGGTTCTCGCGCTCGCGCGCGATCGAAGCCTGGATGATGCGGCAGAAGAACAGCCCGACCGAGCCGATCGCGAACAGCGCGACCCCGACCACCGCGAGCGGAAAATGGAAGAAGCTGCGTCCCTCCTCGGTGCCGGTGCCGGAGTAGTACTGCATCATGAAGCGGCCGATCGCCGAGAGGAAAACGATGCCCTGCAGCACGTATACCGCGCGCAGGTTGAGGCGGATGTCGCCGTTCAGGATGTGGCTGAACTCGTGCGCGATCACCGCCTGCAGCTCGTCGCGCGACAGCTGCTCCAGCGCGCCCTGCGTGACGATGATCACCGCCTGGCCGGGCGAGAGGCCGGCGGCGAAGGCATTGATGCCCTGCTCGCGGTTCAGCACGAAGAGCGGCGGCGCGGCGAGCCCGGAGGCGATCGAGAGCTCGTCCACGATGTTGACGAGGCGCCGCTCGTCGTCGCGCCGGGTGCCGCGCCCGATCGGCCGGCTCGCGAGCCGCGCCGCGAGCTCGCCCTGGCCGAGCGACAGCCGCGCGATGATCTCGACCGTCCCGAGCGCGATGATCGCAAGCGTCGCCAGACTGGTGATGAGGTACGCGCGGCCGGGCGCGAGGGCGTAGACGCGCAGCGGTCCCTGGACAAACGAGGTTTCCACCGCCTTGCCGAGATCCGTCCAGGCGATATACACCGGCACCGCGGCCAGATTGACGCAGGCGACGATCGCCGCCACCGCCAGGACATACAGCAGGACCAGCGTCCGGCTCGCGCTGCGCGCGCTCCTGCTGCGCAAAAAAAGATACCGGCTTCACCAGCGGGCCCGAGGCCCGCGTTATTTGAACGAAACCTTGGGCGCTTTGCGTTCTTCGGCCGACTCGGTCGCCTCAAGCAGCGTCGCAGGCTGGAATCCGAACATGCCCGCGAAGATGGTATTGGGGAAGATCTCGCGCTGGGTGTTGTATTCCATCACCGTGTCGTTGTACGCCTGGCGCGCGAACGCGATCTTGTTCTCGGTGCTGGTAAGTTCTTCCTGCACCTGGAGAATGTTCTGGTTCGCCTTCAGGTCCGGATAGGCCTCGAACACCGCCATCAGCCGGCCAAGCGCCCCGCCCAGCTGCCCCTCGGCCTGCGCCAGGCCCTGCATCGCCGCCGCATCGCCGGGCGCCGCCGCCGCTTTTTGCGCCGCGCCCATCGCCGCGCCGCGCGCCGCCACCACTTTCTCCAGCGTCTCGCGCTCGTGCGTGAGGTAGCCCTTGGCTGCCTCGACCAGGTTGGGGATCAGGTCGTAGCGGCGCTTCAACTGCACGTCGATCTGCGCGTAGGAATTCTTGAAGCGGTTGCGCAGCGCCACCAGCCCGTTGTAGATCGTGACCGCCCAGAACGCGAGCGCCGCGATTACCGCAAGTGCGATCCAGCCTTCCATGATTCCTCCCAGAAGAGATGATGACGCCTCGCCTACTATAACGCATGCCTCCGGGTGCCGGAGCTCAGCGCAGCGACTCCCAGAGCTCCACCATCTTGCGGCGCTGCGCCGCGTCCGGCAGCCGGCCGCGCGCGGCGCCCAGGTTGTCCGCGACGTACTCGGCCTTGTCCATCCCGGGGATGACGCAGCTCACCGCCTCGTTCGCCAGCAGGTACTTGAGGAAGAACTGTCCCCAGCTCGCGGCATCGAACTCCGCCGCCCATTCGGGCAGCGCCCGCCCGCGCACCGCGCCAAACAGCCGGCCGCGGCCGAACGGCAGGTTCACCAGCACCGCCGTTCCGGCGGCCGCCGCAGCGGGCAGCAGCCGTGCCTCTGCGCCGCGCTCGCCGAGCGAATAGTTCAGCTGCACGAAATCGAGCTTTTCGCGCTCGACCAGGGCCACCAGCCGCTCGTTGGCGGACTTCTGCGAATGCGTCACACCGACGTAACGGATGACGCCCCGCGCCTGCCATTCGCGCAGCAGCGCGAGCTGGTCGGCCATCGCGCCAAGGTCGGCGCTCGCGTTGTGGATCTGCATGAGATCGATGCGCTCGGCCTTCAGGCGGCGCAGGGACTCCTGCATTTCCGTCGCCGCCGCGACGCGTGGCGCGACGCGCACCTTGGTGGCGAGGAAAATCCGCTTGCGTATCCCGAGCGCTGCGACAAGGTCGCCGACGACGCTCTCCGCCGTGCCGTACGAGGGCGCCGTGTCGACGACAGAGGCGCCGCCCTCGACCAGCGCCGCGAACACCGCGCTCTGCACCGCGCGCCGCGCCGCGTCCTCACCAATGTCGAACACGATCGCGGTCCCCAGGCCTACTGCGGCCAATCGCTCGCCCGTGCGCGGTATCGGGCGCGTCATGACGGAACCCGCCGCCGCGGCCGGGCGCAGCGCGGCGGCGGCCGCGATGGCGCCGCCCAGCGCGAGGATGTCGCGACGGGAAAAGCGTTTGCGCTGCGAAAAATCCAGTTTGCGCATTTCAACCTCCTTCATGTCAACCTCCGGCTTTGCGTTCCTGGGCGCGGCCGAGCGCCAAGGCCAACACCAGGCACACGGCCGAGATCGGTATCGCGACGAGCGAGATCGCCTGCAATTCCAGACCGAGGGAGCGCAGCGCCGAGAACAGCCAGCCTCCCGCGGCGTCCGCGCCGCGGACCGCGACGACGTCGACCACGTTCTTCGCCTTGTATTTCTCCTCGCGTGCGAGCACCGTGAAGAGCACCTCGCGCGCCGGATTCGAGACGGCGAAGTTAGCCGTGCGCTGAAGCGCCTGGAACGCGATCACCACGGCAAGCATCGGGGACGCGGCCAGCACCGCGAATCCTGCGGCAAAGACGAGGGGCAGGAACGCAAGCGCCGCGCCGACGCCGAAGCGTGCAATCAGTTTCCCCGTCGCGAACGCCTGGACAAGGAGAGTCAGCACGCCGACCGCCAGATCGACGCTGGCAAACAGCCGCGTGCGCACTGCGGGGTCATCGGATGCGGCGGCAACGATGTTCGCCTGCTGGAAGTAGAGAAACGTCGCGGCGACCGAAAGCAGCGACACCCACAGCGCTATGCCCGCCAGGTACGGCGAGCGCACGAGCAGCAGAAAGCCGTCGAGCCATCCGCCGCCGAGCGCGGCCGTTGCAGCTTCTCCCTGGTTTCTTCCCGGCCCGGATCCAGGCACAACCTGTTCCAGCCGCCGCATGCAGAGCACCGCCATTTCGAGGAACAGCGCCGCCACGATCAGCAGGTTCGCCGGGCCGAGGAGTTCCGCCAGGCCGATCGTCAGCGCGGGACCGGCGAGAGAGCCCGCGGTGCCGCCCGCGGCGATGATGGCGAACAGGCGCTTGCCCTGTTCGGAGGAGAACAGGTCCGCCATGTACGACCAGAACACCGAGACGGCGAAAAGGACGAACACGCTGATCCAGACGAAGAACACCCGCGCCACGATCTCGCGCTCGATGCCGAACGTGAGCAGCAGCCAGAACACCGCGAGGTTTGCGACAAAGAAGTGGTACACCACCGGAATGAACCACCGGCGCGGCAGACGGGCCACCAGCGCGCCGTAGAGGGGCACCGCGGCGAGCATGGTGAGGAAGGTCGCGGTGAACAGCCACTGCAGGTTGCGCACCCCGCCCGCGACCCCCATCTCGTCGCGCAGCGGCCGCAGCACATAGTAGCCAGCGAGCAGGCAGAAGAAATAGGCAAACGACCAGCACAGCGCCCTCCCTTCGCCAGGCCGTATCGATCGGATCTGCAGCCGCATCGCGCTTTCGCTCCTCTGTCCCGGACTTTACTAGAATGCGTGCATGGATGAATCGCGGCGCGATCTGTTACGCCTGCTTGGCGGATGCGGAGCGGTCTTCGCTCTTGGATCCGTCTCCGGCCAGACTCGGACGATTATGACCAGAAAAATTCCTTCCACCGGCGAGGCGATTCCCGCCATCGGCCTCGGCACCTGGCAAGTGTTCGACGCCGGAAACAATGCCGCCGCGCGCGCGCCGCTGCGCGAGGTGCTGGCGGCGTTTGCCAAGGCCGGCGGGAAGATGATCGACTCCTCGCCGATGTACGGCAGCGCGGAATCGGTGGCGGGTGACCTCGTCGCCGAGCTCGGCTTGCGGGAGAAGCTCTTCATCGCCACCAAGGTATGGACCCGCGGCCGCGAAGAAGGCATCCGCGAGATGGAAACCTCGTTCAAGCGCCTGCGCGTCAAGCAGATGGACCTGATGCAGGTGCACAACCTGCTCGACATGGACGTGCACACGAAGACGCTGCGGGACTGGAAATCGCAAGGGCGAATCCGTTATCTGGGAATTACGCATTACACGGCTTCGGCGCATGCGGAGGTGGAGCGGCAGCTGAAGAAGGAAAAATACGATTTCCTGCAGATCAACTACTCGCTGGCTGAGCGGGAATCAGAAAAGCGCCTCTTGCCCTACTGCCTGCAAAACAAGATTGCCGTGATTGCAAACCGGCCCTTCGCCGAGGGCGCGATGTTCCGCCGCGTGCGCGGCAAGCCGCTGCCGCCGTGGGCGGACGGAATCGGCATCGCGAGCTGGGCGCAGTACTTCCTGAAATGGATCGCCGGCCATCCGGCGGTCACCTGCGTGATTCCCGGCACCGGCAGGCCGGAGCACGTCGCCGACAACGTGGCGGCGGGTTTCGGCGCACTTCCCGACGAGAAGATGCGCAAGCAGATGGCGGAGTATTTCGACGCGCTATGAGGCTTTTTCTTTTTTCCCTGTTTTTTGTATTCTTGAATGTAAATGCACAAACCAGTCGGGAAGGCGTAGAAGTCCATAAGAGCCGCCTGCTGCTGCTGCCCGCTTCGACCGTCGAGCGCAGCGCCGGGCAGCAGTACGGCCAGCTGATGCGCACGGCGGCGCAGAAGGGGCTGCTCAACAACGACGCGCAGCAGGTCGAGCGCCTGCGGCGCATCGCGCGCGAGCTGATACCGCACGCGACGCGTTTCAACACGAACGCGGAGAAATGGCGCTGGGAAGTGAACCTCATCACTTCCAAGACGGTGAACGCGTTCTGCATGCCGGGCGGCAAGATCGCGTTTTTCAGCGGCATCATCGACCAGCTGCAGCTCACCGACGACGAGGTGGCGACCATCATGGGCCACGAGATCGGACACGCGCTGCTCGAGCATGGGCGCGCGCGCATGTCGGAGGAGGTGCTGAAGAACGTCGGCATCTCCGTGGCGGCGGCGGTCTTCAATCTCGGGCAGGTCTCCGCCGAGCTGCTCGCGCAGGGGGCCAACCTCGCGGTGAGCCTGCCTTACGCGCGCCGACACGAGACGGACGCGGACCTGGTCGGCATGGAGCTCGCGGCGCGCGCCGGCCACGATCCGCGCGCCGCAGTGGCCGTGTGGCAGAAGATGTCGAAGCTCGGCCAGGCCGCGGGCAAGGGTCAGCCGCCGCAGTTCCTGTCGACGCACCCGTCGCACGAATCGCGCATCAAGGAGATCGAGGCCAACCTGCCCAAGGTGATGCCGCTCTACCGGAAGAAGGCGACACCGTGAGGAAACCGATCCCGTGAGTAGCGCCGGCTTCTATGCGGGCCTGCCGGTGCTGATGGACTTCGCCGCGGTCACGCGTCTTGAGAATTTCACGGCGCTGCCGGGCGACTGGCATGTCGCCACCTGCGACGTGCGCAACTTCACGCTCGCGGTGCAGGCGGGCAACTACAAGCACGTCAACACGGTCGGCGCCTCCGCCGTCACCGCGATGCTCAATGCCGCGGGCGAGCTAAACATCCCGTTCATTTTCGAGGGCGACGGCAGCGCCTTCTGCGTGCCGCCGCAGCTGCTCGAGGACGCCAAGGCGGCGCTGGTCAAGACGCAGGAGATGGCGCAGAAGTCATTCGGCCTGGAGTTGCGCGTCGCCACCCTGCCGGTGGCGAAGATCCGCGAAGCAGGGCTCGACATCCTGGTCGCGCGCGTGCGCGTATCGGAGAATTACATCCAGGCGGCGTTCGCGGGCAGCGGCATGGCCTACGCCGACAGGTACATGAAGGACCCGGCCACCGCGCCGCTCTGCGAGGTGAAGCCCGGCAGTATCCTGGCGCGCGGCAGCCTGGAGGGCCTGGAATGCCGCTGGCAGAACATCCCGAGCCGCCATGGCGAAACCGTGAGCCTGATGGTGCGCGCACAGGGAGCGGACAACGCCGCGGATCTCTACCGGGACGTCATCGCCAAAGTGCACGAGATCTACGGCACCGACGAAGCCTGTCACCCGATTACGGTACCCGACCTCTCGCCCGCCCTGGATGCCGCGCGGCTGGAGAACGAAGTCGGGGTGCGCGCCGCGGACCGCGGGCCTTTCGGCAAATGGCTGTACCTGATGCGCACGCGCTGGATCGTGCTTCTTGGCTGGTTCCTGATGAAGTTCGGTTTGAAGACCGCGGTAACCGACTGGAGCAAGTACAAGATCATCATGGTCGGCAACAGCGACGTGCGCAAGTTCAACGACGTCTACCGCCAGATCCTCTCCGGCAGGCCGGCGCAGCGCGAGGCGCTGGACGCCTGGCTGGCCGGGCGCTACGCGAAAGGCGAACTGGTCTACGGCCTGCACGTCACCGACCGCGCCCACATGACCTGCCTCGTCTTCAACTACTCGGGCCGGCACCTGCATTTCATCGACGGCGCCGACGGCGGCCTGTTCCTCGCCGCGAAAGCGTTCAAGGAGCGGGCGGCGAAACTTATCGGACCCGCTGCAGCGCCTTTTCGTAGTAGCTCATGTCGACGTAACGGCCGCCGTCCGGCGCCTTTCCGCCCCAACTGCCCTCGATTTCGGCGCGCAGCGCCAGCACGTTCTCGAAGCCCTTCATGTCGAAGCGGCCATCGCGCGCGAGACCCAGCTTCGGGTCGCTCAGCATCTCCCAAGTGCGCGTCGCGACCTCGGGCGTGATCTTCAGCCGCTCGACGAGGATCTTCACCGCGGGGCCCTTGTTGGCGGGGTCGACCGCCCAACGGGTGCCCTCGATGAAGCCGGCGATATAGCGCTCGAGCGTCTCGGCGTTGGCGCGCGCCCAGCTGCGCAGCACGAACGTGCCCTGCGCCTGGTAGGGGCCGATCAGGTCCACGGCGCTGCCCATGCTCTTCAGGCCGACCGCCTTGGCGTCGATCGAGAACGGCGGGTTGAGCATCGTGGCCTTGAACGCCTTGTTCTCGCGCATGCCCTTCAGGCGCAGCGCCGTGCCGCCGATCGGATTCAGCTTGTAGTCGGCGCCTTCTTTCAGCCCGTTCATGAGAAGGATCTTCTTCAGTTGCAGGGCATACGCGGTGTTCAGGGCGTCCACGAGCAGGGTGTGCCCCCGCAAGTCCGCGTACGACGCGATATCGGGCTGCACAAAGAACTCGTTCATGCTGCTGTCGCCACCGGTGACGATCACCACGTCGTGCTTGGCCAGCTCGACCATCGCCACGGCATTGTCCACCGCCGCCTGCGCGATCTGGAAATCGCCCGCGGCGAGGCCGTCGCGCTGCTCCTGCGAGTTGACGGTGAACAGCGTCTCCACCTTGAGGCCATGCCGGGCGAAGATCCCCTCGGAAACCGCCGCCAGCACTGGCAGCGACTGCGCGCCCGGGAACATCTTCACCTTCAGCAGGGTTTGGCTCCAGGCGGCACTTGAAAAAACTGCTAGGAGCAACAACATCAATTTGCAAGTCATGGCGGATCCCCCTAACGCCTAGATTATCATTCCGCAAACAAACCTCTACTCCAGGAGCGGTCGATGAGCACTACCGAATCCCCCGTCAAGGAAACCCGGGGCTTCCAGGCCGAGGTCAAGCAGCTGCTGCAGCTGATGATCCATTCGCTGTATTCGAACAAGGAGATCTTCCTGCGCGAGCTGGTGAGCAACGCCTCGGACGCCTGCGACCGGCTGCGTTTCGAGGCCATCGGCCACCCGGAGTTGCTGGCGGGGAACGTCGATTTCTCCATCCGTGTCGGGGTAGATGCCGCGGCGCGCAGCATCACCATCTCCGACAACGGCATCGGCATGAGCCGAGACGAGGCGATCGCGCACCTTGGCACCATCGCCAAGAGCGGCACGCGGGAATTCTTCGCCGCGCTCACCGGCGACCAGAAGAAGGACGCGCAGCTCATCGGCCAGTTCGGCGTCGGCTTCTACTCATCTTTCATCGTCGCCGAGCGCGTGACCGTGGTGACCCGCAGGGCCGGGCTTGCTGATAATGAAGCGACGCGCTGGGAGAGCGACGGCAGCGGCGAATACACCATCGAGGCGGCGACGCGCACCTCGCGCGGCACCGACGTGACGCTGCAACTCAAGGAGGACGACGATGAATTCGCCTCCGGCAGCCGGGTGCGCACGATCCTGAAGAAGTACTCGGACCACATCGCCACCACGATCCGGATGAAGAAGGAGATCTGGGACAAGGACAAGCAATCTTACGTTGCGACCACCGAAGAGGAAACGGTCAACCAGGCGACCGCGCTCTGGGCGCGGCCGAAGGCGGAAATAACCGACGAGCAGTACCGCGAGTTCTACAAGCACGTGGCGCACGATTTCACCGACCCGCTCGCCTGGACGCACAACCGCGTCGAGGGCAAGCAGGAATACATCCAGCTGCTGTACCTGCCTTCGCAGGCGCCGTTCGACCTGTGGGACCGCGACGCGCGCCACGGCCTCAAGCTCTACGTGCGGCGCGTGTTCATCATGGACGACGCGGGCGAGCTGCTGCCGCGCTACCTGCGCTTCGTGCGCGGCGTGATCGACTCGGGCGACCTGCCGCTCAACGTGTCGCGCGAGATCCTGCAGGAATCGCGCGACGTGAGCGCGATCCGCGAAGGCGCCGCGCGGCGGATACTCGGACTGCTGGAAGACTTGGCGCAGAACCGCAAGGACGACTACGCCAAGTTCTGGACGGAGTTCGGCCAGGTGCTGAAGGAAGGCGTCGGCGAAGACGCGGCAAACCGGGAGCGCATCGCCAAGCTGCTGCGCTTCGCTTCCACCAGCAGCGACACGCCGGCCGTGTCGCTTGCCGACTATGTGGCGCGCCTGAAGGAAGGCCAGAAATCGATCTACTACGTCGTCGCAGATAGCCTACATGCGGCGCGCAGCAGCCCGCACCTTGAAATATTCCGCAAGAAAGGCATCGAGGTGCTGCTGCTCACCGACCGCGTGGACGAGTGGATGCTGAGTTTCCTCGCAGAATTCGACGGCAAGCCGCTTGCCTCGGTGGCGAAGGGCGACCTCGACCTGGGCGAGCTCGCCGATGCCGCGGAAAAGGAGGCGCGCGACAAGGTGGCCGGGGAATTCAAGGATCTGGTCGAGCGTGTCAAGACCGCGCTCGGCGGAGCGGTGTCGGATGTGCGAGTGACGCTGCGCCTCACCGACTCACCCGCCTGCGTGGTCGTGGAGCACGACGAGATGAGCCAGCACCTGCAGCGCCTCTTGAAGGGCGCGGGCCAGAAAGCGCCCAATTCGAAACCGATCCTGGAACTCAATCCGCACCACCCGCTGGTCGAGAAGCTGAAGGCAGAATCGGACGACGGCCTGAAGGAATGGTCGATGCTGCTGCTCGACCAGGCGACGCTCGCCGAGGGCGGCCGGCTCGAAGACCCGGCTGCATTCGTCAAGCGCATGAACCGGATGCTCTCGCAGGCCGTGCCGCTGTAATCCTGAGCGGCTCCTCTATTTGCTGACCGAGCCGTAGCTGAAATCGTCGAATGCGGTCACGCTGTCCGCCTTCGTCCAGACACCCACCACGCCGCCTCCGGAAATGCGGCTGTTCTCCTCTTCCATATACAGCTTGCCATCGAGGAGCACCTTGATGCGGCTGCCTGAGAATTTCACCCGCAGGCCGTGCCAGACATTGGGCGGCACCGGGGCATCCACGTACTTGATCGTATTGCGCCGGCCGGCCGCAGTGTAATAGAGCGAGACGTTGTCCTCGAGCGCGTTCGCGCGAGCGACGTAATAGTTGTCGCCGTCCTTCCAGCGCCAGACGACGCCGCCGGCCTGGTCCTCCCGGCCTTTCTCGGACTTGAATTTCACTTCCACGAAGCCGTCCGCGATCGAGGTGTTCGTCTTCACGCACCAGGGAAAGGTCCCGAATCCGGACTGCCGCAGCACGTGCGGCGCGCTCGGCGCCGATCTGTCCGCCTCCACCGCCCACCGGGGATTGCCCTTGCCGGTGGTTCCGCACTCCCAGCCGGGAGGCACGGAGCCGGGCTGATCCTTGTCGAAACTGTCGGTATGGACGAACGCGACGTTCGCGCCAAAGACGCTCAATGCAATCATTAGCGATAGGCCTCTGGATTCCACGTATGTACCTCCTCTTGTCCGTCCTTGCACCATGCATAGAGCGCGTCGTACAGGACCATGCCG
>SHXL01000062.1 GCA_009693345.1 Betaproteobacteria bacterium
GGAAGGCTCCGCCCGCCGCGAGCACGCTGGACAGGCCGCCGATCGCCGCGCCTACACCGAACAGACCCGCCGCTCCGGGCAGCTGGCGCGAGGGCTTGGGCTTGACTTCGAAGAACATCTGCGTCGCGGCATAAAACATGAAGCCGGTGAAGAAAACCGCCAGCGGCCGCGTCGGCACGAAACCCGCGGCGAGGGACGCCACCAGCCCGCCCGCGACGATGCCTGGCGCCATGGCACGCGCCACCAACCAGTCCACTGCCTCATGACGGTGATGCGCACGCACGCTCGAGAGCGACGTAAATACGATGGTTGCCATGGAAGTGGCAAGGGACAGATGCATCATGTGTTCCGCGGGAAAACCCTTGGCCGTGAACACCAGCACCAGCATCGGCACCATGACCATGCCGCCGCCGATACCCAGCAATCCCGCAAGAAAGCCGACCGTTACGCCGATCGCCAGGTAGGCCCACCACCACTCCATCAGCGCTCTCCAAGCAAATGCGCCGCGAGCTCCGCAATTCCGGCCCCCGCGGCATTTGGGGTGACGTACTTCGGCGGTGTCTCAATGTGCCCGGCGAAGCGCAAGACGTTCGCCACTCCGACGGAAACGTCGAAATAGGAAAACATCGGCGCATCGTTCGGCGAATCCCCGGCAAAGGCGAATTCCTGCTGCAGGCTCGCCGGATCGCAATTGAAGAATTCCGCGAACAGCTGCTTCGTCATTGCGAGCTTGTCGTAGTTGCCGAACCAGCCGTTGACGTGGATCGAACTGATTCTTGCGTTCAGACCTGCCTCACGCATGAGTGCGGCGATGCGTCCGGCCGTCTCCAGCGGCAGCGGCGAGACATCTTCGCAGAAATCGATCGCCAGATCCGTCTCCCGGTAAGGCTGATCGGAGGCGAGGGCGCAGCCGGGAACCTGACCGAGGATCTGCCTGCCGATTGCCCGCAGCCGTGTTCGGTTGAGTGCACGTACGTCCTCAAGGTCGTGGAACTTCTTGTGAAGTTTTCCCTGATTGAGGCAAAAATAGAATGCTCCGTTTTCCCCGACCACCGCGTCCACCGGCCACATACGCGCGATGTGGTCGCACCAGCCCGCCGGCCGCCCGGTAACCGGCACCAGCAGCTTTCCGGCGCGCTTTAGGCGCTCCATCGCGCCATAGGCCTCGGCCGTGAGCTTGCCGTCGGTTGTCAGGGTTTCGTCGATGTCGAACAGCAGCCCGCGGATACGGCCGGGGTCATGCAACGCGGACAGCGGGTTCATCGCGTACCAAGCACCTGCGCCACCCGCTCGCGCTGCATTGCCGTCATCAGCAATCCGGCCTTGGAGCGACGCCAGAGCACGTCTTCGGCAGTCTGCGCCCATTCGTGCTCGACAAAATATTGCAGCTCGCGCTCGCTAAAGCCCGCGCCGTAGTCTTCGCCCAGATTCCCGTCGCCGACCACCCTCTGAGCGTGCGTGCCATGGCGGCGAAATATTCCTCGCAGCGTGGATTCCGCGATGTGCGGATGGCTCGCGAAGAATGCGTCCCGCGCCTCGACGCGCGCCACGCCCCCGAAGTCGCTGCCGGAAAGAGGGACACGCTCGGTCCATGCCGGCCTGAGTCCGGGAAAATAGCGCGCGAGATCGCCCATTGCCTGCTCCGCGAGCCTCCGGTAGGTCGTGATCTTGCCGCCGAATACCGACAGCACGGGAGCCCGGCCCGCCTCGTGGTCCACGCGCAGCGTGTAGTCGCGCGTGACCGCGGACGGATCGGCAGTGCCATCGTCGTAGAGCGGCCGTACTCCCGCGTACTTCCAGACCACGTCTTCCAGCCGCGCCGGGCGCGCGAGATAGCGGTTCACCGCCCTGCACAGATACGCGATCTCATCCGCCGTCGCCTCCGGACGAACGTTCTCGTCCCGCACCGGTACATCAGTGGTGCCGACCAGCGTATGGAGTTCGCCGTACGGAATCATGAAAACCACGCGTCGATCGTCGTTCTGCAGGATGAAGGCGTGCTCGCCTTCGTACAGCTTCGGCAGAACGATGTGGCTGCCCTTCACCAGGCGCACCGCGTCGCCGGAAGGCTGCGACAGGCGGGTGTTCAGCACCGATTTGACCCAGGGACCGGCGGCATTCACAACCGCCTTCGCGCTTGCCTGCTCGCCGTTCGACAGGCGCGCCTTCCACTGTCCGCTCACCCGTTCCGCCGACAGGCACTCGGTCCGCGTCAGGACACGCACGCCGCGTTCGCGCGCATCCATCGCGTTGGCAACCACCAACCGTGCGTCGTCCACGCGGCAGTCGGAATAGGCAAAGCCGTGCTTGAGTTGTCGCTGCAGTCCCGACGCGTAGGGCGGCTCATCGAGGCGCACCGCTTTCGAGCCCGGCAGGCTCGCGCGCCTGGCGAGATGCTCGTAGAGGAACAGCCCCGCGCGGATCATCCAGCGCGGCCGCAATTCGGGTACATGCGGCATGATGAATCGCGCCGGCCAGACCAAGTGCGCGGCAACCTTTAGCAGTATCTCCCGCTCGGCGAGCGCCTCGGCCACCAGCCTGAATTCGTAAAGTTCGAGATACCGCAGCCCACCGTGGATGAGTTTCGACGACCAGGACGAAGTTGCGGAAGCAAGGTCGTCCTTTTCCACCAGCAGCACTGAAAGACCCCGGCCGGCGGCATCGCGCGCGATTCCCACGCCGTTGATGCCGCCGCCCACGACCAGCAGGTCGTAGCTATTTTCCAAAGGGAATGTGGGGTTGCAAACAGGAAATTATACGGCGCGTGAAAGCTGCGCCTCAAAAGCGACTCCGCCCCCGCCGGGCAGATTCTCGGCGCGCAGTGCGCCGCCGTGGAATTCCGCGATCAATCTCGCGATGTACAGCCCCAGTCCCAGGTGCGGCGCACTCACGAAGGCGTCGCTGCGCAGCGAAACCATGGACTCGAACAGAGAATCGCGGATCGAATCCGGCAAGGCAGGACCCTGATTTTCGATTCTGAGAATCACCAGGTTCTCTTTCAAGCCCAAGAAGATGCGTACCGGAGTTCCGCTGGCGGCAAAATCGACGGCATTTTCCACAAGCTTGTCGAGCATTTGCGCCAGAAGATCCGGCGAGCCCAGGGCGAAACCCCGCTCGGCGGTCACCTCAAGTTCGAAGACTCTGGGCGCATATGCAAGGCGATAGCCTTCGACGCAGCCGCGGACGACCGCGAGTGCATCGAAGCGCTCCCGTTCCACCGCCGAAAGGCTTTGCTCCAGGCGGCTTGCCTCGGTCATGCGCGAAAGAATGGTGCCGAGGCGCGCCAGTCCTTCCTCGGCGCGTGCAACGTAGATGCATGTCTCCTCGGGGGTGCGTGCGGCGTGCAGGTTTTCCAGCGACGAACGGACCACCGCCACCGGCGTGCGTAGTTCGTGCGACAAGCGACCGGCGAGTGCTTCCAGATAGTCGTTATAGCGTGCAAGCCGGCCGAGCACGGTGCTGAAGCTGCGCGACAAATCGCCGATTTCGTCGGCCGCCTCCGATGCCGTGGTGAGCCGTGTGACCCGCCCGCGCGCGTCGATCGCGGCTTCGGCTTCGTCGCTCAAGCGGCGTATTCGGTTCGAGATGCGCGTGGCGAACCACAGCAGGACTGCGGCCACAAGCGCGAATGCCACAAGGGTCACCAGCAGCAATCGTTCCAGCGCCTGGCTTCGCAGCGACGCTATCCGGTTGGAGGTCTCTTCCACCACCACCGCGCCGTGTACTTCGTCGCCGACCCAGATCGGATGCGCCGCAGATACGACCACCGCGCGCCCATCGCGCGTATTGCGCCTCCTCGTGCTGGCGGCGCCCTGCAGCGCCGCACCGACTTCCCGGCCTGCGGCGAACGCGTCTTCGGCGAGGGCGTCGTCGAACTCCTCGGTCGGTGGCGCGAGCAGCCAGCCGAGCGCGCGCTGCGCCAGGCTTGGCGCGGGCGGATCTGGGCGCTTCAGGCTGCCCGCGAGCGCCAGCACGCGATAGTCGCGGCTGACAACCCAGACGCGCGAGCTCGCGCGCTCCAGTCCCTTCAGTATTGCGGCGATCTCGCCGTCGGCCGTGGCATCGCTCGCCAGCGCCTCGTCCTCGATCACGCCTCCGGTCAACCGCCGCAGTTCGCGTTCCGCCTCGTCGCGCAGCGCCGAATCGCCGCGCACTCGGTAGGCGAGCAGCTTCGGCCGCTCGTGCAGCGCCGTCGCCACCGCGCGCGCCGTGGCGCCGAGCGCTTCCTCCTGGGCGGCAAGGAGGAAACGCTCCATCTCGCGCACGTACAGCCACCCAGCCCAGGGCAACACCAGCAGTACCAGCGCGACCAGCGCCAGCTTGGCGCGCAGCGGGAATCTGGCCATGGCGCTAGTGCCATTCCTTCATGCGGCTACGCGTTCCAGCGGTAACCGAGACCGTAGGCGGTCTCGATTCCATCGAATACGGGATCTGCGGCGAGGAACTTCGCGCGCACGCGCTTGACGTGCGAGGTGACGGTCGCGTCGTCTACCACCAGCTCCGCGTCGCGCATCAGCTGGTCGCGGCTCTTCACATGGCCCGGATGGCGCGCGAGCGAATGCACGATCCAGAATTCGGTCAGCGTGAGCTCGACGCGGCTGCCCTTCCACTGCACGCTGAAGCGTTTAAGGTCGAGCTCCAGCTCACCGCGCACGATGCGCTCCTCAACCGGTTTTTCCTCCGCGAGCGCGTCCACGCGCCGAAAGAGGGCCGCAATGCGCGCCATCAGGTGCGGCAGGCTGACTCCCTTCGTGAGGTAATCGTCCGCTCCGAGGCGCAACCCGGAGACCACGTCGAAGTCCGAATCGCGCGCGGTCAGGAACACGATCGGCAGCTGGGGCGAGAGTGCGCGCAGGTCGCGGCACAACGCAAAGCCGCCCTCGGTCTCATCACCCAGGCCAATGTCGATGATCGCCAGATCCGGCAAACGGCTGCGCAGAGCATCCATCGCCTCGCGCCGGGCCGCATAAGCCGCCACGTCATAGCCGTGGCGCTTCAATGCCTCCGCGTAGTTGGCGCGAATAGCGGCGTCATCCTCAACGATCACGATGCGGCGAGCCATGCGGGGAATATACCGGAAGCGACGCTGCCACCATTTCGCCATATTTCCTCATCACCTTGCCAGAACACCGGCCCGGGCACGGCTCTTTCCCCGCTTGTAATGGCGTCAATCAACAAGGAGGGTTTGCATGATCAATGCCGGATTCTTCGCCGTAGAACTCGCCACCCAGACCCTACTCGCTGCAGCGATCGGCTTGTCCGTCAGCATCGTGCTAGCGGGTGCCGTGCTGCTCCTCGCCGCGTGAGCGGCGGCATGAAATACGGCGACGTGGCACTCGGGGTCGAAGCCGCCCTGCCGGCATTTCGTCCGGAACAGCCGCCGGGTTACCGCTGCGCCCTCTTTCGTCAAGTCCTGAACCGGCTCTACGCGGCGCTCAAGCGCTGGGCCTGAAGAACCGCGGCGGCGGGCGCGCCGCACCCGGAAAGGAGGATCGGGACACGGCACCGGTGACGCCCGCCAGCTTCGGCAAAAGACGCAATTCAAGGAGAAACACGGTTGCAACGCACGCTATTGTGGAAGATCGGCCTTATCGAATTTGTCGCCCTGCTACTGCAAATTCCAGCGTAGATGATTCGCGGCCTGGTCGCCGAGCGCAAGCAGGCGCGCGACGGCGTCATCGCCGAGATCGCTCGCGGTTCCAGCGAAGCGCAGCGAATCGTCGGGCCGGTGCTCTACGTGCCCTGGACGCGGCGCAGCGCGGATGCCACCACCACCACGGATGACGGCGGGCACAGCCGTACCGTGCGCAAGGAAAAGATCGAACGCGACCATGTTGCGCTGCTCCCGTCAACGCTGTTCGTAGACGGCAACATCGATCTGCAGCAGAAGCACCGCGGCATCTACACGGCACAGCTCTACACGCTGAATGGAACGTTGCGCGGCAGCTTTGTCCTGCCGCCGGAGCTGGGATTCCCGGAGGGTCCTGGCACCCTGGTATAGGGACGCGCGCTGCTTGTGCTGGGCATTCAGGACACGCGCGGCATCCGTGATCGCGTACAGGTCGATTGGGACGGAGCGCAGCCCGCGCTGTTTCCGGGCGGCGTCGATGCGACGGGCGCGCCGAACGGCATCCACACGGACCTGGGCGTCATGCCGGCGAACAAGACACCAGTAACGCGGGAATTTCGAATCGTCTTGTCACTCATGGGGACCAAGCGGCTCGATATCGTGCCCGTCGGTGCGGCGACGACGGTGGCGCTCGCTTCCGCATGGCCACACCCCAGCTTCACCGGCCGGATTCTTCCGGATTCCGGGACCAGAATCTTCAAAGAGGGTTTTACCGCCCAGTGGCGCACCTCTCATTTCGCCACCAATCTCTCGCAATTGCACCAGCGCTGCGTGCAGTCGCGGCAGTGCGACGCGTTCAACCAGCATAGCCTGACGGTCTCGTTCATTCAGCCGGTGGACCTTTATCAGTCCGTCGCGCGTTCCGTGAAGTACGGCTTCCTGTTCATCGGCCTGACCTTCGCCGCGTTCTTCCTGTTTGAGGTGCTGAAGCGGCTGGCGATCCATCCGGTGCAGTACGCACTCGTCGGTCTTGCGTTGGCGATCTTTTTCCTGCTGCTGATTTCTCTTTCCGAGCACCTTGGCTTCGCCACCGCCTACGCGATCGCGGCCGCCAGTTGTGTCGCGCTGATCGCGTACTACGTTGCACATGTACTGGGAAGCATGCGCCGCGGGGCCCTGTTCGGGCTGGCGCTGAGCGCGCTCTATGGTCTGCTTTACGTCCTGTTGCGGGTGGAGGATCACGCGCTGCTGATGGGTTCGCTTCTCGTCTTTGCCTGCATCGCCTCGGCGATGGTCGCGACGCGCCGGGTGGATTGGTATGCGGTCGCTGCGTGTCCTTCCCCTGCAGTGGACTCGGCGGCCCGTAAACCTGCTTAAATCAGGGACATGAATGACTCGTTGACCCTGGTTGTCGGCAACAAGAATTACTCATCCTGGTCCATGCGCCCCTGGGTGCTGCTGCGCGGGCGCGGCATCCCGTTCCAGGAACGCGTGCTCAAGTTCGAATCACAGGACTGGCGGGACCATATCGCCCGGCTCTCGCCTTCCGGACTGGTGCCGGTACTCTGGGAAGGCGAGCCGGGCAAGGGCTTCGCCACCTGGGACACGCTCGCGATCGCCGAACGGCTGCACGAACTGTTTCCCGATCGCGGCATCTGGCCCGCGGATCCCCGGCTGCGGGCGCAGGCACGCTCGGCGGCAGCCGAGATGCACTCTGGTTTTCGCGCGCTGCGCGGCGCAATGCCGATGAACATCCGCAGCAGCCATCCGGGCAAAGGGATGAACCCGGATGTAGCGAAGGATATTGCGCGCATCAGCGCGCTCTGGACGGCAGCGACACTGCCGTTTCTGTTCGGCGATTTCTGCGCCGCCAATGCGTTCTACGCGCCAGTGGCGACGCGCTTCGCCACCTACGACGTGACGCTGAAGGGCTCAGCCCGGGACTACCAAGGGGCGCTGCTCGATTCGTCGGGCGTCAAGGCCTGGAGCGCCGACGCGCTCAAGGAGACCGAGTTCTACGGCGAGGACGAGCCCTACGCGAGCGCGCCGGGCTGATCCCCACGCGAGTCCGTCCTGCTACTTTTTCCGGAGTTTTCGAATCGCGGCGAGCTGCGCGGCAAGCATCGAGAGTTCGCCCTCGACGACTGCGATTTCCTGCTTGTCCTTTGCCTTGGAACGCGCTTCCTCGGCCTTCTTGATGGCTTCGTTGGCCTTCGCCTCATCAAGGTCGTGGCCGCGGATGGCGGTGTCGGCCAGTACGGTAATGACTCTGGGCTGGACTTCGAGTATGCCGCCAGCAACGAAGATCAACTCCTTCTCGCCACCGCCGGCCGGCGTGATCTCCACGGTGCCGGGCCGAATGCGCGTGATGAGCGGCGTATGGCGCGGGTAAATGCCGAGTTCTCCCGCTTCGCCGGGCAGCACGACAAATTCCGCCTCGCCCGAGTAAATCGAGGCTTCGGCGCTGACGACGTCGACGTGAATGGTGGCGGCGGCCATGGATTACTGGAGCGTCTTCGCCTTCTCGAATGCTTCTTCGATCGCACCGACCATGTAGAACGCCTGCTCCGGCAGCGCGTCGCACTCGCCGTTGACGATCATCTTGAAGCCCTTGATGGTGTCCTTGAGCGAGACGTACTTGCCCGGTGTGCCGGTGAAGTTCTGCGCCACGGTGAACGGCTGCGACAGGAAACGCTGGATCTTCCGCGCGCGGGACACCGCGAGCTTGTCCTCGGGCGCGAGCTCGTCCATGCCCAGGATGGCGATGATGTCGCGCAATTCCTTGTAGCGCTGCAGGGTCGCCTGCACCGAACGCGTGGTGTTGTAGTGGTCTTCGCCGATGGTGTTCGGATCGACCTGCCGCGAGGTCGAGTCGAGCGGGTCAACCGCCGGGTAGATGCCGAGCGAGGCGATGTCGCGCGACAGCACGACGGTCGCATCGAGGTGGCCGAAGGTGGTGGCAGGCGATGGGTCGGTCAAGTCATCCGCCGGCACGTAAACGGCCTGGATCGAGGTGATCGAGCCGACCTTGGTCGAGGTGATGCGCTCCTGCAGGCGACCCATTTCCTCGGCCAGCGTCGGCTGGTAGCCCACTGCGGAGGGCATCCGGCCGAGCAGCGCCGACACTTCGGTGCCCGCCAGCGTGAAGCGGTAGATGTTGTCGACGAAGAACAGGATGTCGCGGCCTTCGTCGCGGAAGCTCTCCGCCATGGTGAGACCGGTGAGCGCCACGCGCAGGCGGTTTCCCGGCGGCTCGTTCATCTGGCCGAACACCATGGCCACTTTCGATTCGGGCAGGTTGTCGAGCTTGACCACCTCGGCCTCGATCATCTCATGATAGAAGTCGTTGCCCTCGCGAGTGCGCTCGCCGACGCCGGCGAATACCGAAAGACCCGAGTGCTGAGTCGCGATGTTGTTGATCAGTTCCAGCATGTTGACCGTCTTGCCGACTCCCGCTCCGCCGAATAGACCAATTTTCCCGCCCTTGGCGAACGGGCAGATGAGGTCGATGACCTTGATGCCCGTTTCCAGCAGGTCCACGGAGGGTGAAAGTTCGTCGAACTTCGGCGCCGTCTGGTGGATCGAGCGCAATTTGTCGGACTTGATCGGGCCGCCATCGTCGATTGGCCGGCCGAGGACGTCCATGATGCGGCCGAGTGTGCCCAGGCCCACGGGAACCGAGATCGGCCCGCCCGTGTTGTTTACCTTCATGCCCCGGCGCAGGCCGTCGGAGGATCCCAGCGCGATGCAGCGCACCACGCCGTCGCCGAGCTGCTGCTCGACTTCGAAGGTGAGGCCTTTCTCGACCAGACCGCCCTCACCCGTGTCCGCGAGCTTGAGCGCATCGTAGATCTTCGGCATCCCGTCTCGGGGAAATTCGATGTCGGTAACCGCACCGACGCATTGAACGATCGTTCCTTGCGTACCTGGAGTGCTTTGCACGTGCGCCATGGTTCGTTCCTTTATACGGCGGCAGCGCCGCCCACAATTTCAGAAAGCTCTTTGGTAATGCCGGCCTGACGGTTCTTGTTGTAGATCAGCGTCAGTTCGTCGATCAGGTCGCGCGCGTTGTCCGACGCGGACTTCATCGCCACCATGCGCGCCGATTGCTCGGAGGCCATGTTCTCGGCCACGGCCTGGAAAATGATCGCCTCGATGTAGCGCGTCATCACCTGGTCGAGCACCGCCTTGGCTTCCGGTTCATAGAGGTAGTCCCACACCGTCTCAGGCGCGCCCAGGCGTTCACCCGTAAGCGGCAGGAGCTGCTCCAGCACCGGCTCCTGCTTCATGGTGTTCAGGAAGCGGGTGTAGCCGATCACGAGGCGGTCGAAACGATCGTTCGTGTAGCTGTCGAGCATCACCTTGATGGTGCCGATCAACTTGTCCATCTGCGGTCGGTCGCCAATCTGGATGGCGTGCGACACGATGTTTGCGCCCAGGCGCTGCATGAAACCGAAGCCCTTGTTGCCGATACAGCAGACATCGACTTCCTCGCCCTCGGCCTGCCAGGTCTTGTACTGGTTCAGAGCCATGCGCAACAGGTTGGTATTCAACGCCCCGCACAGGCCCTTGTCGGTTGTAATGACGATCAGGCCGACCCGCTTCACGGTATCGCGCGGCACGAGGAACGGATGCCGGTATTCCGGATTGGCGTGGCTGATATGCGCGGCGACGTTGCGGATCTTTTCGCCGTAGGGGCGCGCCATGCGCATGCGCTCCTGCGCCTTGCGCATCTTCGAGGCGGCGACCATCTCCATCGCCTTGGTGATCTTCCGAGTGTTCTGCACACTCTTGATCTTCACCCGTATTTCTTTGGTGCCTGGCATGGTGTCAGCTCAGTGGGTCGCTCAATACGTGCCGTTCTTCTTCCAGTCGGCGATGCCGTCCTTCAGCGCCTTCTCGTCTTCCGCGGAGAGATCGTTCTTGTCCTCGATGCGCTTGATGAGATCGGCGTACTTGCTCTTCAGGTAGTCGCGCATCGAACGTTCCGCGGCAAGCGCTTTCTTGACGTCGATGTCGTTGAAGAAAGCGTTGTTCACCGCGAACAATGTCACCGCCATCTCCCACACCTGCTGCGGGTGGTACTGCGCCTGCTTCATGAGTTCGGTAACCATCTTGCCGAGCTCGAGCTGCTTGCGCGTCGCCTCGTCCAGGTCGGAGGCGAACTGCGCGAAGGCCGCGAGCTCGCGGTACTGCGCGAGTGCCAGGCGCACGCCGCCGCCCGTGTCCTTGCGCTTCATGATCTTGGTCTGCGCGGCGCCACCTACCCGGGATACCGAGACGCCCGCGTTGATCGCCGGCCGGATACCGGCATTGAAGAGGTCCGTTTCGAGGAAGATCTGGCCATCGGTAATCGAGATCACGTTGGTCGGCACGAATGCGGTGACGTCGCCCGCCTGCGTTTCGATGATCGGCAGCGCGGTAAGCGAGCCGGTCTTGCCCTTGACCGCGCCCTTCGTGAACTTCTCCACGTAAGCCGGATTCACGCGCGCGGCGCGCTCAAGCAACCGGCTATGCAGGTAGAACACGTCCCCCGGGTAGGCCTCGCGGCCCGGCGGACGGCGCAGCAGCAGTGATACTTGGCGATAGGCCCAGGCCTGCTTGGTCAAGTCATCGTAAATGATGAGCGCGTCCTGGCCGCGGTCGCGGAAGTACTCGCCCATGGTGCAGCCGGAATAGGGCGCGATGAACTGCATCGCTGCGGATTCGGAGGCCGTAGCGGCGACCACGATGGTGTAGGCCATCGCGCCGTGCTCCTCGAGCTTGCGTACCACGTTGGCGACAGTCGAGGCCTTCTGCCCGATCGCGACATATACGCAGAAGAGATCTTTGCCCTTCTGGTTGATGATTGTGTCCACCGCCACCGCTGTCTTGCCAGTCTGGCGGTCACCGATGATGAGTTCGCGCTGACCACGGCCCACGGGCACCATGGCGTCGATCGCCTTGAGCCCCGTCTGCACCGGCTGTGATACCGATTGGCGCGCGATTACGCCCGGCGCGACCTTCTCGATGACGTCGGTAAGCTTCGCGTTGATCGGGCCCTTGCCGTCAATCGGCGCGCCCAGTGAATTGACCACGCGCCCGAGAAGTTCGGGGCCGATCGGCACCGACAGGATCTTGCCGGTGCACTTGACCGTATCGCCTTCAGTGATGTGCTCGTACTCCCCCAGAATCACGGCACCGACTGAATCGCGCTCCAAGTTGAGCGCCAGGCCGAAAGTGTTCTTCGGAAACTCGAGCATCTCGCCCTGCATCACGTCCGACAGGCCGTGAACGCGGCAGATGCCGTCGGTCACCGAGACCACGGTGCCCTGGGTGCGCATCTGCACACCGGCGTCCATGTTCTGGATCCGGTTCTTGATGAGTTCCGAAATTTCCGACGGATTTAGTTGCATTCCCGCTCCTTAAGCTTTCATTGCGTTTTCGAGCGCGCTCAACTGCGCGCGCGCGGAACCGTCGATAACCTTGTCGCCGATCACGATCTTGACACCGCCGATAAGGGACTTGTCCACGTTGACACGGGCCCTCACCTTGCGGCCGGTATTCTTCTCCAGCCTGGACACCAGGTCCGCGACCTGAACCTGGTCCATCTCGAACGCGGTATACACCTCGGCCTCGACCACACCCTCGCGCTCGTTCTTCAGCACCTCGTATTGCGTACGGATCTCCGGAAGCACATCCAGGCGCCCGTTCTCGGCCAGCACGCGTACGAAGTTCTCGGCTTCGCCCGAAAGCTTGCCCGAAAGAATGGCGATGAACAGCCCGGCGACCTTGGCCGCGGAGATATTCGGGTCACCGATCGCCGCGCGCACGCGCTCATCCGCCGCAACTGACGAAAGATTGGCCAGCGTCGCCGACCAGTCGGCGAGCTTGCCCTGCGCGTCGGCTAGCCTGAAGGCGGCTTCCGCGTAAGGGCGTGCGATGGTACTGGGTTCGGCCAAGGGTTTTCCTGTGGGCTTTCCTGTTAAAGCTGCTTCTTAATACCGTCGAGCAACTCGGCGTGTGCTTTGGCGTCCACTTCGCGGCGCAGGATTTTTTCCGCGCCGGCGACCGCGAGCGCGGCGACCTGCTCGCGCAGCTGCTCGCGCGCGCGCTGCGCTTCTTGCTGGATATCGGCCTTGGCGGCGGCTTTTTCACGATCGCCTTCCGCCTTGGCCGCGACCTTCGCCGCCTCGATCATCTGCGCATCGCGTTTTTCGGCCTGGGCAATGATTTCGGTCGCGCGCACTCGCGCCTCCTGGATCGCCTGCTCGGCCTGCTTGCTCGACACTTCGAGCGACTTCTTGCCCTGTTCCGCAGCAGCCAGACCGTCAGCGATCTGCTTCTGGCGCGCCTCGATGGCGCGCAGCAGCGGCGGCCAGACGAACCTGACCGTGAACCAGATGAACGCGGTAAAGACGATCGCCTGCGCAAACAGCGTGAAATTGATATTCATGCTTCCCCCTTCTACCCGTTAACGGGAGCTGCCGGCGCCTAGACGAGCTTGCCGAGGAGCGGGTTGCCGGTGGCAAACCACAGAGCGAGACCCACGCCGATGATGAACGAGGCGTCGATCAGGCCGAGCAGCAGGAACACCTTG
>SHXL01000063.1 GCA_009693345.1 Betaproteobacteria bacterium
ACTGCTGTACGAAATACATGCGCAGCATGCGATCCATACCGGGCGGCAAACAATTGAAGATCGTGAAGTGAGAAATGGATAGCGCGTCCCAGGACGATGCAGAGCTGAAGGCGCTGTCGCAGGCGTTGCACCAGCTCTACGATCCGGTGCTGGACGAAACCGTGCCAGCGCGGCTGCACGCGCGCCAGCGCTGGCGCGCGATCGCGATTGCCGCCGGCTGGGTCATAGCAGGGATTTGCGTCGGCACGCTCGCGGGCTGGCAGTTGCACGCCTCGCGCTCGATGGTGGCGCTGCAAACGGAAGTGCCGGGCTTCGTCAAACGTGCCGCGGTCGCACATGCCACTTATTCGCCTGAAGTACGCCACCCAGTCGAGGTGAGTGCCGAACAGGAGCAGCACCTGGTGGCGTGGCTCTCCAAGCGCTTGGGCGCTCAGGTGCGCGCGCCCAAGCTCGACGCGCTCGGCTACAGCCTGGTCGGCGGACGACTGCTTCCCGGCGACAACGGGCCCGTGGCGCACTTCATATACCAGACCGAAAAAGGGCGCCGCATCACCTTGTATGTGCGCACGGAAGGAACGGAGAACCGCGAGACCGCGTTCCGTTACGCGACCGAGGGCAACGTGAAAGTGTTTTACTGGATCGACCGCAAGATCGGTTATGCGCTTTCTTCGGCGGACCTCGGCAGAGAAGATCTGATCAAGGTCGCCAATGCGGTCTACCAGCAGTTGAATCCCTAGACCTACTGGTCGTAGGCGTCTGCGACGCGGATGTCGAAGCGTCCGACGCGCTCGATTTCCGCGGTGATCAGGTCGCCGGGCTTGACCGGTCCGACGCCCTCCGGCGTGCCGCTGAAAATCAGGTCGCCGGGGTAGAGCGTGTACATGCTGGTCGCGTACGCAATCAGCTTGTGCACGTTGTAGATCATGCGCGCGGTGCTGCTGTCCTGGCGGATTTCGCCGTTGACTTTGAGAGAGAGCCGAAGGTTGTTCGGGTCGGGCACCTCGTCTTTCGTCGTCAGCCAAGGCCCGCAGACCGCATAGGTATCCACCGATTTGCGCCAAGACGGCATCTCCGGCCCGCGAATCGTCATGTCTAGCCCGATAGCGTAGCCGGCGACGAAATCGAGCGCATTCTCTACTGTCGCCTTCCGGCACTCGCGGCCGATCACCACCGCCAGCTCGATCTCATGATCGTTTCGCCGCTCCGGCATGCGCAGCCGGATCGGCTCCCCCGGCCCGATCAGCGCGCTCGTCGCCTTCAGGAACAGGCCCCAGTCGGTAATGTGATCCAGCTTGCGGCCGCCGCCGAGCTTCGGATCGGCCTTGGCTTCGTCGATGTGCTTCTGGTAATTGATCGGCGCATTGACGATCTTGCCCGGGTTGGCGACTGGCGAATTGAGGGTTACCGCGGAGAGTTTGCGCCGCGACGCGCTTGCCGCGAGGGTCCTGGCGCGCTGCGCGACACGCTCGAGATTCACGATCAACGGGTCGCCCGGCGCGATCGGCCAGCGCTGCGCCGGAATCGCATCGAGCGCAGCCGAGATGTCCAGCACGTCGTCGCCTTCGACCAGGCCAAGCCGGTCGTCGTCAAATCTGCAGAGCTTCAAGCGCGCGCCGCCGGACGGATCAGGTAGCCGCCGGATTTCTCGTCGCGCGCGAGCGTGATGAGCTTTCTCTTTTCCACTTCCTCCAGCAGGTCGGAAAACGCTTTGAATCCGTAGTAGGACTCGTTGAAGCCCGGATTGCGGCGCTTGAGCGCCTGCTTGATCATGGAGCCCCAGATGCGCTCGCCCTCGCCGCGCTCGGCGATCAGCGCCTGCAGGGTCTCGATCACCAGGTCGAAGGCCTCGTGCTGCTTGTCGCTGCCCGCAGGGCTGGTTTCCTTGCGCTTTTTCGCGGCGCGCCGCTTCGATTCATCCTCGCGCACCAGGTCATCGTAGTAGATGAACTCGTTGCAGTTGGCGATGAGCAGGCCCGAGGTCGAGTTCTTCACCCCGACGCCGATCACCACCTTGGCGTTCTCGCGCAGCTTGGACACCAGCGGGGAGAAGTCAGAATCTCCGCTGATGATTACAAATGTATCGACGTGGCCCTTGGTGTAGCAGAGGTCGAGTGCATCGACCACCATGCGGATATCGGCGGAGTTCTTGCCGGACTGGCGAACGTGCGGGATCTCGATCAGCTCGAACGATGCCCCGTGCATGCCGGCCTTGAATTCCTTGTAGCGCTCCCAGTCGCAGTAGGCCTTTTTCACCACGATCGAGCCCTTGAGCAGCAATCTCTCCAGCACGCGGCCGATGTCGAATTTCTCGTACTTGGCATCGCGCACGCCCAGGGCGACGTTCTCGAAGTCGCAGAAGAGCGCCATGTTGCGTGTTTCCTGGCTGGCGGCCATGTTTCGATCCTCCGGTTCAGTGCCGATGCTAGCATTCCACGGATGAACGGCGCAGAAGGCCTTGCCCGCACGCTCGTGGCCTGCGGCCTCGATACCTGCTTTGCCAATCCCGGCACCTCCGAGATGCATTTTGTATCGGCGCTTGACCGGGTGGCTGGCCTGCGCTGCGTGCTCGGACTGGCCGAGACGGTGGTTGCCGGCTGTGCCGACGGTTATGCGCGCATGGCCGGCAGGCCTGCGGCAACGTTATTGCATTGCGGCCCCGGCCTGGGCAACGCGATTGCCAACCTGCACAACGCAAGGCGCGCCCATTCGCCTGTCGTCAACATCGTCGGCGACCATGCCACCTACCATCGGCAATACGATGCGCCGCTCACCGCCGATATCGAGGGGCTGGCGCGTACCGTATCGTCCTGGGTACGCACCTGTACCAGCGCACGCACGGTCGGCGCGGACGCCGCAGCGGCAGTGCAGGCGGCGCGCACCCCCCCGGGCGGAACCGCAACGCTGATCCTGCCTGCGGATTGTGCGTGGAACGAAGGCAGTGAGCCGGGCACGCCCCTTGCCCCGCCGGCCGCCACCGCGGTGGCGCCGGAAGTGGTGAACGGAATCGCGCGAGTCCTGCGCTCGGGTTTGCCGTCGATGCTGCTGCTCTCGGGCGCCGGGCTCGGCGAGCGCGGTTTGAGGGCGGCGCAACGCGTGGCGTACGCGACGGGCGCTGAGCTGCGTACGCCGACCCAGGTTCCACACATGGCGCGCGGCCGCGGGCGCGCCCCTGTAGACCGGATTCCGTATGTCGTGGATGCCGCGCTCAAGGTGCTCAAGGACACACGGCATCTCGTGCTCGCGGGCGCGAAGGCACCGGTTGGATTCTTTGCCTATCCCGGCAAGCCGAGCACGCTATGGCCGGAGGACTGCGCCGTGCATGTGCTCGCCGGCGTGGAGCAGGATGTCGTCGGAGCGTTGGAAGCGCTGGCCGACGAACTGGGCGCGCCGGTGAAGGCGCCGTCACGTGAGGAAGTGCAGCAACCCGAACTGCACGGCGGGCCGTTCAAACCCAAGACATTCGGCCTTACGCTGGCAGCACTATTGCCGGAGAACGCCGTCGTCGCGGAAGACGCGGTGACATCAGGGCGGGCGTTGTTTCCGCTTACCTGGGGGGCGGCGCCGCACGATTGGATCCAGATAACCGGCGGCGCTATCGGGCATGCATTTCCTGCAGCGACGGGCGCCGCAATCGCCTGCCCCGGCCGCAAGGTGGTGTGCCTGTCGGCTGATGGTGCGGGCATGTATTCCCTGCAAGCGCTCTGGACCCAGGCGCGCGAGAAGCTGGACGTCGTGAATATCGTATTTGCGAACCGGCGTTACGCGATCCTGCAGGGGGAGCTCACGGCAGTCGGCGCGCAGCCCGGGCCGGCGTCAAGCGAACTGTTTGATCTCGCGCGCCCAGAAATTCGCTGGACGAAACTGGCCGAGGGAATGGGTGTGGAAGCAGCGAGGGTGGAGACGCTGGAGTCTTTCGCCGATGTTTTCACTTCGGCCCGGGCGCGGCGCGGGCCGTTCCTGATCGAATTCGTGATCTAGCTAGGGCGCCCTGTTCGGTGCCTGCGGGCCTGCCGGTGCCGGAATGCCGCTCAGCGGCCGCGCTGCGCGCGCTTTGCGACTCTCGGCCAGCCACTGCTGCAGGCGCTCGAAATGCAGGTAGATCACGGGCGTGATGTACAAGGTCAGGATCTGCGACAGCAGCAGGCCGCCGACCACCGCAAGGCCAAGCGGCATGCGCGCGCTGCCGCCAGCACCGAAGCCGATCGCGATCGGCAGGCTGCCCATCAGCGCGGCGGCGGTAGTCATCATGATTGGCCGGAAGCGGACGATGCCCGCTTCGTAGATCGCCGTCTCGGGCCGCTTGCCTTCCTTGCGCTGTGCCTCGATCGCAAAGTCGATCATCAGGATCGCGTTCTTCTTCACGATGCCGATCAGCATGATGATGCCGACGAAGGCATACATGTTGAGCTCGACGCCGAACGCCATCAGGGTCACCAGCGCCCCCAAGCCCGCGGTCGGCAGGCCGGACAGGATCGTGAGGGGGTGGATGAAGCTCTCGTAGAGGATGCCGAGCACGAGATAAATCACGAACACGGCGAACAGCAGCAGCAGCCCCATGCCCTGCAAGGACGCCTGGAACGCCTGCGCGGCGCCTTGGAACGAGGCATTGATGGTTGCGGGAATCTGCAGCGTGGCCATCTCGCGCCGGACCTCGTCGATCGCCTGCGACAGCGCTACGCCGGGACGCAGATCGAAGGAAATCGTGACGGAGGGCAACTGGCCGAGGTGCGTCACCGACAGCGGTCCCACGCTGTAACTCAGCTGCGCCACGGAATTGAGCGGTACCAGGGCGCCGCTCGAAGACCGCACGTAAAGCATGGCGAGCGCGGACGGGTCCTGCTGGTAGCGTGGCTCGAGTTCCAGGATTACCCAGTACTGGTTGGTTGCGGTGTAGATGGTCGATACCTGCTGCGAGCCGAAGGCGAAGCCGAGCGTGTTCTCGATCGCCTGCGGCGAGACGCCGAGCGCCGCGGCCCTCTCGCGATTTATCTCCACGTTGACCTGCGGGCGCGCGATCTGCAGGTCTGTCGACACGTCGATGATGCCCGGCAGCGAGCGCAGCTTCTGCTCGATGCGAGGCGCCCACTGATAGAGCTGCTCGGTGTTGGGACCCTGGATCACGTACTGGTAGGGACTCTTGGTGAGCGAGCCGATGCGGATCGTGGGCACGTTCTGCACGAAGGCCTTCATGCCGACCACCTTGGCGAGCTTCGGGCGCAGGCCCCGCACGACTTCGTCGGCCGGCTTCCTCTTGCCGTAGGGCTTGAGCGCGATGGTGATGCGGCCGATGTTGATCGCGGAGTTGTTGTTGCTCGCCCCGATGAACGACATGATGGCCTCGATGTTTGGGTCCTGGCGCACGATATCGGCAACCTGGCGCTGCAGGTCCACCATGCCGTCGAAGGAAACGTCCTGCGGACCCTCGGTGAAGATGAACAGCTGGCCGGAGTCCTCGCTCGGCAGGAAACCCTTGGGCGCCCGCGCGAACAGCACTCCCGTGACTACGCATATGACGAGAAACGCGATCAGGGTGACGCGCTGGTGCGCGAGCACCCAGCGCAGCGTGCCGCCATAGAAATCTCGCCAGGCATCGAAGCCGCGCTCGAATGCCATGAAAAGACGGCCGTGCCGCAGGTCCGGATCATGCGGCTTCAGGATGCGGCTGCACATCATCGGCGTCAGGGTAAGCGAGACGAAGCCGGAAATCAGCACGGCGACAATGATCACCACCGCGAACTCGTGCAGCAGGCGCCCGAGGATGCCGCCCATGAAGAACACCGGAATGAACACCGCGGCCAGCGAAATCGTCATCGAGACGATGGTGAACGCGATTTCCCTCGAGCCATCGAGCGTGGCCTGCATCACGCTCTTGCCCATTTCGATGTGGCGGCTGATGTTCTCCAGCATCACGATGGCGTCGTCGACCACGAAGCCGACGCACAGGGTGAGCGCCATCAGCGAGATGTTGTCGATGCTGAGGCCAAATGCGTACATCAGCGAGAAGGTGCCGACGATGGACATCGGCAGCGCCACGCTCGGGATGATGGTCGCCGGAATATTGCGCAGGAAAATGAAGATCACCAGCACCACCAGCGCCAGCGCGAGCAGCAGTGTGAACTCGACTTCCGCCACCGAGGCGCGGATCATCACCGTGCGGTCATAGAGAATATCGATGCCGACGCTCGGCGGCAATTCGGCGCGGAAGGTGGGCAGCAGTTTCCTGACTGCATCCACCACTTCGATGGTATTGGTTCCGGGCTGGCGCTGGATCGCCAGCACGATGCCGCGCTTTTCCTTGAACCAGGCCGCCACCTTGTTGGTCTGCACGCTGTCAATGACGCGGCCGATCTCGCTCAGGCGCACCGGATTGCCATTGCGGTAGGTGACGATGATCGACTGGAATGCCTTGGCGTCATAGAGCTGGCCCGTGGCCTGCACCGCGAACATGCGGTCCTTGCCGTAGAGCGTGCCGGTGGGCAGGTTGACATTGGCGCTCGCGACAGCCTGCTGCACCTCGTTCATGCTGATCCCGCGCGCCGCAAGCGCACTCGGGTCGACCTGCACCCTTACGGCATATTTCTGCTGGCCGAAGATCTGTACCTGGGCGACGCCGCTGATGGTCGAGATGCGTTGCGCGAGATAGGTTTCGGCGTACTCGTTGACCGTCGATATCGGCAACACGTCCGAGGTAAGCGCGAGAAAGAACACCGGAAATTCCGCCGGATTTACCTTGCGGAACGATGGCGGCGTCGGCATCGCCGGCGGCAGCAGGCGCGCGGTCGCCGCGATCGCCGAATTCACGTCCTGCGCGGCGGCGTCAATGGCGCGATCGAGGTTGAACTGGATCGTCACTGAAGTCGAACCCTGGCCGCTAACCGAGGTCATCGAGTCTATGCCCGCGATCGTGGAAAACTGCTTTTCCAGAACCGTCGCCACCGCGGAGGCCATCGTTTCCGGCGAAGCACCGGGAAGCTCCGCCGTCACCTGGATCGTCGGATAGTCGATGCTGGGCAACTGGCTTACCGGAAGAAGGCGAAAAGCGGCCACGCCGAAAATCAGGATGCCAATCATGACCAGCACCGTCATGATCGGGCGGCGGACAAAGATTTCCGAAAGATTCACGATGCCGCTTCCGCGATGCTCACCTTGATGCCGGGCGCAAGGCGCAGCGCGCCGCGTACCACCACCTGCTCGCCTTTGGCCACGCCGCCTTCCGCGAGCACCGCCATGTCGCCTTCGGCGCGCGAGACCACGACCTTGCGCACCTCCGCAGTCATGTCGGCTTTTACGACGTAAACGAACTGGCCGGCGGGACCGGTCTGCAGGGCGCGGGAGGGGACCAGAATGGCGTTTTCCTGATCGTAGAGTTTGACGCGCACCGTGTAGAACTGACCTGGCCAGAGCGCAGCATCGCCGTTATCGAATACCGCGCGCACCTTGATCGTGCCCGTGGTCTGGTCGACCGCATTGTCGAGGAACGCAATGCGCCCGGTGGCGAGCGTCTTTTCGCTTCCCGGCGCGGAGACTTCCACTGCAAGGGGGTTCTTGCGCATCAGGTCGCGCACCTGCATGAGTTGTTGTTCCGGAATCGCGAAGCTTACGTACACCGGCTTCACCTGGTTGATGACGACGAGCGAGATCGTGTCGTTGGCCTTCACCATGTTGCCGGCCTGCAGCAGCGCGCGGCCGACGTAGCCGTCGATCGGCGAGCGGATTACGGTGTACTCGAGATTCAGCTTGGCGTTCTCCAGCGCCGCCTGGCTCGCCTTCGAACTCGCCTCCGCCATCTGGGCGTTGGTGCGGTACTGTGCGTAGGTGTCCTTGGAAACGAAGTTCTTCTCCAGCAACTCCAGATAGCGCCGCTCCTGAGAGTTCGCCTGGTCCCTGCTTGCGACATCACGCAATGCCTGCGCCTCCGACTGCCGGAACGCGGCCTCGAACGGGCGCGCATCGATCCTCAACAGCACCTCGCCCTTCTTCACTTCCTGCCCTTCGCGGAAATGCACCTCGACGATCTGGCCGTCGACGCGCGATTTCACCGCCACCGAAGTGTAGGCCTCGACGTTACCGATGGCCTGCAGCCGTACCGGCACGCTTTGCTGTATCGCGGCCACGACGGACACCGGAACCACGCCAGGACCCTTGGCGGCGGATTTTTCCTTGGCGCGGGAATCGCCGCTGAAATAGGCAATCAGGCCGCCTGCCGCGAGGCAGGCGACAAGCCCTGCAAGGATTGCGTAACGCTTTCCGGTGCTGATCATGGTGTGCAGCCTAAGGCACCAGGCGCTCTGCGGCAAAGAGTTGGTCCACGGTTTCGCGCTCGCGAATCAGCGAGGCGCCGGTGCCCGAGACCAGTACTTCGGCGGGACGTGGTCGTGTATTGTAGTTCGAGCTCATCACCATACCGTAGGCCCCAGCCGACATTATCGCAAGCAGGCTACCCGGCCGGAGCGCCAGTTTGCGCTCCCGGGCGAGAAAATCGGCGCTTTCGCAGACCGGTCCGACAATGTCGTAAACACCGGCCACGGCATCCGATTCCGCTTCGTGGACCTGCCGTACCTCGTGCCAAGCGCCGTACAGCGCCGGACGGATGAGGTCGTTCATGGCTGCATCGACCACTGCGAAATTTTTCGCATCGCCCGGCTTGAGGTACTCGACGCGCGTGAGGAGAGCGCCCGCCTCGCCGACAATCGAGCGGCCCGGATCAATGATCAGGGTCTCCTTGCGGCCGGCGAGTACGCGCAGCGCGCCGTTCAGGAATTCCCCGACCGGGGCGGGAGACTCGTCCTTATAGCGGATCCCGAATCCGCCGCCGAGGTCGATGTGGGAGAGTCCGATTCCGGCGCGCTCCAACCGCTCCGTGAGCGCGAGAATGCGTGCGGCGGCATCGATGTACGGCGCGACACTCGTCAGCTGCGATCCGATATGGCAACCGATCCCGACCAGTTCCAGGCTCCCGTGCCGCGCGGCATCGCGGTAAATGCGCTCGGCATCGGCATAGGCGATGCCGAACTTGTTGTCCTTGAGTCCGGTCGAAATGTGCGGATGGGTTTTCGCGTCCACGTCGGGATTGACGCGGAAGGCGACCGGCGCCCGGACGCCGAGTCGCGCGGCGGTTGCGGAGACGCGCCCAAGCTCCGCCTCGGATTCAAGGTTGAGGCACAGGATACCGGCGTGCAGCGCCTGTTCGATCTCCGCCTGCGTCTTGCCGACGCCCGAGAACACGACCTTGCGGGGGTCGCCGCCGGCGGCGAGGACGCGTGCGAGCTCGCCGCCCGAGACGATGTCGAAGCCTGCGCCCAGCCGCGCCATGAGCGCCAGCACCGCGAGATTCGAATTCGCTTTCACGGAGTACGCGATCAGCGATTTGCGCCCGGCGAGGACGCTCGCGAAACGCGCGAAATTTCCTTCGATCACGGCCCGGGAATACACGTAGCAGGGCGTGCCGAAGCGGCGCGCGATTTCATCGAGCGGAACCTGCTCGGCGCAGAGCACGCCGCCGCTGTAGGCGAAAGCCATTGGCGAGCTACTTCCGGGCGCCGCCGGCGCTCTCGTCCTCGCCAGCTTCCTTCGGATAGGGCAGCGGCGTGTATGCCTCGGGCTTGGGCGGCTTCACCCCGGGCGGCGGGTTGTCGCGCAGGTACAGCGACCCCCTCTGGCCGCAACCCGCAGCAAGCAGGAGAAGCGAAACAACGACGACGGCGATACGCATCACGACCATTCAGCGGCGGCTAAAATGAGAATGTTAGCAGGATCGACCGAGCCGGAACCGCCCCCATGACCGAAAGCGAATTCGAAGCTCTTGCAGGCGCAGCGCTGACGGCGCTGGAGAACGCTTTCGAGGCGAATGCGCCGGATACCGACGTGCAGATCAAGGGCGCGGGCGTGCTCGAGATCGAATTCGACGACGGCTCGAAAATGGTGATCAACCGGCACGGCGCGGCGCGCGAAATCTGGGTCGCCGCCAGAGCGGGCGGATTCCACTTCCGGCACGACGGAACCGCGTGGCGCGATACGCGCGACGGCACAGAACTCTTCGCTGCGGTCTCTCGGCTTGCCTCGGAGCAGGGCGGATCCCCGGTCGTGCTTGGCGTGGGCTAGTTCGCTGGCCGCTCCACTATCGAGGACGCCGACTCATCCTTGACAGGCGCAAACTCGCGGTAGAAATACTCTGACCCACCGCGCGCCTCGGGCGGCACTGCCGGGTCGGCGTCGGCCCTTGCAGACACCACGCCTTCGGGGACTGTCCGCAATACTTCCGGAACCCCCTTCAGGACCTGGCCCATGTAATCGATCCAGATCGGCAGAGCGACGCGCCCGCCCGTCTGGTTCTTGCCCAGCGTCTTGGGTTGGTCGAAACCCAGCCAGGCAATGCCGACCAATTCGGGCTGGTAGCCACAGAACCAGCCGTCCACGAAATCATTGGTGGTGCCGGTCTTGCCCGCGAGGTCGCGCCTCCCGAGCTTGCTCGCGCTTGCCGCGGTGCCATAGCGCGTCACGTCCTGCATCATCGAGTCCATGATGAACGCGTTGCGCGCGTCGATTACGCGCAACGCTTCCTCGCCCGCATGCGGCGGACGCGCGGTGCCCAGCTCGTTGCCGCGGTCGTCGACGATCTTCTGGATGAAGTGCGGCTGTATCAGGTAGCCGCCGTTGGCGAATACTGCGTAGCCGCGCGCCATCTGCAGCGGCGTCACCGAGCCCGCGCCCAGCGCCATCGTGAGGTAGGGCGGATGCTTGTCGGCTTCGAAGCCGAACCGCGTTACATAGTCCTGGGCGTATTTCGGATCGATGCTCTGCAGAATCCGGATCGATACCATGTTCTTGGATTTCGCGAGTGCGGTGCGCAGCCGCAGGGGGCCTTCGAATTTGCCGTCGTAGTTTTTCGGTTCCCAACGCTGGCTGCCGGTGACCTTGGCCTCGACGACGATGGGCTCGTCCGCGATTACGCTGGCGGGCGTGAATCCCTTCTCCAGCGACGCGGAATAGATGAACGGCTTGAATGACGAGCCGGGCTGGCGCCAGGCCTGGGTGATGTGGTTGAACTTGTTGCGATGGAAATCGAAGCCCCCGACCAGCGCGCGGATTGCGCCGCTGTTCGGGTCGAGCGAAACGAACGCCGTCTCCGCCTCCGGCAGCTGGACCACTTGCCAGTTCTGTTTCTCATCTTTTTGCAGCCGGATCACGGCACCGCGACGGATGCGCCGCTGCGGCACTGTCTTGTCTTCCAGCGCGCGAGCCGCAAAGCGCAGACCCTCGCCCGATACGGTGGCCGTCTCGCCGTTGCGGAGCACCGCTTGGATCTCCTTGGCGCTGGCGGCCAGCACCAGTGCTGCCCTCAGGTCATCAGCGTCCAAACGCTCGGCCAAGGCTTCGTCGTAGTCGTCCTCGGTTGCGCCACCCGCCAGCTCGACGAAGGCCTCCGGACCCCGGTAACCCTGGCTGCGGTCGTAGCTCAGAAGGCCGCGCCTGGCGGCCGCATAGGCCGCCTCCTGATCGATCTGGCGAATCGTGGTGTAGACGCGAAAGCCCTTCGTATACGCTTCCTCTGGGTATTGGTCATAGATCGCCTGGCGCACCATTTCGGCCAGATACTCGCCGTGGATCCCCGCAAAATTGTCGACTTCCCGACGCACGCGGAGCGGAGTCTTGGCCGCTTCGGCCTGTTGCTGTTCGTTGATGTGCCCGAGTTCCCTCATGCGCCGCAACACGTACTGCTGGCGCTGACGAGCACGTTGTGGATTTGCAACAGGGTTGTAAGCCGAGGGCGCTTTCGGCAGACCGGCAAGCATCGCCGACTCGCCCAGGTTCAGCTTGTCGAGCGACTTGCCAAAGTAGATCTGGGATGCTGCGGCGAAACCGTACGCGCGCTGCCCCAGGTAAATCTGATTGACGTAAAGTTCCAGAATCTGGTCCTTCTCCAGATTGTTCTCAATCTTGAAGGCAAGCAACGCCTCGTAGAGCTTGCGCGTAAGCGTCTTCTCCGAGGACAGGAAGAAGTTGCGCGCTACCTGCATGGTGATCGTGCTTGCGCCCTGCCGGCGCCCACCTTGGGTGAGATTGGTGTAGGCCGCGCGGGCCACGCCGAGATAGTCGATCCCGGTATGCTGGTAGAAACGCTCATCCTCGGCAGCGAGGATCGCGTGCCGCAGTTGCTCCGGTACTTCCTTGATTCCAATCAGCAACCGGCGCTCCTCGCCGAATTCGCCGATCAGCGCGCCCTCGGCGGTGTAAACGCGCAGGGGAATCTTGGGTTGATAGTCGGTAAGTACTTCAAGCGACGGCAGATTCGGATAGGCGAGCGCGATGACCAGGCCCGCGAAGAGGACCAGCGGGAACGCCAAAAAACGTAGCCAAATCAAAGGGATTACGCCAAATCTAGGGGAGTGTTGCACGCACCCGAGGACAGGGGGGCATTATAGACTGTCCCATTCGTGGAAGATTCACTAGACACTAGGGATAGTTGTTGCTAGTATCTCACGCAAATTCTACGTATCGCGCCTAAGAGGCAGATGCGAAAAGGAAAAAAGTAATTAACCTCGACTTCCTCAAGACGAAAGCACCGCCGTTGTTCGGGCTGGACATCAGCTCGTCCTCGGTGAAGATGCTCGAGATTGTGGATGCGGGCAAGGGCGCCTACCGGATCGAGCGCTATGTCATCGAGGTGCTGCCCAAGGACGCGGTCGTTGACGGCAATATCAACATCCTTGAGGCGGTCGCCGACGCGGTCACGCGCGGTTACAAGCGGCTTGCGACACGCACCAAGCATGTCGCCATGGCCGTGCCTTCGGGTGCCGTGATCACCAAGAAAATCATCGTGCAGGCAGGCCTGCGCGAGGAAGAGCTCGAAGCCCACGTCCAAGGCGAGGCCAACCAGTACATCCCTTTCGCGCTCGAAGAGGTGAACCTGGATTTCCAGATCATCGGACCCGCGCCATCGAACCCGGAAGAAGTGGAAGTGCTGATCGCCGCCACGCGCAAGGAAAAGGTCTCCGATCGCTTCGCGGTGGCCGAAAACGCGGGTCTCAAGCCGCTGGTCATCGATGTCGAGTCGTTTGCACAGAT
>SHXL01000064.1 GCA_009693345.1 Betaproteobacteria bacterium
GGTGCAGTAAAGTAACAATGGCCCTGGTACAAAAGATCGGTCAGGTCACGTGCATGATGCCGGTGTAGCTGGTGTCGTCGAAATCGAGCACGTGCCCGGCGGTGCCGCGATTGAAGTAGGCGAGCGCCAGGTGGCGCGGCACGAGCCGACCAGATTCGATGGCGCGCGTGAGATCGGCGATCGAGGCATCCCAGTTTCCGAGATCCGCATGCAGCGCACCGCGATCGAGTCGCGCGAGCGCCTTCTCCTTGCTCCAGACGAGCCGCGAGGTGATCGCGCGGTCGCAGTGCTCGAGCGCCTTGTCGGGAGCGCTGCGGCAAGAACGATCAGGATCGTCGAGGCTGGACGCGCGCCTGAAAGTTCAGTCGAGGAACGTGATGAGCACATCTAGCGTGGCGTCGGGCGCCTCGGCCATCAGCGAGTGGCCGGCAGTCGCGATGCGGATGCTCTTCGATTTTTCGATTCCGCCGATCAAGTCCCCCGCGCCGCGCGGCGGCGTCATGACGTCGCGCGCCCCGAGGATGAACAGCGCCGGGCATTTCAATTTTGCCGCGGCCGCCATGCCGCCCGCATAGGCATTGCAGGCAAGCAGGTCGGCATGCAGCACGCCGGGAGCGAGGCGCGAGAGCCTCGCCAGCGTGTCGCCATACATCCACATGCCCGGATTGGGATTGCCCGCGAACGGCACCTGCGCCGCGTGGCCCCAGATCGTTTCCATGTCGTACGCGGACTGATCGTTGCGCCGCGCCGCATCGAGAAACGCGTCCGAAACTTTCATCGGATATGCGATGCTGACCAACGCGATCTTCTCCGCCCGGTTCGGATATCGCGCGGCGAATTCCAGCGCGATGAGGGAGCCCATCGAATGGCCGACGACCGTCGCTTTTTCAATTTTAAGGTTCTTCAACAAGGCCCAAACCCAATCCGCCATTGCCTCCACGCTCGCCAACGGCGGCCCCTCGGAGCGGCCATGAGCAGGCAGGTCGACGGCGAGCACGTTGAACCCGTGATAGCCGAAGTAGCGGCTTTGCAGTCCCCACCAGGAATGGTCCAGCCCGGCGCCGTGCACGAACGCGACGCTGCGCTTCGCAGGATCGATGTCGTGCGCCGCCGTGTAGGCAAACGCCGCCTTGCCGTCAATCTGCAGCTGCATTACTTCGACCTGGACGCGGCCGCCAGCGCGCGTTCGAGATCCTGCATCAGGTCTTCGGCGTCCTCGAGTCCGATCGAAAGCCGCACCGTGCCGGGCCCGATGCCGGCCTTCTTCAGGTCCTCGTCCGACATCCTGTAGTGCGTCGTGGTCGCCGGGTGGATGACGAGCGACTTTGCGTCGCCGACATTCGCGAGGTGCGAAAACACGCCCAGCGCCTCGATGAATTTGCGTCCCGCCTCCCGCCCGCCCCTGATGTCGAAAGAGAACACCGCACCGCAGCCGCGCGGCAGCAACTTTTGGGCGAGTTTGTAATCCGGATGGTCTGGAATTTCAGGATAGAGAATTTTCTCTACAAAGGGATTCTTGGACAGAAATGCCACAACCTTCCTCGTGTTCTCCACGTGCCGCGGCATGCGCAGGTGCAGCGTTTCGATGCCCTGCAGGATCTGGAATGCGGTCATGGGCGCCATGCAGGCGCCGAAGTCGCGCAAGCCTTCGCGCCGCGCGCGCAGCAGGAAGGCGCGTGTGCCGGACTCCTCCTCGAAATCCATGTTGTGGAACCCCGCGTAGGGCGCGGTCAGCTGCGGAAATTTTCCGCTCTTCTCCCAATCAAAGCGGCCCGAATCCACCAGCACGCCGCCAATCGCGACGCCGTGGCCGCCAAGGAACTTGGTCGCGGAGTGATACAGCAGGTCCGCCCCCAGCTCGAAGGGCTTCATCAGCCAGGGCGTGGTAAAGGTCGCATCCACCAGCAGCGGCACGCCGGCCTCATGCGCGATCGCCGAAACGGCGGGGATGTCCAGCACGTCCAGGCCCGGATTGCCGAGCGTCTCGCCGAAGAGAAGGCGGGTGTTTGGTTTTATCGCCTTGCGAAATTCCTCGACGTTCCTCGGAGAAACAAACGTCGTCTCGATGCCGAATCTTTTCAACGTATAGCCAAGCAGATTGTGCGAGCCGCCGTAGAGCGCGGCGGACGCAACGACGTGGCTGCCCGCATCCATGAGTGTGGCGATCGCCAGGTGCAGCGCCGCCTGCCCGCTCGCGGTCGCGATCGCGCCGACGCCGCCTTCGAGCGCGGCCACGCGCTCCTCGAGCACCGCGACCGTGGGATTCGAGATGCGCGAGTAAACGTGCCCCGCGCGCTCCATGTTGAAGAGGGACGCCGCATGCGCGGTGTCGCGGAAGACGTACGAAGTGGTCTGGTAGATCGGCACCGCGCGGGCGCCCGTCGCCGGATCAGGTGACTGACCGGCATGCAACGCTAGGGTGTCAAAACCTGGATACTTTGGACCAGCCAAAACTGCAGCTCAGTGCAGGTGTTTGCGCGAAGGCCGCGTCGCGGTCTCGAAGGCACGCTCGGGCTTCTTCGCGTCCGAAGCGTGCTCTTTCCAGTCCTGCTCGAAAAAACTATCCACCACCGCGGCCACTTCGGCGACGCGCTCCTTGCTGAACTGGCGCGCGAGCAGTGCGGACACGTCCTCGATCATGCAGCGACGCTGCGCTTCGTGGATCGCCTGCGCCGTCGGGCCGAGGAACAGCAGCCGCGAATCCTGCTCGCCGTTGTCCAGGTAAAGCGTAAGTTCGACTTCGACCGCCTCATAGCACAGCGGCCCGAGGTTCTCGAGCGCCGTATCGAGCGCGGGATGGAAACTCCGCCCGATCTCGCCGGTCCAGCACATCAAGAACATCAGTTCTTTTTCGTCGAAACACAGGCCGGGCTCTTCCTGCTCGAGGCTCTTGACGTCCGCCATCCCCTCTGCATCGAGGTATTCGAGCAGGGGCGCGAGCGCCTGCTCGATCTGCTTCTTGGACACGCCCTCCAGCATCGGGATATCGGCGTGCAGGTGCACTTCCATGCGCATGGCGGCTTTTCCCGGGTAGATGGATGCGTATTTTATCACGCGCGCAACCATCAAAACCGACTGTCGGCGCCTGTCAACTGACCTGCGGCGCCGTGCGTTGCTACAGGCAGGTGGACAATGGATTCACACGATTAGCTGCCTGCGGAGGTAGCCATGAACGTGATGTACAACAGCGAGAATTACTGCGTGGTCGAATTTTCGGGCCGCCATGGCATCGAACTGGTCGACAAGATCACGGGCCGGGCCGGGTTTCTCGAAGGCGCGGTCGAGGTGAAAATCCGCGCTTCGATGGCCGATTTTGCCGCGCGCGAGCCGAGCGCCGAATCGGTGGATGAGTTCCTCGGCTGCTACGACGCGCTGCTGACCAACTCCGTCGCCCTGCACTAGGAACTTCGCTAACATCGGGCCGATGCTCAGGCCCGCGCATGTTCCGAGCTATGCCGGAAATGGATTTGTAAATCTTGTTGCCTCCATCGTGGAGGCGTGCGGCGGCGCGCCTCGTCACCCGTCCCTCTCGAGCCTTCCGACCGCGGAGCTCCGCTCCGCACGCAACGTCGTTTTCCTGATCGTCGACGGGCTCGGCGACAGCTACCTCCGCGCCAACGGCTCCGGCGGGCACATCGCCCGCCACCGCCGCGGCGCGATCAGCGCGGTGTTCCCGTCCACCACGGCGAGCGCAATCACGACGTCGTTCACCGGCGCAACGCCGCTGGAGCACGGACTCACCGGCTGGTTCACGTATTTTTCCGCGGCCGCCTGCGTCGTCGCGCCTCTGCCGTTCCAGAGACGCGGCGAGAAGGCATCGCTCGGCGTCGCGCCGGCAACGATTTTCGTCGAACCATCGCTCTTCGACACGCTGGCGACGCGCTCGATCGTCGTTTCCTACCGCCCGATCATCGATTCGCTGTACAACCGCCATCATTGCGGCAGCGCCGAGCGGCGCGCCTATAACAATCTCGCGGGCTTTCTGGACGAAACGGCGGCCGCGGTGAAATCAGGCCCGGAGCGCAGGCTCGTCTATGCCTACTGGCCCGAGTTCGACGCGCTCGCGCACCGGTACGGGGTCGCGAGCGCCGAGGTGCGCGCGCATTTCGAGCTGCTCGACGCGATGTTCGGCGCATTGCTGTTGCGGCTCGCGGGCACCGGTACGGTCGTCGTGCTTACGGCGGATCACGGATTCATCGATTGCCCGCCCGAGGAATCGATCGAGCTCCCGCCCGAGCTTTCCGCCATGCTTCGATTCCCGCTCTGCGGCGAGCGGCGGGTCGCGTTCTGCCACGTTCAGGATCAAAAGGCCTTTCTCGAGAAAGCAAGATCTCTTCTTGAAAACCGCGCGGATGTCCGTCCCAGCCGGGACCTGCTGGACGAAGGCTGGTTCGGCGCCGGGCGCGCGCATCCGCTTTTCGCGGAGCGAATCGGCGACGTGGCGCTTGTCATGCAAGGTCGCGGTACGGTAAAAGACTGGGTGCCCGGCGAGCCGCGGCACCTGCACATCGGCAATCACGGCGGCATGAGCGAGGACGAAATGAATATTCCCCTGGTGGTGGCAAAGACATGAAAGCAAATGCGAACGGCATCGATGTCCATTACGAACTTCACGGCAGGGAAGGCGCACCGTGGCTGACGCTCAGCCATTCCCTCGCCTGCAGCGTGCGCATGTGGGATCCGCAGATCGCGGCGCTCAAGGACGAATACCGGATCCTCGCCTACGACACGCGCGGCCACGGCGCGAGCGAAGCGCCGAAGGGCGCGTACACGCTGGAATTGCTGGCGGATGATCTTTTCCTGCTGTTGAAGGAATTGAAGATAGGCAGGACCCATTTCTGCGGCCTCTCCATGGGCGGCATGATCGGCCAGACCTTCGCGCTGAAGTACCCCGGCGTGTTCCAGACACTGACGCTGGCCGACACCACGAGCCACTATCCCGCGGAGGCCGCACCCATCTGGGCCGAACGCATCAAGACGGTGGAATCGAAGGGCATGGAGCCGCTCGCGGAGCCGACGCTGGAGCGATGGTTTACCGAGCCCTTCCGCAAATCGAACGCCGCCGCGGTGAACGGGATCCGCAAGCTGATCGTGTCGACGCCGGCAGCCGGCTACGCCGGCTGCTGCCACGCCATCCCGAAGATCAACCTCACCGCGCGATTGAAGGAGATCAAATGCCCGATCCTCGTCATCGTCGGCGCCGATGATCCGGGCACGCCACCGGCGATGGCGAAGGAAATCCACGACAACGCGCCCGGTTCGAAACTGGTGGTGCTGCCGCAGGCTGCGCACATCTCCAACCTCGAGCAGCCCGAGGGCTTCACGCGCGCGCTGCGCGAGTTCCTCAGGAAGAACTGATCCCGGCGACCCCCCGGTCGATGAATTCCCGGGACTGTTCCTGCACCGCCTTGCGCCACTCCGGATCGGCCGGGTAGAAGGCGGCCTCGTACTCGCGCCGTACCTTGGCGGCGAGGACAGGGTCGCGCGGGCCTTCGAAGCGCATCCAGCGCTGGGCGAGTCCCGCGCGCTGCATTTCGCGGCGCGGCAGGGTGCCGAATTCGACCACGATGCTGGTGACCTCGGCGCTCGGCAGCATCCCGGAAAACGCGTCGATGATCGTGCCGCTGTACGTCGCGAGTTTATTGTGCGTCACGCCCTGCAGGTTGACGGCGCGCTCGCCCCACCAGGCGCACGCCCGTTCCCGCGCGGGCGAAGCTTCCGGATGGAAGCACAGGTAGACATGCTCGCCGCGCGGGCCGATGCCGGTATGCAGGTCGAGGAACGCGACGCTGCGCGCCCGTTCGAGATGCGTTTCGACCGCCGCCCGGAACGCACTGTTGGACCATTGCTTCCGCGCCCCGCCGTAGAAAATTCCATCCTGGTGCGTGTATTGCCCGCCGTTGAAAGCGTCTGAAAACGCCTTCTCGCCGACGCGTTCGCGATACGCGTCAAGCTCTACGAATGCGCCGGCGATCGATTCTTCGTTCCAGTCCTTGATCGCGATCGCGGTTTGCAGCTCCGCGTACCCTGGATTCCGGGGCAGCGGCTTGGAAAAGTCGATGAAATTCCGGTTGAGGTCGACATTTTCCTCGGTGACGCGCGTCTTGTGCGCGAAGCCCCAGGGATTCTGGGCGTGGAAGAACACGACCGCAGTATCCTTGGGCAGGCGCGGCCTGCCGCGCAGCCAGGCGCGTTGCACGGCCGAGCCGGAATAGCCCTCGATGCCATGGGTGCCGCTGCCGACGACAAAGACGCGCGAGGCATTCCCCGGTCCAAGCACGGACACATCCAGGTACAGCGCCTCGCCGCCCGGTCCCCGCTCCGCCGGATGCTTGTAGCTCGTCAGCTTGGCGCCGGCACGGAGCGCGGCCTCGACGAACTTCTGGCGCGCCTCGGCGTAGGAATCGGAGAAGGCCTCAAGTTCCGCCATCGCCCTAGCCTACCTGATTAGAATGCGCACACCAATACGAGCGGAGCGACGCTCAAAGTAAGGTCCGCCCGGCGGTGGTATCGTTGATTCCCCCATGACACCGCACGACGGCATAAAGCGCGCGATATCCGCCCTAGCATTGCTGGCCGCGTTCGCCGCCACGACGGACGCAGATGCGCAACGTCGGCGGATGCCGGTGCGTACCGAGCCGATTCCGGAAACCGAGACCGCGGCCGAGCGCGCAGCCGGCAAGGAAAAGGAGGGGCCCGCTAATCCCAGCATGATGATTTACGGGCCGCCGACGCCTGTACTCGGCGCGCCGCCTGCGCCCGCTGCGGCGCCTGCCCCGCGCGCGATCGCCGCGATCGCGCCCTCGCCGGCCCCGTACACGGCGCCAAAACTGGACGCAAAACTGGTCGAGCAGATTTTCTCCTGCCTCGCGCCCGGCCTGCCGCAGGATTGGAAGCGCACCTGGGTCGTGGTCACGAGCGCGGAGGCGGCAGTGGCGGCGAAGTTCTTCTTCACCGCCTCGTACCGCGACGAAGACGCCGAGGAATTCGTGCCCTGCAACGTGCAGGAGATCACGCGGCGCATCACCGGGCTGAGCGAATCGCTCACCCCCGCGCAGCGGCGCTGGAAGTCCGCCCGCCTCGCGATCGACAGTGAAGGCGTGTACGAACTGGTTTACGACTACGCGAAGTAGTCGCTACGCCTTGCGAAGAAAGTCGAAATCGCAGCCGTGCTCGGCCTGCAGCACGTGGTCCATGTAGAGCTTGGCGTAGCCGCGCGCAGGCGGCGGCACCGGCGGTTTCCAGGCAGCTTTTCTTTTCGCCAGCTCGTTTTCAGGAACGAGCAGGTCAATCTTCCTCTCTTTGACTGAAAGCCTGATCCGGTCGCCGTTGCGCACCAGCGCGAGCGGCCCGCCGGCCGCGGCCTCGGGCGAGACGTGCAGCACGATGGTGCCGTAGGCCGTGCCGCTCATCCTCGCGTCCGAGATCCGCACCATGTCCTTCAGGCCAGCGCGCGCCAGTTTCTGGGGGATCGGAAGATAGCCCGCCTCCGGCATCGCGTAGCCGGACTTCGGGCCCGCGTTCTGCAGCACCATGAAATCCTCCGGCGTGATGTCGAGCGCGGGATCGTCGACGCGCGCCGCGAGATCATCCAGCGACGTGAACACCACCGCCCGCCCCTCGCGCTCGAACAGGTTGGCGTCGGCCGCCGAGCGTTTGAGGATCGCGCCGTTTGGCGCAAGCGTTCCGAACAGCGCCACCAGCCCGCCCTCCTTCGCCAGCGGATCCGCGAGCGGCCGCACCACCGCGCGATCCACCCAGGCGCCCTCCTCGTGCGCCAGCCGCTCGCCGAGGGTCTCGCCGGTCACGGTCATGCACTCCAGGTGCAGCAGCGGCTTGAGTTCCCGCAGCACCGCGCCCACGCCGCCCGCGGCATACAGGTCCGACATGTAGAACTGGCCGGTCGGCTTCAGGTCCACCAGCACCGGCGTCGAGTCGGAAACTTCATTCAGGCGGTGCAGGTCGATCTTCACGCCGACCCGTCCGGCAATGGCGGTGAGGTGCACGATCGCATTGGTCGAGCCGCCGATCGCGAGCAGCACGCGGATCGCGTTTTCCACGGATTTCTGGTTAATGATCTGCGACGGACGGATGGGTTTCGCCACCAGTTCCACCGCGCGCCGGCCGCTCGCTTCGCCGGCGCGCAGCCGGTCGGCGTGCACCGCGGGAATTGCCGCGCTGCCCGGCAGCGCCATACCGAGCGCTTCGGCCAGCGCCGCCATGGTGGACGCCGTGCCCATCACGGCGCAGGTGCCTGCGGTCGTGGCGAGATTGCCTTCGACTTCCGCGATGCCGGCGGCATCCACCTTCCCCGCGCGATGCATGGCCCAGAAGCGGCGGCAATCAGTGCAGGCACCGAGCCGCTCACCCTTGTAGGAGGTCGGCATCATCGGCCCCGCCAGCAGCTGCACCGCGGGCACGTCGGCGCTCGCCGCGCCCATCAGCTGCGCCGGCACGGTCTTGTCGCAACCGCCCACCAGCACCACCGCGTCCATCGGCTGCGCGCGGACCATTTCCTCGACGTCCATCGCCATCAGGTTGCGGAACATCATCGAGGTCGGGCTGAGGAAAACCTCCCCTAGCGACGTGGTGGGAAATTCGATCGGCAGCCCGCCCGCGGCGAGCACGCCGCGCTTTACCGCCTCTATCAGCTCCGGGAAATGGCGGTGGCAGTTGTTGAAGCCGCTGCGCGAATCGGCGATCCCGACCACCGGGCGCGCCAGCAATTCGCCCGAGTAGCCCATGCTCTTGGCGAACGAGCGCCGCAGATAAAGCGAGAACGCCGGATCGCCGTAGTTGGTGAGTCCGCGGGCAAGGCCGTGCTTCGAAGATTGTGTCATTCTGTAAGCCTTTGATTTTTATAGATGGGCAATATCCCACCTATTTATCCTATCCAGTTGTGGTTGCGATCCCACAATCCCAGTCGTACTGTCCGGCAAGGAGGAAGGGTTGCATGGAAGCGATCGCGGAGCAAGGCGGCACCCTGCTGGAGAGCATCGCGGCGTTCTGCCGCGGCAGCGGCATCGCGGAGTCCACCTTCGGCCGCCGGGCGGTGAATGACGGCAAATTCGTCGCGCGTTTGCGCGATGGCGCCCGCATCACGCCCGAGACGCTCGACCGCGTCACCACCTTTCTCGAACGCCACGGCGCGAGCGCACCCGCGACACCGCCTGAATTGCGCCAGCTGATCCGCATCGCACCGCTGCCAGACGGCGTCCCGCAAAGCACCAGCGCGCCGCATTTGGGCGATGGTGCTCCATCACGCAATTTCCGTTTCTTCGACAATCGGCAAAAGTACCTGCTCTTTGTCAACACCTGCAGCGAGAAGGAAACCGTGGCGCGGCGCGTGGGCATGGAACTCGCGCATATCCACCCGCGCCCGCCCGCGATCCGCGTGTTCGACGCCGGCATGGGCGACGGCTCGGTGCTGTCGCGCGTGATGCGCGAGATGCACCGGCGCTTCCCCACCCGGCCGTTCTATTTCGTCGGCAAGGAGATCAGCCTCGAGGACGTGCGGCTGTCGCTCGACAAGATGCCGGACCGCTTCTACGAGCATCCGGCGACCGTGATGATCGTCACCAACATGTATTACACGGAAGCGCCGTGGCTGGTGCCCAGGTCAGTCAGCGCGGCGACTTCGCTGGTGTGGCACGAAGTCGGCCTCACCGGCACCACGGCGCACGAGTTCAGCGAGCAGATTGCGGCGCTGGAGCCGTTCCTCGCGAAAAACTGGCAGGCGCGCCACAGCGCCAAGACCGGCAATCCGATCTACGAACGCCCGGTGGCGCTGGTGCTTTACCGGGACGATTTCCGCTTCATGCTCGACGAGGCGATCCCGAAACGGGGCAAGGCGCGCGCCGACTACGACCTGGTGATCGCTTCGCAGCCTTATCGCGCGCGCGTGCCGGTGGAGTTCAAGGCATCCAGAGTCATCGGCCCGCTCGCCCGCGCGCTCGGGCCCGGCGGCCGGCTGCTTGGCATCCATTCCTGCGGCCGCGATCCGGGCCTGGAGATCGTGCGCAAGATCTGGCCCGACGAGAATCCCTTCACCACTGGACGGCACGACCTGCTGCGCGCGGTGCGCACCGAGCTCGGCAACGAAGCGCGCCATTTCAATTTCAATTCCTATTCGGATGCGCGCGCCGTGTTCCGCTACGACATGCACACGCTGCCCACCGAGATTGCCGAAAGCATCGGCACCTCGACGCTGTTCGCCGCCTGGAACGCCGCGGTGTACGTGGCGCAGATCGACGACGAGCGCCTCGCCCGCGTGGTGGGCGAGCGCAAGTACCTCGATGCCACGCGCGACGTGCTGCAAGCGCATGGCGGCCTCTGGTTCCTGGACGAATCGTATGTCGTTTCTCGAAAACGCGGCTGACGCCGGCCGTTCCGTGGATCGCCCGGCGGTCGCACGCACCGCGTCGATCGCCGCTGAACTGGTGTCCGGCGGCTCCCTCGAAATGGGCGCGCACCGTCCGCAGGACGCGCGCGACATCGCCGCGCTGCTGCCGGCGGGCACGCCGGTCTACATCAATCACCTGCCGCGCCACAAGCTGCTCGACACGCTGCCCACCCTGATCGCGGTGCGCGAGGCGGGCCTGGAGCCGATCCCGCACATCGCCGCGCGCCGCGTCAAGGACCGCGCCGAATTCCAGGCCTTCCTCACGCGTGCGGTCGGCGATGCGGGCGTTCGGAAAGCGTTGATACTTGGCGGTGACGAACCCGAAGCGCTCGGCGACTACGCCGACAGCGCGGCGCTGCTCCGGGAGGGCCTGCTCGCCGCCTCGGGGCTGCGCGAGATCGGGCTGCCTGGCTACCCGGAGGGCCACCCGCGCATTCCACGCGCCGTGCTGGACAGTTCTTTCGCCGAGAAGCTGTCGCTCGCAGCCCGCCAGGGCCTGGGTACCTACATCGTCACCCAGTTCTCCTTCGCCCCGGCGCGCGTGATCGAGTATTGCGCGGGGCTGGCGCGCACCGCGCCCGCCGTGCCGATCTACGTCGGCCTCGCGGGACCGACCAATCCGGTCGCGCTGCTGCGCTTCGCGCAGCGCTGCGGGGTCAGTGCCTCGCTGAGGGCGTTGCGGGCGCAAGGGATGGAAGCGGTTCGCCTCGTGACCCATACCGATCCGGAGCAGCAACTGTCTGCGCTGGCGCGCTACTGCGCGGTCCACGCCGAGTGCAACGTGGTCGGCGTGCACTTGTTCACTTTTGGCGGCGTCACGTCGGCCGCCAAATGGATGAACCGGTACATTTCCTCCCTCGGGAGTCCCGCCTAGCTCCAGACTTCGCTACCGCCTCGAGAGCCCTTTAGGCAGAGGAACTCGGCCTACAGCCGCCACAAGGCCGGAAAGGTCCCGCGGCTCATGTATTCGCAACCGTGCTTCTTGAGAAACGCTTGAAGCGGTTGATGAGGAATTCTCTTTAGCTTCCCGAAATTTGTATCTTCGTTGTAGTCCTTTCCCTCACTCTCCTTGCGCCCATACTCGAGAGTAAGAGTTTCTCCACGCTCAATTTTTTGTCGACCCTTCGTCGAAAGAATGACCGGAGTTTCATAGTTGCCAAACCATTGGGCTTCCCCCGATATTCCGGACACTTTTGATAGGTTCTGACCTGCCCAGGGATCTTTGGACCATTGGCTACTTGAGGATGGCCCCCGGGTTGGTGGAATCGTAACGCGTCTTGAACTCGATCGGTGTAAGGTCGTTCAGACTTGAATGTGGACGGACATGGTTAAAGTGCTGGCGCCAGGTTTCGATCACGACGCGCGCCTCCTCGCGGCTGCGGAACCATTCGAGCGACAGGCACTCGTCGCGGAACTTGCCGTTGAAGCTCTCGTTGTCGCCGTTCTGCCACGGTTTGCCCGGATCGATGTGCGCCGTGTCGATGCCCGAATCTGCAAGCCAAGTGAGGATTGCGTGGCTGACGAATTCCGCGCCATTGTCCGAGCGCAGGAAACGCGGTGCGCCGCGCGCCGAGACCAGCCGGGTCAGAACCTCGATCACACGACCGGAACGAATCGACCCGGCCACGTCAATCGCCAGGCACTCGCGGGTGAACTCATCGATGACGGTGAGGCACTTGATCTGCTGGCCGCTCGCGCTGGCGTCGAACACGAAGTCGTAGGCCCAGACGTGGTTGGGACCAAATGCCGGCAGGGGCCGCGGCCGTGATGTGGCTGCACGCCGGCGAGGCCTTCTACGGGGCAGTTGCAGCCCCTCCAGGCGCCACAGGCGGTGTGCCCGGTGCCTGCTCATGCCATGACCTTCTCTTCTCAGGAACACGCGAATCCTCCTGTAGCCGTAGCGTGGATACTGCGCCGCCAGGCGCTTCATTGCTTCCAGCGCCGGGCGATCGCGCTCGGCGCGCACCGACACATAGTCAAGGCCCGAACGGGCGATTTCGATCAGCTCGCAAGCGCGCCGCTTCGACAGGCCGCGCTCGCACGCGAGCGCAACCTGCTCGCGGCGTGCCTGCGAGCTCACCACTTTCGGCGGTTGATCTCCTTCATGGTGTCGATCTCAAGATCGCGCTCGGCGACGAGCTTCTTGAGCTTCGCGTTCTCGATCTCGAGCTGACGCAGACGCCTGACATCGGCGAGCTGCAATTCGCCGAAACGGCGCCTCCAGGTGTAGATCGCCTGGGCGCTGACCTTGTGCTTCCTGGCGACCTCGGGGACGGGCACCTTGTCGGCTTCCCGCAGGATCGCGACCATCTGCTCTTCAGTGAAACGACTCTTCTTCATGGGCTCCTCGCTGGTAGGCGGGAGCCATTCTCTCAAGTTACGATTGGTCCTAAGAACCTGGGCAGGTCAGTCGCCTCGCGATTCAACGTTGCGAATATCTATGGAAAAATTTGAGTACACCCCATCGCATTGAAGTTGTTCAACTA
>SHXL01000065.1 GCA_009693345.1 Betaproteobacteria bacterium
ATCAGCTCACGCAGCGCCCGCGGCCGACCACCGAGCCCCGGCTCGACGTGCCGGAAATAGGGCCGATGTTCGCCTCCGGCAAGGTGATCCTGAGGGTGTGGATCAACGAACTCGGCAATGTGGATTCGGTCGACGTCGAAAAGAGCGAACTGGCGGCAGCGGTTGCCGCGACGGCGGCGGCGGCTTTCGGCAAGCAGCGCTTCGTGCCGGGAGAAATCAACGGCCGGCCCGTGGGAAGCATGATGCGAATCGAAGTGACCTATGACGACGGCACGCGGCCGCCATGAGCATCGGCGGTCGTCAGGTGCTCAGGCGCCGTGCCGGGTCCTGCCGGTAGAAGCCCTTGAAAAGTTCGTAGAGCCGCGGAAAGTCCCGGCGCAGCGCGTTCGGCGATTCGAAGAACGCCTCGCTCGCCACGGCGAAAAATTCGGCCTCGTGTTCCGCCGCGTAGGGATCGAGAAACGTCTCCTTGCCGGTGTCGAGCGATTTGCAGAAACGGTCGAATTCGGCGTCGAACACCTCGATCCAGCGCTCGCGCGCCGCGCGCGAGGGCAGCGGCGGCACGCCGTCGGCCTCGCCCGCCCTCATGTCGAGCTTGTGCGCGAATTCGTGGATCACGATGTTGGCGCCGCCCTCGGCAACCGAGCCCGCATCGTCCAGCGCCTCCCACGACAGCACCACCGGCCCGCCGGGCCAGGACTCGCCCGCGAGCTCGTCGTCCCATTCGTGCACCACGCCGTCCTCCCCGGTCTCGGCGCGCTGCACCTTGAAATCGGAAGGATGCACCACGATGCCGACCCAGCCGTCGTACCAGTCCAGACCGAGTTCCAGCACCGGCAGGCAGGCCTGCAGCGCGATCTCGATGCGGTCGTCCTCCGAGAGCGCGAGGCCGCGCACCGGCGTGAGCTGCTTTTCCGCGAGAAACACGACGGCGAATTCCTTCAGCCGCCGTTCCTCGTCGGCCGCGAGCCCGTGCAGGAAGGGCAGGTGCTTTTTCGCGCGCTGCCACAGGGCATCGTCAATGCGGTGCCGCTGCAGAATGCGCCTGCGTTTCCAGTCGCGGAGCCAGCCCATGGAGCATCCATCCAAACCAATGCCCTTACAATAGCAGCATGGTTTCCGTCGTCCAGATCCATTCCCGCGACGCGTCGCACGGGCGCGTACAAGACGCGCTTGTCGAGCGCGCGCTGGCATTCGTGCGGCCGCTGTACGAAGGGCAGGTGCTCTCCACCGGAGAGCCGGTATGGTCGCACGCGCTTGGCCTCGAGGCGAGCCTCGCCTCGATCGGCGTGGATACGGAGACACGCGCCGCGGGCGTGCTGTTCGCCGCGCCGAAGCTCCTGGACGGCATGGACAGGCTGCAGGAGGTTTTTGGCCCGGAGGTCGCGGCGCTCGCCGGCGGCGTGGAGAAGCTCCACCGGCTGCGCGTGCTCACACGCGCCGCGCCCGGGGAGCAGAACGAGATCCTGCGCAAGATGGTGCTCGGCATGGTCGAGGACATTCGTGTGGTGCTCATTCGCCTTGCCTCGCGCACGCAGACGCTGCGTTATTTTTCCAAGGTCGATGCCGATGAAAAAATCAGTTTTGCAAAAGAAACATTAAGCATTTATTCGCCGCTGGCGAACCGCCTCGGTGTATGGCAGCTCAAGTGGGAGCTGGAAGACCTCTCGTTCCGCTACATCGAGCCCGAGCTCTACAAGAAGATCGCGCAGATGCTGGACGAGAAGCGCATCGAGCGCGAGAAATACATCGCGGATGCCATCGAAGTGCTCGGCAAGGAATTGAAAAAAGCGGGCCTGCAGGCCGAGGTTACCGGGCGCCCGAAGCACATCTATTCCATCTGGAACAAGATGCGCACCAAGCAGCTCGATTTTTCCGACGTGCACGACGTGCGCGCGCTGCGCGTCATCGTGCCGACGCCGGGCGAGTGCTACAGCGTGCTGGGCATCGCGCACGACCTGTGGGAGCCGATCCCGAAGGAGTTCGACGACTACATCTCGCGGCCCAAGGGCAACAACTACCAGTCGCTGCACACCGCCGTGATCGGGCCGGGCGGCCGCACGCTGGAAGTGCAGATCCGCACCGAGGAGATGCACCGCCAGGCGGAATTCGGCGTCGCGGCGCACTGGCGCTACAAGGAATCCAGGAAGGCATCAAGAACAGAGGGTGCTTTCGACGACAAAATTGCCTGGTTGCGCGAGCTGCTCGCGTGGCGCGATGAAGTCGCGGGCGGCGCGGGCTGGGCGGAGAAGACGAAAAAGGCGTCGCTGGACGACACGATCTACGTCATCACGCCGCAGGGCAAGGTCGTCGACCTGCCCGCCGGCGCGACGCCGGTGGATTTCGCCTATACGCTGCACACCGACCTCGGCCACCGCTGCCGCGGCGCGAAAGTGGACGGGCGCATGGTGCCGCTCGACACGCCGCTGGCGAGCGGCCAGCGGGTGGAGATCGTCGCCGCGAAGGCGGGCGGGCCGCACGGGGTTGGCCCCTCACGCGACTGGCTCAATCCGGCGCTCGGTTTCCTCAAGAGCCATCGCGCGCGCGGCAAGGTGCGCCAGTGGTTCAACGCCAGGTCGCTGGCGCAGACCGTCGCGCAGGGCCGCGCCGCGGTGGAAAAGGAACAGCGGCGCGAGGGCGCGACGCAGGCCAACCTCGAGCAGCTCGCGCACAAGCTCGGCTTCGCCAGGCCCGACGAGTTCTTCGCCGCGGTCGCGCGCGACGAGGTCAACCTGCGCCAGTTGCAGGCGGCTTTGCGTGAATTGACGGGTGTGGCTTCGGTTCCAAGAACTGAAATCCAGCCGGAAAAAAAGGCCAGGGCGAAATCCCCGCGCGACATCGGCATTCTCGTCGTGGGCGTGGACCGCCTGATGACGCAGCTCGCGAAGTGCTGCAAGCCGGTGCCGCCGGACGCGGTGCGCGGCTTCGTCACGCGCGGCAGGGGCATTTCGGTGCACCGCGAGGAGTGCACGAGCCTCAAGCGCCTCGCCGAGCGCAGCCCCGAGCGGCTGATCGACGCGAAGTGGGGAACGAAAGCAGGGGCGCCTGCCGCCGGCACGTATCCGGTGGACGTCCTGGTGACGGCCTCGGACCGCCAGGGGCTGCTGCGCGACATCGGCGAAGCGCTCGCGCGCGAACGTATCAACGTCACCGCGGTGCGCACGCAGAGCCGCAACGACCTCGCCCGCATGCGCTTCAGCTTCGAGGTGGCGGATGTGGCGCACCTGCGGCGCGCGTTCGCGGCGGTGAAAGAAGTCGCCGGCGTGATCCGTGTCGGCAGGGGCTGAAAGGGGCGCATGATGGACGAGCTGCTCAACAATCCGGCGATCCAGTCGAGCGTGGCGCCGTTCCTGGCCGGGATGCTGGTCGCGGGATTGCTGTTTCCGCTGCGGCTGGCGGGACTTGCGGCCGGTGCGGGATTTCTCGCCACGGTCTATCTGGTAGGGGACTTCACACTGGAATCCCTCGACTCGAAGCGCGGGGTGGTGCTGGTGGCAATGGCGGCGCCGGCGCTGGGCGTGATCGCCGACCTCGCGTTCAAGCCAACGCGCGCGACCGGAGTCGTGCTCGGGGTGGTGTTTGCGGCGGCCGGCGAATGGGTCTTCCTGAACCTCTTGAAGCAGAAATCCGGTGCTGATCTGGCGCTCCATGGCGCCGCGCTTGCGGCGTTCATGATCTGGGTGGTGGCTTTCACCGTCGCGTTGCAGGCCGATGGGGTACGCGCAGGCGCCGCGGGACTGGGCCTCGGCCTTGGCGCGGGGGTTAGTGCGGTGCTGGGCGCATCCGCGCTTCTCGGCCAGTACGGCATGGGGATGGGAGCGGGCTGCGGCGCGTTCCTTCTGCTCAACATGATCCTCGGCCCGCGCGTGGCGCCGGGGACCACCCTGACGCTGACGGCGGCAGTGGCCGCGAGCCTGGTGGCGGTGGGTGCGGTGCTTACCGGGCAACTGCCGTGGTATGCGCTGGCGGCGTTGGCGCTGGTCCCGGTGCTGGTGCGGTTGCCGCTGCCCAAGGCCACACCGTGGGTGCAGGGCATCGTCGCGGCGCTTTACGCGGCGGCCGCGGCCGCGGCCGCATGGGTGCTAGCATGGCTGGCGAGCCGCGGATCAGCCGGCTGAGTTTTTCCCCGTCAACTAAACGCTGGGTCTGAAAGGCGCACCCGATGAGCAAGAAGGAGATGTGCGGCGGCAACGCCTCGGCGACGCTGAAGTGCTCCGACTTCGGCATGAAATACGGGCTGCCGAACCTCGGCGACGATCTAAAGCTGTTCGTCAGCTTCGAGGTCTACAAGGATTGAACGGCTGAATCCTGTAAAATCCGCGTTTTTGCAGGCGCGTAGCTCAGCTGGTTAGAGCACTACCTTGACATGGTAGGGGTCGTTGGTTCGAGTCCAATCGCGCCTACCAATTCCCTCGAGCAGTTACGTCGAAGCACCCACCCCCGCCGGAGCAGTGGGTCCCGGTTTGGGTACCCCCTCCAGCTTCTCTTCCGCCGCGATGGCGTTCGCCGGCGCCAGATGGCTGCATCGCTCGGACATTCGCAAGGTGCTGTGAGCCAGCACCTGCGCGATATGGAAATCCTCGACTACCTGGTGCAAAGCGCGCCGCGAGAGGAAACTTCCCGGGCCTGAAGTAAAATGTGCGAGATTCGACGGGACGACACATGAGAACACTGGATCAGCTTGGCCTATCGCCCAACGACACGGCGGCGATCGTCGGCGCGTTGTATGACATCCAGCTTCGCTACGACGTGCTGCTCAGTCCGCTGGTTGTGCCCACCACAGAGTGGGAGGCAGGTCTGTACTCGGTGTTGCCGTTGCACCGTGAAATTGAACGAGACGGGATCGCCGCCTGACTGACGCAGAGGCGCGAGGCCAGGCGGTTCAGCATTTGGTTGCGCAAACCCGCCGATGCGCTGGAGTCCGCCCGGTCCGAATTGCGGGCCGGCAGATACGACTTTGCGGTCAATCGCGCCTACTACGCTGCCTTTTATGCGGCGAGCGCGGTCCTGCTGGTCCGCGGCCGGCACTTCGTGAAGCACACGGGTGTTCGCGCGGCGATTCACTAGGCGCTGGTCAAGCCCGGACTGCTCGATCAGCGTTCCGGCCGCATTTACGAGCGCCTCTTCGACGCCCGCCAGCGCGCGGATTATCTTGCGCTGACCGAGACGCAGTCGGAAGAAGCCGCGAGCCTGGCGGCCGAGGCCGGCGAGTTCGTGGCGGCGATGCGGGTCTTGATCGCTCCGGGGCCTTGAGGAGGTCAGACTGAAGATAAGACTCCCTGACGGCTCGGTGAAGGAATTCCCCGGGCCCGCCACCGTCGCCGAGGTCGCCCAATCCATCGGCGCGGGCCTCGCGCGCGCCGCGCTCGCCGGCAAGGTGAACGGCAGGCTCGTCGACACGAGCCATCGCATCGAGGCCGACGCCGAGCTTGCGATCGTCACGGAAAAGAATCCGGAGGGCGTGGAGATCCTGCGCCACTCCACCGCGCACCTGCTCGCGCACGCGGTGAAGGAGCTGTTTCCCGAGGCCCAGGTGACCATCGGCCCGGTGATCGAAAACGGCTTCTACTACGACTTCGCCTACAAGCGTCCCTTCACGCCCGAGGATTTGCTGACGATTGAAAAACGCATGGGCGAATTGGCAAGGGAAGACTTTGTAGTTACGAGAAAAACTCTCTCACGCGACGAAGCGGTGAAGTTCTTTCGCGAACAGGGAGAAATCTACAAAGCGGAAATCATCCAGTCCATACCGGCCGATCAGGAAATCTCGCTCTATTCCCAGGACAAATTCACCGACCTGTGCCGTGGGCCGCATGCGCCCTCGACCGGCAAGTTGAAGGTGTTCAAGCTGATGCGCGTCGCGGGCGCCTACTGGCGCGGCGATTCGAAGAACGAGACGCTGCAGCGCATTTACGGCACCGCCTGGGCGAGGAAGGAGGACCAGGACGCGTATCTGAAGATGCTGGAGGAGGCCGACAAGCGCGACCACCGGCGCCTCGGCACGCAGCTGGACCTGTTCCACATGCAGGAGGAGGCGCCCGGCCTGGTGTTCTGGCATCCGAAGGGCTGGATCCTGTGGCAGTGCGTGGAGCAGTACATGCGCCGCATCTACCGGGACAACGGTTACAGCGAGGTGCGCGGCCCCCAGATCCTCGACGTCAGCCTGTGGAAGCGCACCGGGCATTGGGACAATTTCCGCGAGAACATGTTCTTCACCGAGTCGGAGAAACGCCAGTACGCGGTGAAGCCGATGAACTGCCCCGGCCACATCCTGATCTACAACAAGGGCCTGCGCAGCTACCGCGACCTGCCGCTGCGCTACGGCGAGTTCGGCTCCTGCCACCGCAACGAGCCCTCGGGCGCGCTGCACGGCCTGATGCGGGTGCGCGGCTTCACCCAGGACGACGGCCACATCTTCTGCACCGAGGCGCAGATCCTCGGCGAATGCGTCGCGTACACGGTGCTGCTGCAGAAGGTCTACCGTGACTTCGGCTTCAAGGAGATCGTCTACAGGATCGCGACGCGGCCCGAAAAGCGCATCGGCTCGGACGCGGTCTGGGACAAGGCCGAGGCGGCGCTCATCGAAGCGCTGCAGCGTTCCGGGGTCGAGTATGTCCTCTCGCCGGGCGAGGGCGCCTTTTACGGCCCGAAGATCGAGTATTCGCTCAAGGACGCGATCGGCCGCGTCTGGCAGTGCGGCACCATGCAGGTGGACTTCAGCATGCCGGGGCTGCTGGGCGCCGAGTACGTCGGCGAGGACAACGCCCGCCATACGCCGGTGATGCTGCACCGGGCGATCGTGGGGTCGATGGAGCGCTTCCTGGGGATACTCATCGAGAATTTCGGCGGCGCCTTCCCGGTCTGGCTGGCCCCGGAGCAGGCGGTGGTCATAAATGTTTCCGCAGCCCAGGCCGGGTATGCGGAAAGCGTCGCGGCAAGGCTGCGGCAGGCCGGTTTCCGGGTCAGCGCGGATTTGCGAAACGAGAAAATTTCCTATAAAATTCGGGAACATAGCCTGCAGAAGCTGCCCTACCAACTGGTGGTCGGCGACAAGGAAAAGCAGGCTGGAAGCGTGGCTGTGCGCACGCGCAGCGGTGAAGACCTGGGGGCCATGGCTCTCGAGGCGTTCATCGAGCGCCTCGGCAACGAGGCGCGCGCGTAGCGGCACAGCCGATTTTTTTGACGAGAAGAGGAGTTTTCACCCATCGCACTCGAGAGATCGCAACGCATCAACGGGGAAATCACATCGCCGCAGTTGAGGCTGGTGGCGGAAAACGGCGACCAGCTGGGCATCGTGGCAGTCGCCGATGCGCTGAAGATTGCGGAAGAGCAGAACGTGGATCTGGTCGAAATCGCGCCGCTCGCCGTGCCGCCGGTCTGCAAGCTGATGGACTACGGCAAGTTCCGCTACCGCGAGCAGAAGAAGGCCCACGAGGCCAAGCTCAAGCAGAAGCAGATCCAGGTCAAGGAAATAAAATTCCGCCCCAACACCGATGATGGCGACTACAACATCAAGGTCGGCAAGCTGGTGCAGTTCCTCGAGGAAGGCGATAAGGCGAAGGTGACCTTGCGCTTCCGCGGGCGCGAGATGGCGCACCAGGAATTCGGCGTGCGGCTGCTGGAGCGGGTGCGCAAGGATCTGGAACCGGTTGCGATCATCGAACAGTTTCCCCGGCTCGAAGGCCGGCAGATGGTGATGGTGCTGGCGCCGAAGAAGAAGGTGGTGCCGGTGAAAGGGCCGAAGAAGCCGGCGGTCGAGAAAGCGCCGAAGGAAGCGAAGAAGGTAGAAGCAAAACCCGCCACGGCGGGGTAATCAACAGGAGCAATGCTGTGCCGAAGATGAAGACGAAAAAGTCCGCCGCGAAGCGGTTCAAGGTCCGCCCGGGCGGCACGATCAAGCGCGGGCAGGCGTTCAAGCGCCACATCCTTACCAAGAAGTCGACGCAAACGAAGCGCAAGCTGCGCGGCATCACCAACGTTCACGACAGCGACAAGCGGGCCGTCCGCATGATGCTGCCGTACTCGGGTTGAGGGGCGCGCCATGCCAAGAGTCAAACGCGGAGTAACGGCGCGCGCGCGCCACAAGAAAGTACTCACCAAGGCCAAGGGTTTCCGCGGCCGCCGCGGCAACGTTTTCCGCGTCGCCAAGGAAGCGGTGATGAAGGCGGGCCAGTACGCCTACCGCGACCGCCGCACTCGCAAGCGCGACATCCGCGCGCTCTGGATCACGCGCATCAATGCCGCCGTGCGGGAACTGGGCATGAGCTACAGCGCGTTCATGGCCGGGATGAAGAAAGCCAAGATCGAGATCGATCGCAAGGTGCTCGCCGACCTCGCGGTGCTCGACAAGCCTGCGTTCGCCAAAATCGCGGGTCAGATCAAGGCAAGCCTCGCGCACTGAATAATCTCGAAGAAATAGTCGGTCGCGCCCGCGCGGAGTTCGCCGCCGCCGCCGATCCCGCGTCGCTCGAGAACGTCAAGGCGCGATACCTCGGCAAGGCCGGGAAACTGACCGTGCTTTTGAAGTCGCTCGGGACGCTTTCCGCTGAAGAACGCAAGAGCGCCGGCCAGGCCATAAACGCCGCGAAGCAAGATGTCGAATCGGCGCTGGATCTTCGCCGCGCCGACCTCGCGCTGGCAAGGATGGAGGCGCGCCTCGCCGAGGAAGCGCTGGATGTGACGCTGCCGGGCCGCGGCCGCGGCCGCGGCGGCCTGCACCCGATCAGCCGCACCTGGCGCCGCATCGAGGAGATTTTCGGCTCGATCGGCTTCGAGGTCGCCGACGGCCCGGAAATCGAGACCGACTGGCACAACTTCACCGCGCTGAACAATCCGGAGAACCATCCGGCGCGCTCGATGCAGGACACCTTCTACGTGGACCTGGACGATGAGCACGGCAAGCCGCTCCTGCTGCGCACGCATACCAGCCCCATGCAGGTGCGCTACGCCCGCATGCATAAACCACCGATCAAGGTGATCGCGCCGGGCCGCACCTATCGCGTGGACTCGGACGCGACCCATTCGCCGATGTTCCACCAGGTCGAGGGGCTGTGGATCGACGAGGACATCAGCTTCGCGGATCTCAAGGGCGTGTACGTCGATTTCCTGCGCCGCTTCTTCGAGTCCGACGACATGCAGGTGCGCTTCCGGCCGTCGTACTTCCCGTTCACCGAGCCTTCGGCGGAAATTGACCTGCAGTTCGCCTCCGGCCCGCTCAAGGACCGCTGGCTGGAATTGTCCGGCGCGGGGCAGGTGCATCCGCAGGTGGTGCGCAATTTCGGCCTCGACCCCGAGCGCTACATCGGATTCGCGTTCGGTTCTGGGCTCGAGCGCCTGACGATGCTGCGCTATGGCATCGACGACCTGCGCCTGTTCTTTGACGGCGACCTGCGTTTCCTGAGGCAATTCTCATGAATGTCCCAGAGAATTGGCTTCGGGATTTTGTGGCAATAAAAATAACCACGGAAAAACTGGCCCATCTTCTGACGATGTCCGGGCTGGAAGTCGAGTCCTTCGCTCCAGTCTCGCCGCTGTTCAGCGGCGTCGTGGTGGGCGAGATTCTCGCGGTCGAGCGCCACCCGAACGCCGACAAGCTGACGGTTTGCACGGTTAACGCGGGCAAAGAGAAGCTGAAAGTTGTTTGTGGCGCCCCGAATGTCCGGGCGGGCATGAAGGCTCCCCTGGCTTTGGCGGGAACAAGGCTCGGGAAAATAGAAATCAAGGCCGCTTTCCTGCGAGGCGTAGACAGCCAGGGGATGCTCTGTTCCGCGAAGGAACTCGGGCTCTCGGACGATCATTCCGGCCTGCTGGAACTCGCGGCGGAGGCGAAGCCGGGCGACGACGTCTACAAGGTGCTCGAACTTGGCGAGCACGTCCTGACCTTCAAGCTGACGCCGAACCGCGCCGACTGTCTTTCGGTTCTGGGAATCGCGAGGGAAGTCGCAGCGCTTACCGGGACCGAGCTGAAAAAGCCGGACATCAGGAAAATTCCCGCAAAGAACGATTCCGCCCATGCCGTCGAGATTTCCGATGCCGACGGCTGCGGCCGCTTCGCCGGGCGCGTGATCCGCAACGTGAATGCCGCGGCGCCGACGCCGGCGTGGATGCGCCGGCGCCTCGAGCGCGCCGGCCAGCGCTCGATCTCGGCGCTGGTGGACGTCACCAACTACGTGATGCTCGAGCTCGGCCGGCCGCTGCACGTCTACGACCAGGACAAGCTGCGCGGCGCGATCGACGTGCGCTGGGGCCGCAAGGGCGAGAAGGTCCTGTTGCTGAACGGGGAGGAAGTCGACGTGGATGCAGGCGTGCTGTGCATCACCGACGACTCCGGGCCGATCGGTCTGGCCGGCATCATGGGCGGCGAAACGACCAAGGCGGAAAGCACGACGCGGAACCTGTTCCTGGAATCGGCGTTCTTCTTCCCGGAGGCAATCGCGGGGCGCACGCGGCGCTACAACTTCGCGAGCGATGCGTCGCACCGGTTCGAGCGCGGCGTGGACTTCGGCAACAACGTCGACGGCATCGAGCGCGCGACGCAGCTGATCCTGGAGATCTGCGGCGGCGAGCCGGGGCCGACGGTGGACCTGGTCAAGCGCCTGCCCGAGCGAAAGCCGGTGAGCATGCGCGTGGCGCGCGCGCAGAAGGTCATCGGCATGCCGATTCCGGAAACCGAGATGAAATCTGTTTTTCACCGTCTGGGTTTTGATTTCAGGATTGAAAACAGGATTTTCGTCGTAACCCCGCCTTCCCATCGCTTCGACCTCGAGATCGAGGAGGACCTGATCGAGGAGGTGGCGCGCGTCCACGGCTTCGACAACATCCCGGCGCATCCGCCGCGCGCGCCTGCAAAGATGCACGCGGCGCCCGAGGCGCAGCGCTCGCTGCACACAGTGCGCGAAAGGGTCGCGGCCTGCGATTACCAGGAGACCATCAACTTCGCTTTCGTCGAACCAGCCTGGGAGGCGGACCTCGCGGGCGAGGCAAATCCGGTGCGCCTGCTCAATCCGATTGCCAGTCAGGCCTCCGTAATGCGCACGACGTTGCTTGGCTCGCTGATCGCCAATGTCCGCACCAACCACGCCCGAAAACTCGGACGCATCCGCGTGTTCGAGATCGGGCGCGTGTACCTGCGCGCCGCCGCCGCCGCCGGGCCGCTCTCGGTGGCAGGCCTGCAGCAGCCGGTGCGCGTTGCGGGCGCCGCTTTCGGGCCGGCGCTGGACGAGCAGTGGGGCAGCGCGGGGCGCGCCGTCGATTTCTTCGACATGAAGGCGGACGTGGAAGCCATCTGCGCGCCCCGGCGCCTGCGCTTCGAGGCGGCGGCGCATCCGGCGCTGCATCCGGGACGCTCCGCTCGCGTGCTGAGCGAAGGATCGCAGGCAGGCTGGCTGGGCGAGCTGCATCCGCGCTGGCAGCAGAAGTACGAATTGCCGCAGCCGGTGTTGCTGTTCGAACTGGAGGCGGGCTGCGTCACCCAGGCGCCGCTGCCCCAGCCAACGCAGCCCTCGCGCTTCCCGCCGGTGGTGCGGGATATCGCCCTGCTGGTGGACGCAGGCCTCCTCGCGCAGGCCTTCCTGGACGCCCTCCAGGCCGAAAAACCGGCCATCGTGCAGGACGTAGGGATATTCGATCTGTACCAGGGCCAGAGCCTGCCGCCAGGGAAGAAAAGCCTTGCGTTCCGGGTAGTTATGCAAGATACTGAACGAACCCTCACGGATACGGAGGCCGACTCGGCGCGCGATGCGCTGGTTGAGCTGTGGGGACGGCGCTTCGGCGCCAAATTGCGTGCATAATATAAAAAAATAATAGAACTATCAGGGAGTTGTAATGACTTTGACCAAGGCAGAACTGGCCGATCTTTTATTTGAAAAGGTCGGTCTGAACAAGCGCGAGGCAAAGGATATGGTCGAGGCGTTCTTCGAGGAGATTCGAGGGGCGCTGGAACGGGGCGAGAGTGTCAGGCTTTCGGGCTTCGGCAACTTCCAGCTGCGCGACAAGCCGCAGCGCCCGGGCCGCAACCCCAAGACCGGCGAGGAAATTCCGATCAGCGCTCGCCGCGTGGTTACCTTCCACGCCAGCCAGAAGCTGAAAGCCATGGTCGAGAAGTCGCGCCATGGAGCCAAGCCGCAGGAAAGTTGATCTTCCGCCGATCCCTGCCAAGCGCTACTTCACCATCGGTGAGGTAAGCGAGCTCTGCGGGGTGAAGCCGCACGTCCTGCGCTATTGGGAGCAGGAATTCACGCAGCTCAAACCGGTCAAGCGCCGCGGCAACCGCCGCTACTACCAGCACCACGAAGTGCTGCTCATCCGCCGCATCCGCGAACTGCTCTACGAGGAAGGCTTCACCATCAGGGGGGCGCGCAACCGTCTCGACAACGCCGCCACCGGCGATGACAGGCATGAAGCGCGCGCCGCGCGCCCGCATGCCGGCGCCGCTCCGGCCGCGGCTGGATCCGCCGCGGACGCCTCCGCGCTCAAGCGCGAACTGAGGGAACTGCTGGACAGCCTGCGCGCCTGATAAAATTGATCGTTGTTGCGAGACACGTCGGGGCGTAGCGCAGCCTGGTAGCGTACCTGCATGGGGTGCAGGTGGTCGGAGGTTCAAATCCTCTCGCCCCGACCAGTACCTCAAGAACTCCGGCTCGCGCCGGCGTTTTCGTTTGCGGCGCGTTCCGTCCCCCATAATCCTTCCTCACGGAGGACAAACATGCTGCGAATTCTGTTTGCCGCGATCGCTTTGTTTGCGGTCGGGCTTGTTTCGGCGCAAAACTATCCGGCTCGGCAGGTGCGCATCGTCGTG
>SHXL01000066.1 GCA_009693345.1 Betaproteobacteria bacterium
TTCTAGCTCTAATTCAGGCGCGCGCAGCGCAGAGTCAGGTCCACCATTTTCGCCCTTACCTCGTCCTGGTCCGCGGCATCGGGCTCGCGTTGCAGGTAATCGGCGAAGTCCTTGAGCGCCGGGCGCCAGCACTCGAGGCGCTGGTAAACGAAGCCGCGGTCGCGCAGCTCGGCGGGCGATTCCGGCGCCACCACGATCATCCGGTTGAGCACGGCGAGCAGCCGCTCGGGCTGGTCTTTCTCGCGGTAGACCCCCTTCAGATTGCGCAGCAGGCGCGAGAGAATCTGCCGGTTGCTGGCCGGCTCGAGGAACTGGTCCAGCGGCAGCTCGGCCACCGGGACGCCGCCCAGGGCCTCGCGCGGAATGACGCGCTTCAGGCGATCGCGCAACTCGGTCTCGGGCTGGGGCACGCCGCCGGAAAAAGGATCCAGCACCAGCGTGCCGCCGCGCAACGGCAGGCGCACCAGGAAATGCCCCGGAAATGACACGCCCGCGAACGGCAGACCGATGCGGCGGCCGATCTCCATGTAGAGCACCGCCAGCGTGATCGGTATCCCGGTGCGGCGGTCGATCACTTCGTTCAGGTAGGAATTGCGCGGATCGTAGTAGTCGTCGATGTTGCCGTCGAAGCCCAGGTCGTCGAAGAGGAACTCGTTCAACGCAATCACCCGGTCCTCGGCCGCCGCCTCCGGCGCGAAGCGCGCGCGCAGCCGCTTCGCATAGCGCTCGATCTCGCCGACATAGCCGTCCACGTCCAACCCGGGATAGGCGTCTTCGGCGATCTGCAGGCAAGCCCGCGCCAGCTCGATCCTGTCGTCCTGGCGCGATACGAGCTCAACAAACGGGTCGAGTCCGGCCATCAATCGGCGCCCCGGATGACGAAATGGCGCGGCCGGAACCCCAGCGCGAGCAGGCAGGCGCCATACACCGCAAATCCGAGCAGCACCAGACCTGCAAGCATCGCGCTTTTCCACTGCCAGCCCGCCGCCAGCCAGGCCGCAGCCGGGCCCATCGCAACGCCAAGCGCCGCGGCCATCGCGACGACCGACACGCCGACCTTGAGCGCGAAGGCGAGCCACCCCGGCTGCGGCGTGTAAATGTCCTGTTTTCTCAACATCAGATACAACAACAATGCGTTCAAGCAGGCCCCGAGGCCGATCGCGAGCGCCAGGCCCGCGTGCTTGAGCGGGATAATGAACGCGAGGTTCATCGCCTGCGTCGCGGCGAGCGTGACCAGACCGATCTTCACCGGCGTCACCACGTTCTGCCGGGCATAGAACCCGGGCGCGAGGATTTTCACCAGGATCATGCCGACCAGCCCGACGCTGTAGGCGACCAGCGCCTCGCGCGTCATCCAGGCGTCCTCGGCACTGAAGCGGCCGTAGTGGAACAGCGTCGCGATCAGGGGCATGGCGAGCACCGCGAGCGCCGCCGCCGCGGGCAGCGCAAGCAGCAGCGTCACGCGCAGCCCCCAGTCCAGGAGCCGGCTGTATTCCTCGGACGCGCCTCCGGCATGATGCTTCGACAGGCTGGGCAAAAGGATCGTTCCGAGCGCCACGCCGAGCATGCCGGCGGGAAACTCCATCAGCCGGTCGGCGTAATACAGCCACGAGACGCTGCCCGTGACGAGGAACGACGCGAAGATGGTGTTGATCAGGAGCGACACCTGGCTCACCGATACCCCGAACACCGCCGGGCCCATCAGCTTGAGCACGCGCGCAACGCCCGGATGCCTGAAATCCAGACGCCAGCGCGGCAGCATGCCGATCTTCCACAGGAACGGCAGCTGAAACGCCAGTTGCAGCACGCCGCCGATGAATACCGCCCAGGCGAGCACCAGCACCGGCGGGTCGAAGCGCTCGGCGAAGAACGCGGCGCCGACGATGAACGACACATTGAGCAGCACTGGCGTGAACGCGGGTACCGCGAACCTGCTCCAGGTATTGAGCACGCCCGCGGCCAGCGCCACCAGCGAGATGAAGAGGATGTAGGGAAAGGTGATCCGCAGCAGCGCCACAGTCAGTTCGAATTTGCCGGGCTCGGCGGCAAAACCCGGTGCCGACACGTAGACCACGAGCGGCGCCAGGGCCATTCCCACGGCGGCTGCCGCGAGCAGCGCGAGGAACAGCGCCGTGGAAACGCAGTCCACCAGCGCGCGCGTATCTTCGGGGGACTCGCGGTTGCGAACCTCGGCCAGGATAGGCACGAAAGCCTGGGAAAACGCCCCTTCCGCGAACAAGCGCCGCATCAGGTTGGGAATGCGCAGTGCGACGAAAAAGGCGTCCGTTGCCAGGCCCGCGCCGAACACCCTGGCAATGAAGAAATCCCGCACGTACCCGAGGATCCGCGACAGCAGCGTCATGCTGCTCACCGTGGCCAGGGCGCGAAGTAGGTTCATAGATGCGGGTTCATGCTAGAATCCGCGCCTTTTTTGAAGCAGGAACAAACACATGGCAAACATCAAATCGGCCCGCAAACGGGCGCGCCAGGCCGTCGGGCTGCGCGCTCGCAACATGAGCCTGCGCACCACTGCGCGCAGCGCGATCAAGGACGTGAAGAAAGCGATCGCCGCGGGCGACAAGAAAGCGGCCGCAGCCGCGTTGGTCAAATCGCAGGCGGCGATCGACCGCGTCTCCGCCAAGGGCGTATTGCATCGCAACGCCGCCGCGCGCCACAAGAGCCGCCTCGCCCACGCCATCAAGGCGATGACCTGAAGGGGAAACAGGGTCCCTTCCCCGTTTTAGTCCGTATCACCGGCCCGCAGAACCTTGGCGAGTTCGGTCCGGTTTGCGTCGCGCCCGTCGCGCGTCTTGAGTTCGTTTTCCCTGGCGAAACCGAGCAGAAAGCGATAAGCCATCGGCTCGATTTCCTCGAGCCGGATGTCCACCACCACGCAGCGCACCCCGGCAGCGGTCACCGGATGAACGTAAGGGGAGTACTGCATGCGATGGTCGCCACCGAAGGCGGACATCACGCCGCACAGGCGCTCGGCCCAGTCGCTCGGCCGGAACGGCTTGCCGTCCAGCGTCACGCCTTGAATGACGAACTCGACGATCGCGTCGGCGGCAGCAGCTACTCCGAGATTGGCCTCGGGCATGCGGAATTATACTGACCCCGCGTGACCAAACCCCTCAGCCGGATCCTGGTAATCGAGGACGAACCGCTCCCACTGCGCGAGATCGTCAAGGGCCTGAACGCGGCCGCGCGCTCGCTCGACAATCCCCTGGGCATCAGCTTCAGCGGCGTCGCCACCGCCCGGGAAGCGCTCGCCGCGATCGAGGCCGACGGCGACATCCAAGCGGTGCTGGTGGACGACAAGCTCTACTCGCTTCCGGGGCTGAAAAAAAGCAACGGCAAGAAAAAGCTCCAGATGTCGGCGCTGGGACTCGTCCAGCGCATTACGCGATTCCGGCCCGAGCTCGATGTCTACATCCTGATCGCGCAGCAGTCCGAGGACGAGGTGGTCGACTCCCTGTTCACCGAGGCAGTGGACGGCTACTTCTACCGCGAGGAGCGCGACTACCGCGGCATCTACCGCATCCTGAACGCGCAGATCCAGGAAAAGGCGCGCACGCCGTTCACCGACGCGCTGAAGACCTACGTCTGGATGGCGAAGGACCAGTGGCACACCCCCGGCCACTCCTCCGGCGAATCGCTGCGCGGCAGCCCGTGGGTCAACGATTTCTACGAATTCATGGGCGACCACGTATTCGATGCCGACCTCTCCGTTTCGGTGCCGATGCTCGATTCGCTGATGGAACCCCGCGGCGTGATCGCGGAAGCGCAGCAGATGGCGGCCAAGGCTTTCGGCGCGCGGCGCACTTTCTTCGCCACCAACGGCACCTCGACCGCCAACAAGGTCATCTTCCAGACGCTGCTCGCCCCCGGCGAGAAGCTGCTGCTCGACCGCAACTGCCACAAGAGCGTGCACCACGGCGTGGTGCTCTCGGGCGCGCACCCGGTCTACCTGGATTCGGCGCTGAACCGGAAATACGGGCTCTACGGCCCCGTGCCGAAGAGAACCTTGTTGAACGCTATAAAGAAAAATCCGGATGCGCAGGCACTCATCCTCACGTCCTGCACCTACGACGGCCTGCGCTACGACCTCGCGCCGGTCGTCAAGGCAGCGCATGCCAGGGGCATCAAGGTGATCGTCGACGAGGCCTGGTACGGCTTCGCGCGCTTCCACCCCGAATTCCGGCCCACCGCGCTCGAAGCAGGCGCGGACTACGCGACCCAATCGACGCACAAGGTGCTGTCGGCGTTCTCGCAGGCCTCGATGATCCACGTCAACGATCCGGACTTCAGGGAGCACCTGTTCCGCGAGAACTTCAACATGCACACTTCCACCTCGCCGCAATACGGCCTCATCGCGAGCCTGGACGTAGCGAGGAAGCAGGCGGTGATGGAGGGCTACAAGCTGCTCTCGCGCACCATCGCGCTCGCCAAGGAGCTGCGCCAGCAGATCAATTCCACTGGCGTGTTCCGCGTGCTGGAACTGGCCGACCTGCTGCCCGACGAGGTGCTGCATGACGGCATCCGCCTGGACATCACCAAAGTGACGGTCGACGTCTCGGGCTGCGGCTACACGGTGGACGACCTGCAAAAGGAGCTGTTCGACCGCTACAACATCCAGATCGAGAAGAGCACCTTCAACACCATCACCTTGCTGCTCACCATCGGCACCACGCGCTCCAAGGTCTCGCGCCTGTACGACGCACTGATGCGCATCTCGCGCGAGAAGCGCGCGCCGCGCCGCCTGGTGCGCGCGCCGGAAATTCCAGCGTTCACGAAGCTGCGCTTCCTGCCGCGCGACGCCTACTACTGCGGCGGCGAACTGGTGCCGGTGTTCGACGACAAGGAGCGCGTCAATCGAAAGCTGGCGCATCGCGTTTGCGCCGACGGCATCGTGCCCTACCCGCCGGGCATCCCGGTGCTGGTTCCCGGCCAGGTGATCACGCCCAAGATCGTCGAGTACCTGGCCAACCTGCTGCGCTCGCAAAAACGCACCGAGTTGCACGGCATCGTGCACGAGGGCTACCAGCCCTGCGTGCGCGTGCTCAAGCCCAAGGAAGAGCGCGGCTTGCGCCGCATCGGTTAGATCATTAACATCATGAAAACGGCGGCTTGTGCCGCCGTTTTGCATTTATAAGGGAGGCACGCCATGAGCCATGTCATGAACACCTACGCCCGCCAGCCGGTCGCGTTCGTGCGCGGTCAGGGCGTGTGGCTCTACGACGAGTCGGGCAAGAAGTACCTCGACGCGCTCTCCGGCATCGCGGTCAACACGCTCGGGCACAATCACCCGCGCCTCACGCGCGCGCTCACGGAACAGATCGGCCGCATCATCCACAGTTCCAACCTGTTCCAGATGCCGCTGCAGGAACAGGCGGCCGACCGTATCGCGCAGATCACCGGCCTGGACGAGGTCTTCTTCTGCAATTCCGGGCTGGAGGCCGGTGAGGCCGCCATCAAGGTGGCGCGCAAATACGGCCACGACCGCGGCATCGCGGAGCCCGCCATCATCGTCATGGAGAAGGCCTTCCACGGCCGCTCGCTGGCGACGCTCTCGGCCACCGCCAGCCGCAAGGTCCAGGCGGGCTTCGAGCCGCTGGTGCAGGGTTTCGTGCGCGTGCCGTTGAACGACCTGGACGCCGTGCGCCAGGTCGCCGCGCACAACAAGAACGTGGTGGCGGTGTTCGTCGAGCCGATCCAGGGCGAGGGCGGCATCAATGTCTCACGCCTGGAGTACCTGAAGGGCCTGCGGGAAATCTGCGACAGCAACGAATGGCTGTTCATGTCCGACGAGATTCAATGCGGGCTTGGACGCACCGGCAAGTGGTTCGTCTACCAGCACGCCGGCATCCTGCCCGACGTGGTGCCGCTCGCCAAGGGCCTCGCCGGCGGCGTGCCGGTGGGCGCCTGCGTGGTTGGCGGCCGCGCGAAGGGCGTCTTCAAGCCCGGTAACCACGGCTCTACCTTCGGCGGCAATCAGCTCGCGATGTGCGGCGCGGTAACCACGCTCGACACGATGAAAGAGGAAGGGCTGCTCGAGAACGCGGCGAAGGTCGGCTCGGCCATGCTCGGCGCCTTGAAGGCATCGCTGGGCGGGGTCGCGGGCGTGGTGGAAGTTCGCGGCATGGGCCTGATGATCGGCATCGAGCTCGACCGGCCCTGCGGCGAGCTGGTGAAAATGGGCCTGGATGCCGGATTGGTGTTCAACGTCACCGCCGACAATGTGATCCGCCTGCTGCCTGCGCTGGTGATCACCGAGGCCGAAGGCCGCGAAGTGGTCGAGCGCCTGGTACCGCTGGTGAAGGAGTTCCTCGCGCGAAGCGCACCGCAAGCCAAGCTTGCCGCGGCGCGCTGAGGCAACGGGGCCGGCCGCCATGGCGAAGCTTCGCCACTACCTGCAATTCAAGGATCTCTCGCGCAAGGAGTACGAGCACGTCTTCGCGCGCACGCGCTGGATCAAGGACAGGTTCAAGCGCTACATGCGCTACTGGCCGCTCGAAGACCGCACCCTGGCGATGATCTTCGAGAAGCAGAGCACGCGCACGCGCCTGTCGTTCGAGGCCGGCATGCACCAGCTCGGCGGCACCGCGATTTTCCTCAGCACCCGCGATTCGCAACTCGGGCGCGGCGAGCCGGTCGAGGATGCGGCGCAGGTGATTTCGCGCATGTGCGACCTGGTCATGATCCGCACCTTCGAGCAGGAAATCCTCGAGCGCTTCGCGGGCAGCTCGCGGGTGCCGGTGATCAACGGCCTGACCAACGAGTACCACCCCTGCCAGATCCTGGCCGACGTCTACACCTTCATCGAGAACCGCGGCTCGATCAGAGGCAAGACGGTCGCCTGGATCGGCGATTCGAACAACGTCTGCAACACCTGGCTGCAGGCGGCGGAGGTGTTCGACTTCAACGTGCATGTCTCGACGCCGCCGGGCTACGAGGTCGAGCCCGAGCGCGCGGGCCTCTACGGCACCGACCACTACGAGGAGTTCGCCGACCCGATGAAGGCGGCGAAGGGCGCGCACCTGGTGACCACCGACGTCTGGACCTCGATGGGCTTCGAAGCGGAAAAAGAGGAGCGCAAAAGGGATTTCGAGGACTGGCAGGTCGACAAGGACATGATGAAGGCGGCACGCAAGGACGCGCTCTTCATGCACTGCCTGCCGGCGCACCGCGGCGAGGAGGTCGCCGCCAAGGTAATTGACGGAAAACAGAGCGTAGTTTGGGAAGAGGCGGAAAACCGCCTGCATACGCAGAAGGCGCTGATGGAATTCCTGCTGCTGGGCAGGGTGAAGGACAAGGCGAAGAAGTAACTCGCCCAACGCAGATGGAGACGCTCGCCTACCCGCGCCTGATGGCTCCGCTTTCCCTGGCGGGGAAGCGGCTGCGCAATCGCATCATCCATGCCTCGATGACGACCCTGCTGGCGGAGAACTCCAGGGTGAGCGACCGGCTGCTGCGCTTCTACGGCAACCGCGCGCGTGGCGGGGCTGCGATGATCGTCAGCGAGCCGGTCGCGATGTCCGCGAGTTTCGACCAGCCCAACCGGGTCCGCGCGTGGAACGACGACGGCATCGACGGCCTGAAGCGCTGGGCGGATGCGGTCGAGTCGGTCGATTGCAGGCTGCTCGGGCAGATCGTGGACCGCGGCCGCGGCCGCAACCTGCCGGGGCGCTCCTACGACGGGATCGGCGCCTCGGTGCTGCCCGACGACCTCAGCTGGAGCGTGCCGCGCGAACTGAGCGCCGCGGAGATCCGGCAACTGGTCGCAGACTTCGCCGAGGGGGCGCTGCGTCTGCAGCGCTGCGGCTTCAGCGGCGTCGAGCTTTCCTGCGGCCACGGGCATCTTTTCAACCAGTTCCTGTCGCCGCGGTCGAACATGCGCACCGACGAGTACGGCGGCGATCTTTCCGGACGCGCAAAGATCATCGCCAACATCGTCAGCGCGGTACGGGAGTTGTGCGGACGGGGATTCATCGTCGGCCTCAAGCTCCCGGGCGACGACGGCGTGCCTGGCAGTGTCGGGCCGCTCGAAGCCGCCGGGATCGCGGCCCATCTGACCGCGCCCGGAACCGTGGACTACGCGTGCTTCGCGCACGGCAGCCACGCCCGCTCGCTGGAGCAGCATGTCCCGGACAGTTACAGTCCCCGCATGCCTTATCTCGAGACCATGAGGGCGCTGCGGCCTTCGGTGCGGGGCGTGCCGCTTGCGGCCCTCGGGCGCATCACGGACCCGGCAGAGGCCGAGGGCATCCTGGAACGCGGGGAGGCGGAGCTGATTGCGCTTGGACGCGCCCTGCTGACCGACCCCGCTTGGCCGCGCAAGGCGGCCGAAGGACGCGTGCGGGACATCCGCTACTGTGTTTCGTGCAACACCTGCTGGGATCGCATCACCGCGCAGCGCTTGCCGATCGCGTGCGACAACAACCCGCGCGTGGCGGAGCCGGAGGAGCTCGGCGCGCGGCCGCCGGCCGCCGCGCGCAGCAAGCGAGTGGCGGTGGTCGGCGCCGGGATCGCGGGCCTGGAAGCCGCATGGGTCGCGGCCGCGCGCGGTCACCAGGTCACGCTGCTCGGCCGCTCCGCGGAGGTGGGGGGCAAGACGCGCCTGCGCGCGCAGCTTCCCGGCGGAGATTCCCTGAGCAGCATCTACGACTTCCAGTACGAAGCGGCCCGCCGCTACGGGGTGGCGTTCGAGCTTGGCGTCGAGGCTTCCGTGGGCAACGTGCTGGCGTTGCGGCCTGATGCCGTGGTCCTGGCAAGCGGTTCGAGCATGCTGGCGCCCGACTGGCTGCCGGCGGAGATGCGCGCAGCAGGGCTGGTACCGGACCTGCGCTCGGCGATTGCGGAGTTGCTGCGCGTGAAGGCGCACCAGCCCGGCACGGCGGTGATCTACGACATGGACCATAGCGAAGGCACCTACGCCGCCGCCGAATTGCTGCACGCGCTGTTCGACGCCGTGGTGATCGTCACGCCGCGCGACTCGATCGCCCAGTTCGCCTCGCTCGTCACGCGCCAGGGAATCCTGCGGCGCCTGAGCATGCGCCGGATCCGGCTCGAGGTCCTGTCCGAGCCGCGCTGGAGCGAGCGCTTCGAGGACGGCAGCCTGGAAACGGTGAACGTCTATAATGGCGACGCAAGCGTCATCGACAATGTGGCGTTCCTCGCCTGGTCGACGCCGCGCGCGCCCGATCTCTCGCTTGCGGAGCCGCTGCGCGCGGCAGGGGTGGAGTTGCATCTTGCGGGCGACAGCAAATGCGCCCGCAATGTCCTTGCCGCGACCAGCGAAGGCCACTTCGCAGGCAGTGCGATATGAATGAAAGAGAGAGATCACAATGAAAAAAGGAATACTGGCGGCGGCGCTGTGGATTGCCGCGAACCTGGCGGGCGCGCAGACGTACCCGGACAAGCCGATCAAGATCGTGGTGCCCTGGCCGGCCGGGGGAATCACCGATTCGGCCGGGCGGATCATGGCGCAGCGGATGTCCGAGCGCATGGCTACGCCGTTCGTCGTCGAGAACAAGGGCGGCGCCGCCGGAACGATCGGCGCCGAATTCGTGGCCCGTGCCCCAGCCGACGGCTACACGCTGCTCCTGGCGAGCGCGGAGACCCACGCCATCGCACCAAACCTTCGCTCCAAGCTCTCCTACGATCCACAGAAGGACTTTGTCGCGATCGCGCCGTTCGCGATCAACCCGTTCTCGATCGTATCCCGTCCGGATTTCCCGGCGAAGAACATCAAGGAGCTGGTGGCGCTGGCGAAATCACAGCCGGGCAAGTTCACCTACTCCTCCGCTGGGCTGGGCAGCACCTCGCAAATGGCCATGGAGACATTCAGGGGCCTGGCCGGATTGGACATCCTGCATGTCCCTTTCCAGGGACAGGCGCCCGCGCTGACCTCACTTCTCGGCGGCCAGACCGACCTGCAGACGCTGCCGGCGGGCAGCGCGGTGGGTCTGCTCAAGGGCGGCAAGGTCAAGGTTTTCGCCGTTACCACGTCCGCGCGCTACTTCAACCTGCCGGACGTCCCAACGCTGAAGGAAGAAGGCTTCGAGATGGACTTCGCCAACTGGTTCGGCCTCGTTGCGCCCGCCGGTGTATCGCCGGCGATCACGCAGCGTCTCGCCGCGGACGCGGCCACGGTGATCCAGTCGGCTGATACGCGCGCTCTGCTGCAGAAGCTCGGCGTCGATGCCTATCCGCCAATGTCAGCGGCGGATTTCCAGAAATTCCTGGAGTCGGAGAGGGTACGCTGGGGCAACGTCATTCGCGCCTCCGGCCTCAAGCCGGAGTGAGCCTCGCGCTAGCGCTCCCAAAGGGATCGGCGCTAGCGCCTCCGCGGGCGATACGCCGACGGCGGGCGGTACTTCGCGTCCTGCAGCAGCCGCCCATATCCGGGCACCGACGTGCCGATGCCGACGGTCCGCAACGCGTTCCACATCATCGCGCACGCGCTCGACAGCACGGGTTTGCCAAGGTCGGTTTCCGCAGCGCCGAGCACAGATAGTGTCGGCAGCCCGACGCCACTGACGAACACCCCGTCAGCCTCCGGACGGTTGGCGGACTTGACGAGGCCGTACACGCGGCGCGGCGTTTCCTCAAAGATGCTTTTTACATCGGGCAGGCACTCGGCGTTGACGACCTCGATGCCGTATTCCTCGAGCACGGCCTTGCCGCGCAGCGTCAGGGCTCTGTCATAGGGGGTCCCGACCGCGACCTTGCGTAGGCCCAGGGCTTCGAAGGCCGCAACCGCGCTGCCCAGCGCCGAAATGAAAGGGATGCCCGTGAACTGCTCGAGGCGCCGCGCCAGCTTATCGTCGCCATCCCTGCCGAGCACATAGCTGGTGGCGGTGTGCGCAAGCACGATCACGTCAGGTTCAACGCTGGCGAGCAACTCGACTGTTTCATCCATGTGCTCGAGCTGACTTGCGGCGCGCTGTTGCAGGTTTTGCAGCGTGCCGACCGCACCGCGCGCGACCATGCGCGCAAAATGCACGGAAACGCCCTCGGGTGCGAGCTCGTACATTTCGCGCTCGACGGTGGGCGTGCCGGGAGGAATCAGAAAACCCAGCCTTGCTCGCCAGTCTGTCATGCTAGCGCTTCTTCTTGCCCGGCCGATGCTTGGCCGACCCCGCCTTGACCGGCTGATTCTTGGCCGTCCCCAACAACGGCATGCCGCCGCTCAATGAATCCCCGAGCAGCCCCGCCTCGCCGTAGACGCGCAGCTTGTCGCGCGTGTCGGCGATGTCGAGGTTGCGCATGGTGAGCTGACCGATGCGATCCCCCGGCGTGAAGAACACGTCCTTGCCCTTCTCCATCGTCAGGCGCCCGGGCTTGTAGGTGAGATTCGGGCTCTTCGTATTGAGGATCGAATAGTCGTTGCCGCGTCTCAGCTCGAGCGTCACCTCGCCCGTCACGGCGTTCGCCACCCAGTGCTGTGCCGTCTCTCTCAACATCAGGGTCTGCGGATCGAACCAGCGGCCCTGGTACAGCAGCCGCCCGAGCCGCCGGCCGTTCGTCCGGTACTGTTCGATCGTGTCCTCGTTGTGAATGCCGGTGACCAGGCGCTCGTAGGCGATGTGCAGCAGGGCCATGCCCGGCGCCTCGTAGATGCCGCGGCTCTTCGCCTCGATGATGCGGTTCTCGATCTGGTCGCACATGCCCAGGCCGTGCCGCCCGCCGATGGCGTTGGCCTCGGTGAACAGCGCGACCGCGTCCGCGAAGTGCTGGCGGTTCAGGGAGACCGGAACGCCTTGCTCGAACCGGACCGTGACGCGCTCCGGTTTCAGCGCCACACTCTCGCGCCAGAAGGCGACGCCCATGATCGGCTTGACGATCGAGATCCCCTTGTCGAGGAACTCGAGGTCCTTTGCCTCGTGCGTGGCGCCGAGAATGTTGGAGTCCGTCGAGTACGCCTTCCCGGCGCTCATCTTGTAGGCGAAGCCCGCCTTCTTCATGTACTCGGACATCTCCTTGCGGCCGCCCAACTCGTCGATGAAGCGCTGGTCAAGCCAGGGCTTGTAGATTTTCAGCGAGGGATTGGCGAGCAGGCCGTAGCGGTAGAAGCGCTCGATGTCGTTGCCCTTGTAGGTGCTGCCGTCGCTCCAGATGCCGACGGCGTCCTCGCGCATCGCGACGACGAGCATCGTCCCGGTGACCGCACGGCCCAGCGGCGTGGTGTTGAAGTACGTCGCCCCGCCCGTGGAAATGTGGAACGCGCCGCACTGGATCGCCGCGATGCCCTCGGCGACGAGCTGTGGCCGGCATTCGACGAGGCGCGCCTTCTGCGCCCCGTAAGCGAGCGCCTTCCTCGGGATCTCGGCGTAGTCGGATTCGTCCGGCTGGCCGAGGTTCGCGGTGTACGCATAGGGGATCGCGCCCTTCGCGCGCATCCAGTGCACCGCGGCGCTCGTGTCGAGGCCGCCAGAGAATGCGATGCCGACCTTTTTTCCCTTTGGTAGCGTGCCGAGGATCGTCGCCAAGTGCCTGTTCTCCGTAAACCGCAGATGATACGTAGAATGGCGGTCGTGCGCATTCCCGCCATTCTGTTCGCCGCCCTGCTCGCGGCCCTCCCGCCAAGTGGCGCTGCGGCGCCGTTCACGGTGCGGCTGGGGCTGGAGAAGATCGTGCTCGATGCACCGCCCGGCTTCACCGACACCACGGAGCTTGCGTCGCCGCGCCTGCAGGACCTCGCCGCATCGCTCATTTCCCCCTCCAACCGCCTCCTGCTGTT
>SHXL01000067.1 GCA_009693345.1 Betaproteobacteria bacterium
CCGATGCCCGTCTTCTCGGTGCGGTTGCGGACGATCTTCTCCAGGCCGTCGAACGCGCCGCCGCAGACGAAGAGGATGTTGGTGGTATCGACCTGCACGAAATCCTGGTTCGGGTGCTTGCGGCCGCCCTGCGGCGGGACGGAAGCCACGGTCCCCTCGATCAGCTTGAGCAGCGCCTGCTGCACGCCTTCGCCGGATACGTCGCGGGTGATCGAAGGATTGTCGGACTTGCGCGAAATCTTGTCGATCTCGTCGATATAGACGATGCCGCGCTTGGCCTTGTCGACGTCGTAGTCGCAGTTCTGCAGCAGCTTCTGGATGATGTTCTCGACATCCTCGCCGACGTAGCCCGCCTCGGTCAGCGTGGTCGCGTCGGCGATCACGAACGGCACGTTGAGCAGGCGCGCGAGCGTTTGCGCGAGCAGGGTCTTGCCAGAGCCCGTCGGCCCGATCAGCAGGATGTTCGACTTCGCCAGCTCCACCTCGTCGTTCTTCGACAGGTGTTTCAAACGCTTGTAGTGGTTGTAGACGGCGACCGCGAGGATCTTCTTCGCCTGATCCTGGCCGATCACGTACTGGTCGAGGATCGCGCGGATTTCGTGCGGCGCCGGCAAGTCAGACTTCTGCCCCTTGCCGCCTTTGTCAGTGGCGGTCTCTTCCCGAATGATGTCGTTGCACAGTTCGATGCACTCGTCGCAGATGAACACCGACGGGCCCGCGATCAGCTTGCGGACCTCGTGCTGGCTCTTGCCGCAGAACGAGCAGTAGAGCAGTTTATCGCCGGAAGACGGCTTCTCCGACATCAGCCAGGTTCCCTCTTCGTCAGGACCTTGTCCACGAGGCCGTACTTTACCGCGTCTTCGGAAGACAGGAAGTTGTCGCGGTCGGTGTCCTTGGCAATGGTCTCTACCGTCTGCCCGCAATGCTTGGCGAGGATCTCGTTCAGCCGGGCCCGCAGGTAGAGGATTTCGCGGGCGTGGATTTCCACGTCCGAGGCCTGCCCGGAGAATCCGCCCATCGGCTGGTGGATCATGACGCGCGAGTTCGGCAGCGCAAAACGCTTGCCCTTCTCCCCCGCCGCGAGCAGCAACGCGCCCATGCTGGCCGCCTGCCCCACGCACAGCGTCGACACATCGGGCTTGATAAACTGCATCGTGTCGTAGATCGCAAGACCGGCCGATACCGAACCGCCGGGGGAATTGATGTAGAAGAAGATGTCCTTGTCCGGGTTCTCGGACTCGAGGAACAGCAGCTGCGCCACGATCAGGTTGGCGGTGATCTCGTTCACCGGTCCGACGAGGAACACCACCCGCTCCTTCAGCAGCCGCGAGTAGATATCGTAGGCCCGCTCGCCGCGCCCCGACTGCTCGATGACCATCGGAATCAGCCCAAGGTCCTGGGGTTCTTCCATTCTCGATTTCCAGGTCAGGGATTTCATGCGGTGGCGCCCATGAGCTCGTCAAACGGAACTGGCTTGTCCTCGACTTTCGCCTTGGACAAAACCCATTGCACGACATTGCTCTCGAGCGCGAGACCTTCCATTTCAGACAGGTGCCGAGGCTGCATGTAAAACCATTTTACCACCTCGGCCGGATGCTCGTAGCTCTCCGACTCGGCTTCGATCAGCGCGCGGATTTCCGCGGGCTTCGGATTCAGTTTTTCTTTTACTTTTAGTTCATTAATTATCAAGCCCAGCGCGACTCTGCGCCGCGCGCTCGCCTCGAAAGCCTGCGGGTCGAACGGCAGCTGCTCGATCTTCAGTCCTTTCGCCTGCAGCTCTCCCGCCGCCTGCTGCACCAAGTGCTGCGTTTCCATCTGCACCAGCGACTTCGGCAACTCGATCGGCGCCGCATCCAGCAGCGCCTGCAGCGCCTGCGCCTTGATGCGCGCTTCGATGCGCTTCTTTACCTCGCGCTCGACGTTGGCGCGCACTTCGACGCGCATCTTCTCGAGGTCACCGTCGGCGACGCCCAGCTTCCTGGCAAATTCGCCGTCGAGCTCGGGCAGCTTCGGCTCCTCGAGCTGCTTGACCTGGAGCGCGAAGGTCGCGGTTTTTCCGGCCACGTCCTTGCCGTGGTAGTCCTCGGGAAACGTGATGTCGAAGCTTTTGGCGTCGCCTGCCTTGAGGCCGAGCGCAATCTTCTCGAATTCGGGAAGCAAGCGCTTTGCGCCGAGCACGAAGGGAAAGGCCGCGGCTTTGCCTCCGGCGAAGACTTCGCCGCCGATCCTGCCCTCGAAATCGACCGTCATCCGGTCGCCTTCCTGCGCTGCGCGCTCCGCGGGAACGTACGTCACCCGTTGCTTGCGCAGAATCTCAAGCGTGCGATCGACCGCGCCCTCGTCCACCGTCACCTGCGGCCGCTCGATGCTCTTGGCGGAGATATCGCCGACCTTGACCTCGGGATAGACTTCGAAGGTCGCACTGAACTCGAATTCGGCGGCATCTGCGGCGCCGTCCTTCTTCTCGATGCGCGGCTGGCCGGCGACCTTCAGATTGGACTCCTTCACGACGTCGGAGAACGCCTTCTGCACCGCGTCGCCGAGCACCTCGGAGCGCACCTGGGGCCCATATTGCTGCACCACCATCTTCATCGGCACCTTGCCGGGACGGAATCCCGCCATCTTGACGCTGCGCGCGAGCTTCTTCAGGCGATCGTCCACCTGGCGGTCCACGTCCAGCACCGGCACCGACATGAAAACGCGCCGCTCGAGCGCTCCTAGCTGTTCCACGTTCACCGCCATCCTGATCGATTCCTTTGTTCGATATGTGGTGCGAAGGGTGGGACTCGAACCCACACGCGGTTAAGCGCCAGGACCTAAACCTAGTGCGTCTACCAATTCCGCCACCTTCGCGCAGTTGGGCTCAACCGAAAAGCCCCACGAAAAACAACGTATTATAGCTCGAAGTGCCGGTCCACTTTTTCGAGAACCTCCACCCACTCCCCGTTGCTTTGGTCGCCATGAATCCGGACGAATACTGCCGGCAAAAAGCCGTGACAAGCGGCTCGAGCCTCTACTACTCGTTGCTTTACCTGCCGCCGGAGCGCCGCCACGCGATCACGGCTCTGCACGCCTTCTGCCGTGAAGTAAAAGAAGTCGTCGATGAATGTTCCGACGCGCAACTCGCGCGGACCAAGCTCGCCTGGTGGCGCCTGGAGGTCGGCAGGCTGTTCGAAGGCAGCCCCGGCCACCCGGTGACGAAAGCGCTGCAGCCTTGGACAGCGAAATACCGGATAGCGGCCGAACAACTGAACACACTCATCGACGGCAAGGAGATGGACCTTGCGCAGACGCGCTATCTGGACTTTGCCGGCCTGGCGCGCTATTGCAACCATGCCGCCGGCGCGTTGGAACTGCTCGCCGCAGGCATCTTCGGCTACCGGAACGCGGGAACGCTCGATTACGCGAGAAATCTCGGCACCGCATTGCAGCTCACCAGCATCATCCGCAACGTCGGCGAAGATTCGCGCAGGAACCGCATCTACCTGCCGATGGACGAATTGAAAAAATTCGAAGTGCCGGCCGCCGACATCCTGCAGGCGCGCTACAGCGATGGTTTTGTCGAACTCATGAAGTTTCAATCCGCGCGCGCTGACGATCTTTACAGGAAAGCTCTTATTGCCCTGCCCTCCGAGGATCGCCGTTCCCAGAGGGCGGGCCTGGTCATGGCGGCGCTCCAGCGTGCGACACTCGCCGAGATCGAACGCGATGGGTTCCGGGTCCTCACGCACCGCACTTCGCTCACCCCGATGCGCAAGTTCTGGCTCGCCTGGAAGACCTAGGTGGGCAACTAGATATCTGTCACCACCAAGGAGCGACCATGGCAGCTACCCAGCATGACAAGGCGATCCGCTTCCAGGAACTGCACCAGGGACCGCGCGCGTTGGTGATCGCGAATCCCTGGGACGCAGGCTCGACGCGGCCCCTGGCCGGTCTTGGATTCCAGGCGCTGGCAATTTCGAGTGGCGCGTCCGCCGCCATCCTCGGCCGGCGCGACGGCAAAGTGACGCGCGACGATGCACTCTCGCAGTCGCGCGCTATCGTCGAGGCAACCGATCTGCCTGTTTCTGCTGATCTGGAAAAAGGTTTCGGCGACGCGCCCGATGTTGCGGCGGAGACGATCCGGCTCGCCGCCGCGGCCGGATTGGTCGGCGGTTCGATTGAGGATACAAGCGGCGACAAGGACAGGCCGATCTACGCCATCGAACACGCAGTCGAACGCGTTGCCGCGGCGGTGCGCGCAGCGCGTTCGCTCTCCTTCCCGTTCACGCTCACCGCGCGAGCGGAAAACTTCCTGCGCGGCAACCCGGACCTCGACGACACCATCAGGCGCCTGCAGGTCTACGAGAAGGCGGGCGCCGACGTGCTGTTCGCCCCCGGCCTGCCCGATCTCGCGTCGGTGAAGAAGGTCTGCGCCTCCCTGTCGAAGCCGTTCAATTTTATGGTCGGCATCAAGGGCAAGTCGTTCAGCGTCCTGGAACTGGAGGCGGCGGGCGTGCGACGCATCAGCCTGCCGACATCGCTCTACCCCGCGGCGATGACCGGTTTGCTGGATGCCGCCAAGGAAGTCAGTGAAAAAGGCAGTTTCACCTACCTTGATACCTCGCTGTCGACGTCGGAGCTGAATACGCTCATGCGGAATTAAGAGGGACTATGTCATGTGAATTGTGTGCCCGCGAGCAAATGCTGATCGAGAACACGCTGGCCTACGCGCGTTACGATAGCAATTCTCTCTGCCGCGGGCATGTGCTTGTCGTTCCGAAGCGCCATGTCGCCAGCTTTTTCGAGCTGAACTCGGACGAGCACGGGGCAATCAATGCCCTGCTTTGCCAGGCGCAAGCACTGATTCAGGCCGAGCACGCGCCGGATGGATACAACATCGGCGTGAATGTGGGGAAAGCTGCAGGCCAAGCGCGCATGCATGTACACGTGCACCTGATCCCGCGCTATACGGATGATGTGCCGGACCCGCGGGGCGGCGACCGGTACGTACTGGCGGGAAGGCGCCCGGATTCCTGAGCCGCGCGGTCAGATGTTCCCCAGGACCTGGACCGCCTGGTCCACCCGCTCTACCGCAATAACTTCGATTCCCGCGATCTTTGCCTTCGGCAGGTTGGCCTTGGGCACGATTGCCTTTACGAAGCCGAGCTTGGCGGCTTCCTTCAGGCGATCCTGGCCGCGCGGCGCGGGGCGTACCTCCCCCGCCAGCCCAACCTCGCCGAAGACGACGATCTTTCCCGGGATCGGCCGGTCAGTCAGCGACGAAACCACCGCCAGAGACACTGCGAGATCCGCTGCCGGCTCGCCAATGCGCACTCCCCCCACCGCATTCACGAATACATCCTGCTCGAAGGTCGCGATGCCGGCGTGGCGGTTCAGCACTGCAAGCAGCATGGCGAGCCTGTTCTGCTCCAGCCCGACCGACAGCCGGCGCGGATTGGGCGTGTGCGCGCTGTCCACCAGCGCCTGGATTTCCACCAGCAGCGGACGGGTGCCTTCGAGGGTCGCGAGCACGCACGAGCCCGCCACGTTCTTGCCGTGATTGGAAAGAAACAACGCCGATGGATTGCTCACCACGCGCAGGCCCTTGTCGGTCATGGCGAAGACGCCGAGCTCGTTGACCGCGCCAAAGCGGTTCTTCACCGCACGCACCAGGCGGAAACTCGATTGCGTGTCGCCTTCGAAGTAGAGCACCGTGTCCACGATGTGCTCCAGCACGCGCGGGCCGGCGATCGTGCCATCCTTGGTGACGTGGCCGATGATGAAGAGAGCGGTGCCGCTCTTCTTGGCATGGCGCGCGAGCTGCGCGGCGCACTCGCGCACCTGCGCCACCGATCCGGGCGCAGATTGCAGCGCTTCCGACCACAGCGTCTGGATCGAGTCCACCACCGCCACCTCGGGCCGCTGCGACTGCAGCGAGGCGACGATGCGCTCCAGCTGGATCTCGGCGATGAGGTTCACGCCGCGCGCATCCAGTGCCAGGCGCTTGGCCCGCATCGCCACCTGTTCGGGCGACTCTTCCCCGGAGATATAAAGAGTTTTTCTTGATCCTCCTATTGAAGAAAGAGCTTGAAGCAATAAAGTGGACTTCCCAATCCCCGGATCGCCGCCAATCAGCACCACCTGCCCCGCCACCAGCCCGCCGCCCAGTACGCGGTCCAGTTCGCCGATACCCGTGGACAGGCGTTCGAGTTCACGCGTCTCCACATCGTGCAGCGATACCGCGCCCGGCGCCGCACCCGCCAGACGCTTCACCGAGCCGCGTTCGGACACCGTCTCGGTAAGCGTGCCGGCGGCGCCGCAGGACGGGCAGGAGCCAAACCACTGCAGGGCAGTTGCGCCGCAGTCGGAACAAACGTAGGCGGATTTGGTTTTTTTCAAGTCTCGACAATCGGTACGCGCGGCGCGAGCGCGCACAAAAGCTCGTAGCTCACCGTGCCCGCAGCCATCGCGACCTCGTCGCAGGGCAGGCCCTCTCCCCATAACGTCACCGGCGTCCCTACATACGCTTCGGGGATGTCGCTGATATCCACGCACAGCAAATCCATCGAGACCCGGCCGACGGTCCCGGTGCGCTGACCGGCAACCAGCACCGGCGTCCCCGAGGGAGCATGGCGCGGATAGCCGTCGGCATAGCCACAGGCGACCACGCCAATGGTCATCTCCTGCGCCGCTTCGTAGGTCATACCGTAGCCGACACGCTCGCCCGCCTGCAACTGCTGCACGCCGACGATTTCGGCGGTGAGCGTCATCGCGGGCTTGAGGCCGATGTCCTCGGCAGTCCTGAAGGAGAACGGCGAACAACCGTACAGCATGATGCCGGGGCGTACCCAGTCGGCACACGCCTGGTCCGGATAGCGCAGCAGCGCGGCGGAGTTGGCGAGGGAGCGTGGCGCCGGGTCCGTCCCGGTCAGAGGCTGCGTCAGTTCGTTGAACCACTGCAATTGCCCCGCGATGCCGCCGTCGCCGTCGGCATCGGCGAAATGCGTCATGAGCGTGACGGACGCGACGCGGGGATTGCCATGCAGCGAGTTCCAGGCGAGGCGCACGTTGTCCAACGAAAATCCGAGGCGATTCATGCCGCTGTTCACCTTGAGGTAGACGTCCAGCGTGCCATCGATGCCGGTTTTCTCCAGCATCTCGATCTGCTCCATGTTGTGGATCACCGGCGTCAGCCGGTGCCGCAGCAGCAGCGCGATGTCCTCGGGCTTGAAAAATCCCTCCAGCATCAGGATCGGCTTCTCGACGCCCGAACCGCGCACGCGCAGTGCGTCTGCAAAGTCCAGCATCGCGAATCCGTCACTTTCATGCAGCGCGGCGGCCGTGCGCAGCAACCCGTGCCCGTAGGCATTCGCCTTGACGACCGCCCAGATTTTCGCGGCGCCTACATGGCTGCGCGCGATCGCAAGATTGTGTGCGAGCGCGGCGCTGCTGATGGTCGCGCTGATGGGACGGGGCATGAGGCGCAGGATACCCGCCCAACAGACAAAGGTCATCCTGCCGTGTTATAAAACCGCCACATGGGTTCGGGCTTCTACATCATCATGGCGGCGCAGTTCTTCTCCTCGCTCGCCGATAACGCGCTGCTCGTCGCCGCGATCGCGCTTCTTGCGCAGGCTGACTCTCCCGCCTGGCTGACGCCCTACCTGAAGTTTTTTTTCGTCATTTCCTACGTGGTGCTCGCGCCCTATGTCGGCGTCTTCGCCGACCGGCTACCCAAAGGCACGGTGATGTTAATCGCAAACACCGTCAAGATCGCCGGCTGCAGCCTGATGCTTTTCGAGGTCAACCCGCTCGCGGCCTACGCCCTGGTCGGCCTTGGCGCAGCGATGTATTCGCCGGCCAAGTACGGCATCCTCACCGAGTGCCTGCCGCACTCCAAGCTCGTGATGGCCAACGGCTGGATCGAAGGCTTGACGGTGAGTTCGATCATCCTTGGCGTGGTTCTCGGGGGCACGCTGATTCGCACCCAGGTCGCCGACGTGCTGCTCGGATTCGATCTGCCCATCATCGACACGGGCATTGATACCCCGCCGGAGGCGGCGATCGCGATCATCATCGTGGTCTATGCCATCGCGGCGATATTCAATCTCTACATTCCGCGCACCGGCGTGCCGATGAAGCCGCTGCCCGTCCATCCGCTGGAGACCCTGCGGGAGTTCGCGCGCTGCATCGACAGCCTGTGGCGCGACAAACTCGGCCAGATCTCGCTTGCGGTGACGACGCTGTTCTGGGGTGCCGGCGCCACGCTGCAATTCATCGTCATCGACTGGTCCAGTGCCGCGCTCGGCTACAACCTGTCAAACGCGTCGATCCTGCAAGGGGTATGCGCTTTCGGCATCGCTCTGGGCGCAGTGTTCGCCTCGATGCGCGTGCGCCTCGACCACGCCGTAAAGGTGGTCCCGCTGGGCATCGCCATGGGCCTGATCGTCATCCTGATGAATGTGGTGCGTGACGTGTGGTTCGCGGTACCGCTGATCGTGCTGATCGGCGGCCTCGCCGGGTTCTTCGTCGTACCGATGAACGCTCTGTTGCAGCACCGCGGCCACCACCTCGTCGGTGCGGGCCGCTCGATCGCAGTGCAGAATTTCAACGAAAACGCCTCGATCCTGCTGATGATCGCGCTGTATTCGCTCCTGCTCGCGCTCGGCCTTTCGATCTACTGGGTAATCGCGCTGTTCGGCCTTTTCGTCGCGGGCACCATGACACTGGTGCTGATGTGGTACCGCTACAACCGCCGCGTGCACGCGCAGCAGATCGACAAGCTGCTTGCCTTCGCCCGCGCCGAAAGCGGCCACCATTAGCTGTCAGAAACGGTTTTTCTTGCGAACTGCAGGTCGGCCCAGGCCTTCGATTTTTCCGGTAGATTGCGCAGCAGATAGGCCGGGTGATAGGTGACGATCAGCGGCACGCCCGCGAACTGGTGCAGCTTGCCGCGCAGGCTGGCGATCGTGGCATCGGTGCCCAGAAGCGCCTGCGCGGCGAAGCGCCCCATCGCGAGAATCAACCTCGGCTGGACCAGCCCGATCTGCCGCAGCAGGTGCGGCGAGCACTTCGCGACCTCGTCGGGCTCCGGATTGCGGTTGCCGGGCGGCCGGCACTTCAGCACGTTGGCGATGTAGACGTTCCGGCCGCGCTCGAGAGAGATCGCGGCGAGCATGTTGTCGAGCAGCTTGCCCGCCTGGCCGACGAACGGTTCGCCGAGCCGGTCCTCCTCCGAACCGGGCGCCTCTCCCACCAGCATCCACTGCGCCTTTTCGTCGCCGACGCCGAATACCGTCTGGGTGCACCCGGCGCGCAGCTTGCAATCCGTGCACCCGGCGACTTTCGCCTTCAGCCGCGTCCAATCCATGAAGGCAATGCCGTCGCTTTGCTGTTCCGGCTTTTCCTGATTTGAACGCAATCTCCAAACGGGAGAAAGGCCCATCTCCTTCAGAATCTCGCCGCGCCGGTTCACAATTCGAGCGTCAGCACCAGGGCGTCTTCACGCCCTTCATGGGCGGGATAGTAACCGGGGCGCACCGAAACTTCGTGGAAACCGAAGCGGCCGTAGAGCGCCTTTGCGGCGAGGTTGCTCGGCCGCACTTCGAGGAAAATGCGCTGCGCACCAAGGTCGCGCGCCAACTGCATCGCTTCCTTCAGGAGCTCGCTGCCGTGCCCGGCGCGCTGGCGGGCGGCGGCCACGGAAAGGTTCAGTAGATGCCCTTCGCCTGCCGCCACGAGCAGAACGAAATAGCCAAGCAGCTCGGTGCCGAGGCGCCAGGTCCAGCATTGATAGCCCGCGCGCAGGGAATCGGCGAAATTGCCGTGCGTCCAGGGGTGCGTGTAGATCGCGCTCTCGATCGCCATGACGTCGGGCAGGCCGCCGTCCTGCATGCGCACGAGCCGCGGCGCATCCTTGAGAACCGCGCTCATCGGGAAATCCGTTCCTCAATGGTGAAGGCCACTTTGTCCCTGCCGTACAGCGGCGAAGCGAGTGCGGCATCGACCCCCTCGCCCGCGGCCAACCGCGGCGCGGCGAGCCGTGCCACCGCTACCGCCGAGGGATGAATGTCCGGAATCACTTTGGCCAGGCCTAAAGATCCGTAAACGGCGAACCCGTTCCCGCAGCCGACCCAGCCATCGCCCGGCGGAAGCGCCACTGCGGCGGGGGCCACGCACCGCGCCGGAATCACTTCCTGCCAGCGGGGGCCGCTCTTTTCGCTCGCCGAATAATACACTTCGCGCATGCGCGCATCGAGACAGGCGACAACGCGCGAACCGCCGGATTCTTCCGCCATTGCTTCCAGCGTGGAGATGCCGATGACCGGCAGGCCGCGCGCAAGCGCCAGGCCCTGCGCGACGCCGCAGGCGATGCGCAGCCCGGTGAACGATCCTGGCCCGGCGCCGAATGCGACCGCATCGAACTGCGCTATCGTGATGCCCGCCGCCGCAACCAGGCGATCGAGCATCGGCAGCACCCGTTCCGAATGTGCGTTGCCGGCGCGCTCCTCCACGCCCGCGATCTCGCCGTCGATCCAGACTGCGACCGAGCACCACTCGGTCGATGTTTCGAAGGCGGCGAATTTCATGGGCCCATTGGTTATACTGATGTTTATGACAGAACACAAAATAGCAGTAATTGCCGGGGACGGCATCGGCCGCGAGGTAATGCCGGAGGGCGTGCGCGTCATGGAAGCCGCCGCGGCGCGGCACGGCGTGCGTTTCCAGTGGAAGGAATTCGATTGGAGCTGCGACTGGTACAAGGCGCACGGCAAGATGTGCCCGGACGACGCGCAGCAGATCCTGCGCGGCTACGACGCGGTCTACTTCGGCGCCGTCGGCAATCCGTCCATCGTTCCGGACCACATTTCGGCCTGGGGGCTGCTGATCAATTTCCGGCGCTGGTTCGACCTGTACGTGAACCTGCGTCCGGTACGCCTGTTCGAGGGACTTCCCTGCCCGCTGGCGGGGCGCAAGCCCGGCGACATCGACTACTACGTGATTCGCGAGAATACCGAGGGCGAGTACGGCAATGTCGGCGGCCGGATGTACGAGGGCACCGCACAGGAGGTGGTGACGCAGCTTTCAGTGTTCAGCCGCCGGGGCGTCGACCGGATCATGAAATATGCCTTCGAGCTGGCGAAGACCCGCAAGAAGCACGTCACGAGCTGCACCAAGTCCAACGGCATCTCGATCACCATGCCGTACTGGGATGAGCGCTTCGACGAGATGAGGATGAACTACCCGGACGTGCGCACCGACAAATACCATGTCGATGGCCTGTCCATCCAGTTGGTGCTCAACCCGGACCGCTTCGATGTGATCGTGGGTTCGAATCTGTTCGGCGACATCCTCTCCGATCTCGGTCCCGCGACCGCGGGCACGATCGGCATTGCGCCCTCGGGCAACATCAACCCCGAGCGCACCGCACCCTCGATCTTCGAACCGGTGCACGGCTCGGCGCCCGACATCGCCGGCAGGAAAATCGCCAATCCGATCGGCCAGATCTGGTCCGGCGCGCTGATGCTGGATCACCTCGGCCACCCGGAGGCAGCTGCAGACGTGGTGCGCGCCATCGAGCGCGTGATCATCGACGGCCCGCACACGCCCGACATGAAAGGCAAGGCTTCGACGTCGGCGGTGGGCACGGCGGTCGCGGATGCGGTCCGCAGCGCTTCGCGCCAATCGGCCCAGCCGCTTTCTTCTCTCGCCTAGATCATTTTTTCTCCGCTGGCGTGGACGTCGCCGGTCCCATGCCCGAGACCTGGATCACTGTCTCCTCGCCTTTGGCGCCGTCGTAGTTGGTCTTGTTGCCGTAATGGATGACATAGCTGCCCGCCGGTACCGGAACCGTGCTGTCCGGATCGAACTTCTCGCCCGTGCCGACCCACCAGGTTCCCGAGATCACGGTAAAGAATCGGTCGTTCGGGTGGAAGTGAGGACGGCTCATGCCGCCGGGTGCCTTGACCCACTTGATGTTTTTCGGAACGGTGAAGTCCACCGCGCTGCGGTCGATATCCCCGGCGAAGACGGTATGCGGCAAAGCCACGGCAATGATGACGATCAGGATTCTTCGCATGACACCCCCCTTTGGTAAGCTCAAGCAATGAAATCCTATCGAATTGCATCGATTCCGGGGGATGGAATCGGAAAGGAAGTCATTGCGGCCGGCATCGAGGTCCTGAACGAGCTTTCCGGGAAGGAAAATTTCGACATCAAGATCGAGTCCTTCGACTGGAGCTCGGAACGCTATCTGAGGACCGGTGCCTACATTCCGGAAGGCGGGCTGGAAAAGCTGAAGGCTTTCGACGCGATCTTCTTCGGCGCGGTCGGATCGCCTGATGTCCCCGACCACATTTCGCTCTGGGGCCTGCGGCTGCCGATCTGCCAGGGCTTCGACCAGTACGCGAATGTCCGGCCGTCGCGAGTATTGCCGGGTGTGGTTTCTCCCTTGAAAAACGGACAAGCAATAGATTGGGTCATCATCCGGGAGAATTCCGAGGGTGAGTATTCGGGTTCGGGCGGGCGGGTGCACAAGGGACTGCCTGAAGAGATCGCCACCGAGACCTCCGTGTTCACGCGGGTGGGTGTCGAACGAATTCATCGATTTGCATTTGAGCTCTCGCGCAAACGTCCCCGCAAACTTCTGACCCTGGTAACCAAATCAAACGCCCAACGGCATGGCATGGTGCTGTGGGACGAAATCTTCTACGAGGTCGCGAAGAAATATCCCGACGTGACGACCG
>SHXL01000068.1 GCA_009693345.1 Betaproteobacteria bacterium
CATGTGGCCGGAGCGTCTTCGGCCTGGCGCATCGCGCCGCGCGCTTCGCCGAGGAGCCGGTCCATGGCCGGTGCGACGTGTTCCGGGATGATCTCCGAAAAACGCGGCAAGCCCGAAAAATAAAGCAGAGGATTACTCAACGGGTTTTCCAATCGATAGCTCCGCCGCACGTACCGTGTTGACGATCAACATTGCGACGGTCATCGGGCCGACTCCGCCCGGTACTGGCGTGATCGAACCCGCGACCGCCCTGACAGATTCGAAGTCGACATCACCGGCCAGCCTTCCGTCGGCAAGCCGGTTGATGCCCACGTCGATGACGCAGGCCCCCGGTTTGACCATGCCGGCGGTAATGAGTTTCGCCCGCCCGACCGCTGCGATCAGGATGTCGGCTTGATTTGCAATTGTCGCAAGATCCGGCGTCTTCGAGTGGCAGATGGTGACGGTGGCGTCCTTTTGCAAGAGCAGGAGCGCCAACGGCTTGCCGACGATGGTCGAGCGGCCCACGATCGTCGCGTTCTTGCCCGCAAGCGGCACACCAGCGTGCTCCAGCAAGCGCATCACGCCCGCCGGGGTTCCGGGGACGAATCCGGGACGCCCCTGCAGCAGGGCGCCCAGGTTCACGGCGTGGAAACCGTCCACGTCCTTCATCGGCGATACCGCCGCGAGCACCCGGAACGAATCGAGATGCCGCGGCAGGGGGAGTTGCACCACGATGCCGTGCACGAGCGGATCGGCGTTCAGCCGCGCCAGGCGTCCCAGAAGCGCAGTTTCGGCAATGTCATCCGGAAACGCGTGGAGCTCGGAGCGCACGCCGGTTTCCTCGCAGGCGCGTGCCTTGTTGCGCACGTAGACGTGCGAGGCCGGGTCATTCCCCACGAGGATTGCCGCGAGTCCGGGGCGCACGCCGCGGGCGGCAAGCGCGTCGATGGCGCTTTTCTGCGTGGCCCGCACCGAGGCGGCGAGCGATTTTCCGTCGATGATTTTTGCGAGCATGGCATACTATAAAACCACAAACAGGAGGACACCATGTCTGCCGTTCCGCAGCAGCCCGCGGCAAACGATCCTGACAGCCTCGAGACCCAGGAATGGCTCGATGCGCTCGAGGCGGTGCTCGAGCGCGAAGGCCCCGACCGCGCGCATTTCCTGATCGAGAAACTGACCGAAAAGGCGCGCACCTCGGGTGCCCATCTGCCCTTTTCGCCCTACACGCCCTACGTCAACACCATTCCGGCGCACATGGAAGAGCGCTCGCCGGGAGACTCGGCGCTGGAAGAGCGCATCCGTTCCTATTGCCGGTGGAACGCGATGGTGATGGTGGCGCGCGCGAACAGGAACGACGATGAACTGGGCGGCCACATTGCGAGCTTCGCCTCGGTGGGGACCCTGTTCGGCATCGGCCAGAACCATTTCTGGCATGCGCCCTCGGGGGACCCGAACAACGGGGGGCACGGCGGCGATCTGGTGTACTTTCAGGGTCATTCCTCGCCCGGCATCTATGCGCGCGGCCTGCTGGAGGGCCGTTTTACCGAAGAGCAGCTGCTGAGTTTCCGGCGCGAAGTGGACGGCAAGGGCGTGTCCTCCTACCCGCATCCCTGGCTGATGCCCGATTACTGGCAGTTCCCGACGGTGTCGATGGGCCTGGGGCCGATCCAGGCGATCTACATGGCGCGCTACCTCAAGTACCTGCAGGCGAGGGGGCATGCGCAAACGGAAAACCGGAAGGTCTGGGTGTTCTGCGGCGACGGCGAGATGGACGAGCCGGAGTCGCTCGGCGCGATCGGCATGGCGGCGCGCGAGAAGCTCGACAACCTGATCTTCATCGTCAATTGCAACCTGCAGCGCCTCGACGGCCCGGTGCGCGGCAACGGCAAGATCATCCAGGAACTGGAGGGCGAGTTCCGCGGCTCCGGCTGGAACGTGATCAAGCTGATCTGGGGCGGCTACTGGGACGCGCTGCTCGCGCGCGACAAGGAAGGGCACCTGCGCCGGATCATGGAGGATACGGTCGACGGCGAGTACCAGAATTTCAAGGCCAACGACGGCGCCTTCGTACGCAAGCACTTCTTCGGCAAGCATCCAAAGGTGCTGGAAATGGTCTCGCGCATGAACGACGAGGACATCTGGCGCCTGAATCGCGGCGGCCATGACCCGCACAAGATCTACGCCGCGTACGCGGCGGCGGTGAAGCACAAGGGCCAGCCGACCGTGATCCTGGCCAAGACCATCAAGGGCTACGGACTGGGCAAGCAGGGCCAGGCGAAGAACCCGACGCACCAGCTGAAGAAGGTGGACCTGGCGACGATCCGTGAAATGCGCGATCGCTTCAACGTGCCGATTCCGGACGATCAACTGGAGCAGCTGCCGTTTTACGTGCCGCCGGCCGATTCGCCGGAGATGAAATACCTCAAGGCGCGCAGGCAGGCGCTGGGCGGCTACTTCCCGCAGCGCCGGCAAAAGGCGGAGTCGGCTCCGGCGGTACCGGCGCTTTCGAGTTTCGAACAGGTACTCAAGGGTTCGGGCGAAGGTCGCAAGATCTCGACCACCATGGCTTTCGTGCGCATTCTTACCGCGCTGGTGCGCGACAAGGAACTGGGCAGGCGCGTCGTGCCGATCGTGCCGGACGAAGCGCGCACCTTCGGCATGGAGGGCATGTTTCGCCAGCTCGGCATCTTCGCGCCCGAGGGCCAGAAGTACGAGCCGGTCGACAAGGACCAGGTGATGTTCTACCGCGAGGACAAGCAAGGCCAGATCCTCGAGGAAGGCATCAACGAGGCGGGCGCGATGTGCTCGTGGATCTCGGCCGCGACCTCCTACAGCCATTCGAACCAGGTCACGGTGCCGTTCTACATCTTCTATTCGATGTTCGGCATGCAGCGGGTCGGCGACCTCGCCTGGGCGGCGGCCGACCAGCGCGCGCGCGGCTTCCTGCTCGGCGCCACCGCGGGGCGCACGACCCTGAACGGCGAGGGACTGCAGCACGAGGACGGGCATTCGCACATTCTTTCCTCGGTGATCCCGAACTGCGTCTCCTACGACCCGACCTACGGCTACGAACTTGCCGTGATCATCCATGACGGCATGCGCCGCATGGTCGCGAACCAGGAGGATGTGTACTACTACATCACCCTGATGAACGAGAATTACGAGCATCCGGCGCTGCCCGATGGCGCGGGCCCGGGGATATTGAAGGGTCTTTACCTGTTGAAGGAATCGAAGACCAAGGCGAAGCAGCGGGTCCAGATGCTTGGCTCCGGAACCATCCTGCGCGAAGTCATCGCGGCGGCTGAATTGCTCGAGAAAGACTGGGGCGTGACATCCGACGTCTGGAGTGCGACCAGTTTCACCGAGCTGCGCCGCGACGGACTCGCCGCGGAGCGCTGGAACCTGCTGCATCCGGAAGACAAGGCGCGCGCGCCTTTTGTAACGCAGTGCCTCGAAAAACACGCCGGCCCGGTGGTCGCGGCGAGCGACTACATGAAAACCTTCGCCGACCAGATCCGTCCCTTCGTGCCCAGGGACCGGGTTTACAAGGTGCTCGGCACGGACGGCTTCGGTCGCTCGGATTCGCGCGCCAAACTGCGCCATTTTTTTGAGGTGAACCGCTACTTCATCGCCATCGCTGCGCTCAAAGCGCTGGCGGAGTCGGGTGAGGGCAAGGCGAAGACGGTGACCGAGGCGATCAAGAAGTACGGAATTGACCGCGACAAGCCGGATCCCACCAGCGTATGAAGGACGTCCTCGTTCCGGACATCGGCGACTTCAAGGAAGTTGAGGTCATCGAAATCCTGGTCAAGCCCGGCGACACGATAGCCAAGGAGCAGTCGCTGGTGTCGCTGGAGTCCGACAAGGCGAGCATGGAAATCCCGGCGCCCGAGGCCGGCGTGGTGAAGGAATTGAAGGTGAAAGTCGGCGACAAGGTGTCGGAGGGCTCCATTTTGCTTTCGATGGAGGCCGTCGGCGCGGCGCCCGTGGGCGTTGAAAAGGCAGTCGACACAAAACCGTCGCTGAAAAAAGAGATTCCCAACATTTCCTCCGTCGTCACGCACGTCGAGCCGGTGCCGCCGGAGCCGAAGGACGCGGTGCAATCGCTGCCCCATGCGAGCCCATCAATCCGCAAGTTCGCGCGCGAGCTCGGTGTGGGCCTTGCTCGCGTGCAAGGCAGCGGGCCGAAGGGGCGGATCGTCAAGGAAGACGTGCAGTCCTTCGTCAAGGGCGCTCTCTCAGGGAGGCCGGCGCCGGCAGCCGCCGCCGCAGGCAAAGGCGGCGAACTGGACGTGCTGCCGTGGCCGGACGTGGATTTCGGCAAGTTCGGCCCGGTCGAGCTCAAAGCCCGCTCGCGCATCAAGAAGCTCTCGGCGGCGAACCTGCACCGCAACTGGGTGATGATTCCGCACGTTACGCAGTTCGACGAAGCCGATATCACCGAGCTGGAAGCATTCCGCAAATCGAATACCGCCGAGACCGAGAAGCAGGGCTTCAAGCTGACGATGCTCGCGTTCCTCATCAAGGCGAGCGTGACCGCGTTGCGCCAGTTTCCCGATTTCAACGCTTCTCTCGACAAGACCGGTGAGCATCTCGTGCTGAAGAAGTATTTCCACATCGGCGTCGCGGTCGACACGCCCGAAGGGCTGATGGTGCCCGTGGTCCGCGACGCCGACCGCAAGGGCGTGTTCGATCTTGCGCGCGAGCTCGCCGAAATCTCCAAGCTGGCGCGCGACAAGAAACTGAAGGCGGGCGACATGCAGGGCGGAACTTTTTCGATTTCCAGCCTGGGTGGCATCGGCGGCACCGCGTTCACTCCCATCATCAACGCTCCGGAGGTGGCGATCCTGGGTGTCTCGCGCTCTGCTTTTCGACCCCTCTATTCCGGAAAAGATGAAAAAGGCAAAGACGTATTCAGTGCCCGCCTGATGCTGCCGCTGTCTCTGTCCTACGACCACCGGGCGATCGATGGCGCGCTCGCGGCGCGCTTCACCGCCTATCTCGCCAACGCGCTCTCCGACATCCGCGGGACGCTGCTCTAGATGGCGAGGCTGGTCGACGTCAAGGTTCCCGACATCGGCGACTTCAAGGATGTCGAGGTCATCGAAATCCTGGTGAAGCCCGGCGACACCGTGGCGAAGGAACAGTCGTTGATCTCGCTCGAGTCGGACAAGGCAAGCATGGAGATACCGGCGTCCGAGGCTGGCGTGGTGAAGGAGCTCGTCGTCAAACTTGGCGACAAGGTGTCGCAAGGCTCGGTGATCCTGAAGCTTGAATCCGGGGAAGAGAAGAAATCTCAGGAAGAAAAACCCAAGCCCGCAGCGACCCAGACGACGCAAAGCAGTTCAAGTTTCGATTGCGACATGCTGGTGCTCGGTTCCGGGCCGGGCGGTTACTCGGCCGCGTTTCGCGCCGCAGATCTCGGGATGAAGACGATCCTGGTCGAGCGCTATCCGGTGCTTGGCGGCGTGTGCCTGAACGTCGGCTGCATTCCTTCCAAGGCGCTGTTGCATACGGCGGCGGTTATGGACGCCGCGAGCGGGCTTTCCGAACACGGCATTTCATTCGGCGAGCCGAAGGTGGACCTGGATAAATTGCGCGCCTTCAAGAGCAAGGTGGTCGGCAGGCTGACCGGCGGACTCGCTGCGATGGCGAAGATGCGCAAGGTTACGGTTATTGAAGGTTTAGGTTCATTCAAGGATTCTCATCACCTGGTTGTGAAAACCAATCAGGGCGAAAAAACCCTCAGCTTTGCCAATGCCATCATCGCCGCCGGTTCGCAGGCAGCCAGACTTCCGTTCCTGCCGGACGATCCGCGCATCGTGGATTCGACCGGCGCGCTGGAACTGCGCAGCCGGCCGAAGAGACTGCTGGTCATCGGTGGCGGCATCATCGGCCTGGAAATGGGAGCGGTGTACTCGACGCTGGGCGCGCGCCTGGATGTGGTGGAGATGCTCGACGGCCTGATGCCGGGCGCGGACCGCGACCTGGTCGCGGTATGGCAAAAGTTCAATGCCGGCCGCTTCGACAACATCATGCTGAAGACGAAGACGGCGAAGGCGAAAGCAACGCCGCAAGGAATAAAGGTGTGGTTCGAGGGTGAGAAAGCGCCGCAGGAGCCGCAACTGTACGACATGGTGCTGGTGTCGATCGGCCGCACGCCGAACGGCAGGAAGATCGGCGCTGAAAGTGCGGGCGTAAACGTCGGCGATCGCGGATTCATCCAGGTGGATTCCCAGATGCGCACCAACGTCGCCAACATCTACGCGATCGGCGACATCGCGGGCAATCCGATGCTCGCGCACAAGGCGGTGCACGAGGGCCATGTCGCGGCGGAAGCGGCGGCGGGCCTGAAGTCCCATTTCGATGCGCGCGTCGTTCCGTCGGTGGCCTACACCGATCCCGAAATAGCCTGGGTCGGCGTTACCGAGGACGAGGCGAAAAAAACAGGCGAGAAAGTCGGCGTCGCGAAGTTCCCCTGGGCTGCTTCCGGGCGGGCGATTGCCAATGCGCGCGACGAAGGTTTCACCAAGCTGATCTTCGATGCCGAGACGCACCGCATCGTGGGCGGCGCCATCGTTGGCACCGGCGCGGGCGACCTGATCAGCGAGCTCGCGCTCGCGGTGGAGATGGGTGCAGATGCCACCGACATCGGCAAAACCATCCATCCGCATCCGACCCTCGGGGAGTCGGTCGGCATGGCCGCCGAGTTGTTCGAAGGCGTCTGCACCGACCTGCCGCCGCAGAGGAAGAAGTGACGCAGGACGATCTGAAGAGACAGGTTGCGGAGGCCGCGCTCAAGTACGTGGTCGAGGATGCCATTGTTGGGGTTGGTTCGGGATCGACGGTATTCATGTTTATAGAATTTCTTTCAAAAATAAAAAACAAAATTGAAGGCGCTGTAGCGGCCTCGGAAGCCAGCGCCGAGCGGTTGAAGAAGCACGGCATCCGCGTCGTCGATCTGAACAGCGTCTCCGAGCTGCCGGTCTACGTGGACGGCGCGGACGAGATCACGGAGTACCTGCACATGATCAAGGGCGGCGGCGGCGCGCTGACGCGCGAGAAGATCGTCGCCGCGGTGGCGAAGACGTTCGTCTGCATCTGCGATTCCTCCAAGCTGGTCCCGGTGCTGGGCAAGTTTCCGCTGCCACTGGAGGTGGTGCCGATGGCGCGCAGCCATGTCGGCCGCGAGATGCTGAGGCGCAAGGCGCAGCCGGTGCTGCGCGAGAACTTCAAAACCGACAACGGCAACCTGATCCTCGATTGCCACGGCCTGACGATTCTCGACCCGGCGGCGCTGGAGGCGGAACTGAACAATATCGCGGGCGTGGTGACCAACGGCCTGTTCGCACGGCGCAGTGCGGATGTGTTGCTGCTCGGGTCCCCGGACGGGGTAAAGACCTACAAGAAAAAAATCTAGACCTTTGGCGGGACGTAGCCCTGCGCCATGTCGGCGCCCTCGCCGAAGAAATGCTTCTCCATCTGCTCGACCAGATACTTGCGCGCTTTCGCGTCGGCCAGGTTGAGCCGGTTCTCGTTGACCAGCATCGTCTGGTGCCTGAGCCACTGCGCCCAGGCTTCCTTGGAGACATTCTCAAAGATGCGCTTGCCGAGCTCGCCGGGGTAGGTCGGGCGATCGAGCCCTTCGGCTTCCACGCCAAGCTTCACGCACTTCACCATTCTCGCCATGAGTTATAGCCGTTTCAAGAAGATCTTCGAACCACGTTTCCAATTATAGAGTGCCTGGCGTTTCTCGGGCAGCACCGAGACGCCCGCTTCCTTGAAGCCCTGCGCCAGGAACCAGTGCTGGGCGCGCGTGGTGAGCGCGAAGACGCGTCGGATCTTCATTTCCTTCGCGCGTGTTTCGCAGGCCGCCAGCAGGCGCTCGCCGTAGCCGGCGTCGCGGTATTCGGGCGCCACCGCGAGGCAGGCGAGTTCGGCGCTCCTTTCCTCGGCGAACGGGTAGAGCGCGGCGCAGGCCAGGATAGAGCCGTCATGCTCGAGCAGCTCGAAGTTCGCGATCTCCTGCTCGAGCCGCTCGCGGTTGCGCTTCACCAGCGTGCCGTCGGCCTCCAGCGGCTCGAGCAGCGCGAGGATCCCGCCGACATCCTCTATCCTGGCCGGGCGCAGGCGCTCTACCGGGTCGGCGGTGATCATGGTGCCGACGCCCGAGTGAGTGAAGAGCTCCAGCAGCGTCGCACCCTCGGCACGGCGCGACACCAGGTGGGCGCGGCCGACGCCCGCGCGAACGGCGCGAAGTGCATGCTCGATGGCGCGTTTCGCCGGCGCGGTAAGCCCGTCCTTCTTCAGCAGCGTCTCGGACTCGAGCGCGGTGAGTTCGGAAAGGATCTGTCCGCGGCGGCCGAGCGGCAGTTGATCCACATACAGCAGCAGCTTGTCGGCCTTGAGCGCGCGCGCCACGTTCTCGGCGACGTCTTCCCAGGCAAGATTGAACACTTCTCCGGTCGGCGAGTAGCCGATGTGCGGCACCAGCACGACTTCGCCCGCCTCCAGGCGCCGTGCGATGGCAATGCCGTCCACCTTGCGCACCGCGCCGGTGAACTGGAAGTCCACGCCGTCGACCACGCCAACCGGCTTCGCGGTGATGTAATTGCCCGAGGCGACCCGGATCTGCGCGCCCGCCATCGGCGAGTTGGGCAGGCCCTGCGAGAGCAGCGCCTCGATTTCGACGCGCAGGACCCCGGCGGCATGTTTTACCGCCACCAGCGAGTTCGCGTCCGTGATCCGCAGGCCCTTGGCGTAGCGCGAGCGCTGGCGCTTGGCGTGCAGCTCGGCCTCGATCTGCGGACGTGCCCCATGGACGAGGACCAGGCGGATGCCGAGCGCAGCAAGCAGGTTCAAGTCGTGCAGAAACCTGACGAAACGCCCGCGCTCGGCGACCAGTTCGCCGCCGAAGCCGATGACGAACGTGCGGCCGCGGAACGCATGCACATAGGGCGCCGCCTGGCGGAACCAGCGCACGAAAGCTTCCGGATGCGGCAGCGTGCTCATGGGGTCGCTAAGTTACTAGAAATCTCCCGCCAGTGCGTTTAGTGCGGCAAGCGCGGCTAGGGCCGCGGTTTCGGTGCGCAGGACTCTTCGCCCCAGGCGCACCGCCACGAAGCCGGCGCGCGCGAGCAGTTGCTCTTCCGCGGCGCTGAATCCCGCCTCGGGGCCGACGGCGAGGCTGACGGTGCCTTGGATTCGGTCCTGCAGGCTCTTCAATCCCGAATTTCCTCCAGGCGAAAGAAGCAGGCGCAATGCTGCCGGGGCAGGCGCCCGGCAATAGGCTTCCACGGACATGGCTTCACGCACTTCGGGCAGCCGGTTCCTGCCGCACTGCTCGCAGGCGGCGATCGCGATCCGCTTCCAGTGGGCGAGCTTTTTCGCCTCGCGCTCGGCGTTCAGGCGCACTAACGACTTCGCGGTCAGGATCGGCTGAATCGCAGCGACACCGAGTTCAACGGCTTTCTGGATGGTGAAGTCCATTTTCTCGCCGGAAGAGACGCCTTGCACCAGGGTCACCGCGAGCGGTGATTCGCGTTCGAGCGACGAATGTTCCCCGATTTCGACCTCTACATCCTTCTTCCCGATCTTCGCTACGCGCGCCGCGTACTCCCCGCCGAGACCATTGAAGATGGCAATCGGCTCGCCCTCGCGCAGGCGCAGCACGCGGGCGGCGTGATGCGCGGCATCTTCAGGCAGTACGAGCTTGGCCTGCGATTCGAGAGCAGCGTCTACGTAGAGGCGCGGCACGCGCGCGTCCGTCACCGCGTGCAGGCCCAGGCGATCAAGTTGCAGCTCGCCGCGTTGTTCAGTTTGCTGCAACGCCCGAGCGTCTTGGCTTCCGCCTCATCCCGCGTTGCGCCCGAGGCCGCCGCCTGGATTTTCGGGCCGTCTGCGAGCGCGGCGCAGCCGTTCTTGAACTTGTGAACGACCTCGCACTTGCCGTGGCCGCATTGCTTCAATGCCTCCACATTCGCGTCGCGCGCCCGCGCGTAGTTGTAGCCAACGCCCCAGGACTGGCTCGCGCGGTGATAGGTGATGGCGCCGAAGCGGTTCGGGACGGCGGATTGCTTTGCAGCCTGAACAGGAAATATCAGGAGAAAGGCGAAAAGAATGGCAACACTGCGCATCATTACATCGTGGCGCCGAGCACCCATGGCGCGAACTCGTCTTCGCCGTAGCCGAACAATTCGGATTTGGACTTCTTGCCCGAGGCCGTCTCGAGCACCAGATCGAAAAACCTGCGCCCCGCCTGCTCGACGGATTCCTTGCCGTCGATGATCGTGCCGCAGTTGATGTCCATGTCCTCTTCCTGGTGCTCCCAGAGCGCGGTATTGGTGGCGAGCTTGAGCGAGGGCGCCGGCTTGCAGCCGTAGGCCGAGCCGCGGCCGGTGGTGAAGCAGATCAGGTTGGCGCCGCCGGCGACCTGGCCCGTGGCCGACACCGGGTCGTAGCCCGGCGTGTCCATGTAGACGAAGCCCTTCGCCGTCGCCGGCTCGGCGTACTCGAGCACCTGGACCAGGTTGGTGGTGCCGCCCTTGGCGACTGCGCCGAGGGATTTCTCCAGGATCGTCGTCAGCCCGCCCGCCTTGTTGCCGGGCGAAGGATTGTTGTTCATTTCATTGCCGTTGCGGCGGGTGTAGTCCTCCCACCACTTGATGCGCGAGATCAGCTTCTCGCCGACCTCGCGGGAAACGGCACGGCGCGTGAGCAGGTGCTCGGCGCCGTAGATTTCCGGCGTCTCCGAAAGGATCGCCGTGCCGCCGTGGCGTACCAGCGTGTCCACAGTCGCGCCGAGTGCCGGATTGGCGCTGATGCCGGAATAGCCGTCCGAGCCGCCGCACTGCAGGCCGAGCGTCAGATGGCTTGCCGGCACCGTCTCGCGCTTCACCCGGTTCGCATCCCCAAGAACCGCCTCGATGCGGGCGACGCCCTCACGGATCGCCTTTGAGGTGCCGCCCTTTTCCTGGATGGTGTAGGCGTGCAGCTTGTCGTGGCGCTTTAGGTTCTGCGTCGAAAGCAGGCTGTTGATCTGGTTCGCCTCGCAGCCCAGGCCCACGACCTGCACGGCGAAGAAATTCGGGTGGCGCGCATAACCCGACATGGTCCGGCGCAGCACGTCGATCGCCTCGCCGTCGGATGCCATGCCGCATCCGGATTTATGAGTAAGGGCCACAACGCCGTCGACGTTGGGGTAGGCGTCCAGCCGGTTCTCGAAATGCCGCGCGATCGCCCGCGCGACCGTCGCCGAGCAGTTCACACTGGTCAGGATGCCGATGTAGTTGCGCGTCGCGACGCGGCCGTCGGCACGCACGATGCCTTGGAATGTTGCAGGGTTTTGAATGAAATCCGTCTTAACGCAGGACTGAGAAAATGCGTAATCCCTTTCAAAATCTCCCATCGCCAGGTTTTGCACGTGGACATGCTCCCCGGCGCGGATGTCGCGCGTGGCGAAACCGATGATCTGGTTGTAGCGCCGCACCGGCTGCCCGGTTTTCACCTCGCGCACCGCGACCTTGTGTCCCGCGGGCACGCGCGCGGCGACGGCGATGTTGCCTTCCTTGACCAGGGTGGTCCCGGCCGCCAGATCGAGGCGTGCAATGACGACGTCGTCGGCAGGGTGGAGGCGGATGGTGAGGTCGGCGGCCTGCAGCATGGATTCTCCTGGATCAATCTTAGCGCGGCGCCAGCGCCGCGGCGTACTTCAAGGCCTCCAGCATGCTTTGCTCGTCCGCCTTGCCGGTGCCGGCAATGTCGAACGCGGTGCCATGGTCTACCGAGGTGCGCACGATCGGCAGGCCGGCGGTGACGTTTACCCCGTATTCCAGCCCCATCGCCTTGACCGGCCCGTGGCCCTGATCGTGGTACATCGCGACCACCAGGTCGAAATCGCCGCGCGCCGCACGGTAGAGCAGCGCATCCGCAGGATAGGGCCCCTCCACGTTCCAGCCGCGCGTGCGCGCGACGGCGATTGCCGGGGCGATCTTTATCTCCTCTTCGCCGCGCCCGAACAGGCCGCCTTCGCCGGCGTGCGGGTTGATGCCGCAGACGCCGATGCGCGGGTCCTTCGTGCCCGCCCGGATCATCAGTTCGCGCCCGCGCGCGATGGTGCGCTCGATCAGCCCGGCGTCGATCCGCTCGATCGAGTCGATGAGGCCCATGTGCGCGGTGACGTGGATGATGCGCAGTTTCGGTGAAAACAGTGTCAACGAAACCTCGGGCGTGCCGGTAAGTGCAGCCAGAATCTCGGTGTGCCCGGGGAAGCGGTGTCCGGCGGCATTCAGCGCCTCCTTGTTGATCGGCGCGGTGCAGATGGCGCCAATCTCGCCCGCAAGCGCGAGCTTCACCGCCAGTTCGATGTACCGGTAGGCCGCCTCTCCGGCGGTCGCCGAAACTTTGCCGTAAGGGATATCGGAGGAAAGCAGGGAGAGATCCAGCAGGTCCACTGTGCCTGGCTTGAACTTTGCATTTCTTGCATCTGAAACGGGAAGAATTTTCAGCTTCAACTTCAAAATCGCTTTCGCCCTTTCCAGTTGCCGCGCATCTCCGATGAC
>SHXL01000069.1 GCA_009693345.1 Betaproteobacteria bacterium
AGCACCATCAGCGCGGTGAGCAATGCGGCCGTGGACGGCGAGGTGCCGCGCTCCTCGACCAGGAAGGTCGGCAGCCAGACCATTACCGACGACCATTGCGCGACATAGAACGCAAACAGCACGGCGAGCGCAATGCAGCCGGGCTGCGCGAAGGTTTCGGCGATCAGCCGCATCGAGGTGATGCCGCCATACTTCGGTGCCGGCGCGTAGCGCGCGGCGAGCGCGAAGCAGGCGGCGGCGCCGAGTGCGAGCAGGACCCAGAGACCGCGCCAGCCCCAGGCGGCGAGCACGGGCGGCGCGATCAGCAGGGCGAAGCCACCGCCCGTAGGCATGTAGGCGCTCCAGAGTCCCAGCGCCTTGGCGCGATCGCGCGCACCGTGCGCCGCGGTCGCCATCAGGGTGGTGGCGGTAACCGTGAACAGAATGAAGCCGATGCCTTCGAAGAAGCGCGAGACGAGCAGCAGCGGGAAATTCCACGCCATCGCGCCGAGCAAACCCGAGAGCGCCAGGATCGCGAGACCCGCCAGTCCCAGCCGCCGGTGACCGTAGCGGTCGCCCATGGTGCCGGCGAGAATTCCGACCAGGCCGCCCATCACGTTGAACGTGGTTGCGATGAAACCGGATTCGATTAGCGTCAGGCCGAGCTCGGCGCGCTGCAGCGGCAGCGCCGGCGCGACCTTAGTCATGTAGGCGCCGCAGATCATGCCGGCGCCGAATACGGCCCAGATAGCGCGCCAATCGGTGGAACCTATGCCGCCGTGACCGGCAGCTTCAGTTCGATGATTTTCTTCGACCACTCTGCGGGACCGGTGTGGTGCACGGAAGTCCCGTTCGCGTCCACCGCGACCGTCACCGGCATGTCCTTGACCTCGAATTCGTAGATCGCTTCCATGCCCAGATCGTCGAACGCCACCACGCGCGCGCCGCGGATCGCCTTGGCGATCAGGTAGGCCGCGCCGCCCACCGCTATCAGGTAGGCCGCTTTGTGCTTCTTGATCGCTGCCAGCGCCAGCGGGCCGCGCTCGGCCTTGCCGATCATCGCGATGAGGCCTGTTTTCGCGAGCATCAGGTCGGCGAACTTGTCCATGCGCGTCGCGGTCGTCGGCCCCGCGGGCCCGATCACTTCGTTGCGCACCGGATCGACCGGGCCGACGTAGTAAATGACGCGATTGGTGAAATCAACCGGCAGGGGTTGATTTTTATCCAACAGATCCTGAATTCTCTTGTGAGCGGCATCCCGGCCCGTCAGCATTTTCCCGGACAGAAGGAGCCGTTGTCCCGGCTTCCAGCCGGCGACTTCGTTCTTGCTTAAGGAATTCAGGTCAACGCTGGTCGAGCTGGCATCCGCTGTCCAGGTCACATTCGGCCAGTCACTGAGCGACGGCGCCTCGAACTCCGCGGGGCCTGAGCCGTCCAGAACAAAATGCGCGTGGCGGGTCGCGGCGCAGTTCGGGATCATCGCAATCGGTTTGTTGCCGGCGTGAGTCGGGTAATGCAGGATTTTCACGTCGAGCACGGTGGACAGGCCGCCCAGGCCCTGCGCGCCGATGCCCAGGGCATTTACCTTGTCGTAGAGGGCGATGCGCAGTTCTTCGTACTTGTCGCGCGGCCCGCGCGCCTTCAGCTCCGCCATGTCGAGGGAACCCATGAGGGATTCCTTCGCCATCACCATCGCTTTTTCCGCCGTGCCGCCAATGCCGATGCCAAGCATCCCCGGCGGGCACCAGCCGGCGCCCATCGTGGGCACCGTCTGCAACACCCAGTCCACCACCGAATCGGAAGGATTGAGCATGGCGAACTTCGATTTCGCTTCCGAGCCGGCGCCTTTGGCCGCCACGTCCACCGCGAGCTTGCCGCCGGGGACGATCTGCGTATGGATCACCGCGGGCGTGTTGTCGTTCGTGTTCCTGCGCGCGAACTCCGGATCGTCCAGCACCGAGGCGCGCAGCTTGTTGCCGGGATCCAGGTAGGCGCGGCGCACGCCCTCGTTCACCGCGTCTTCGAGCGAGCCTTTGAAGCCCTCGAAGCGCACGTCCATGCCCACCTTGAGGAATACGTTCACGATCCCGGTGTCCTGGCAGATCGGGCGATGCCCTTCGGCGCACATGCGGGAGTTGGTCAGGAGCTGGGCGATCGCGTCCCTGGCCGCCGGCGACTGCTCGCGCTCGTAGGCGCGGCCGAGCGCCTGGATGAAGTCGCGCGGGTGGTAGTAGGAGATGAACTGCAGCGCATCGGCGATGCTCTGCACCAGGTGCTCGCTGTGAATGACAGTCATTATCGGAGGAATGCGGGAAGGGTTGCGGGACGCGTGCAATCTAGCATAACCTTGATTCAGTATTGATATTCGGGAGGAGTGCAATGTCGTCCAGAATCGAATCCGTCCTCAGCGAGACCCGCGTATTCCCGCCTTCCGCCGAATTCGTCAAGCAGGCGAATATCTCAGGGATGGACGCCTACCGCGGCATGGTTGCAGAGGCGGAGAAGGATTTCGAGGGCTTCTGGGCGAAGCTGGCGAAAGAGCACCTGCTCTGGCACAAGCCCTTCACCAAGACGCTGGACGAGTCCAAGGCGCCGTTCTTCCGCTGGTTCTATGACGGCGAGACGAACGCCTCCTACAACTGCCTCGATCGGCATCTCAAGACGCAGCCGGACAAGACGGCGATCATTTTCGAGGCGGACGACGGCAAGGTCACCAGGATCAGCTACAAGGCGCTCTATCACGAGGTCTGCAAGCTGGCCAACGCGCTCAAGCATCACGGCATCAAGACCGGCGACCGCATCCTCATCTATATGCCGATGTCGATCCAGGTGGTGGTCGCGATGCAGGCCTGTGCCCGTATCGGCGCCACGCATTCGGTCGTGTTCGGCGGCTTCTCCGCCAAGAGCCTGCAGGAGCGCATCATCGACGCCGGCGCCACGGAAGTGATCACCGCCGACGGCCAGTTCCGCGGCGGCAAGGAGATCCCGCTCAAACCGGTCGTGGACGAGGCCTTCGCGATGGGCGGCTGCGACGCGGTGCGAAACGTGATCGTCTACAAGCGCAGCGGCAGCCCGGTGTCGATGAAGGCGCCGCGCGACAAGTGGTGGGACGATGTCATCAAGGGGCAGTCGGACGCCTGCGAGCCGACCTGGGTGAACGCGGAGCACCCGCTTTTCATCCTCTACACCTCGGGCTCGACCGGCAAGCCGAAGGGGATCCAGCACTCGACCGCCGGCTACATGCTGTGGGCGATCCTCACCATGAAGTGGGTATTCGACCACAAGAAAAGTGATGTTTTCTGGTGTACCGCGGACGTCGGCTGGGTGACGGGGCATACGTACATCACTTACGGTCCGCTCGCGGCGGGCGCAACCGAGGTGATGTTCGAAGGAGTGCCGACCTACCCCGACGCGGGGCGATTCTGGAAAATCATCCAGGACCACAAGGTCAACGTGTTCTACACCGCGCCGACCGCCATCCGCTCGCTCATCAAGGCGGGGGCCGATCAGCCGAAAAAATACGACCTCTCCAGCCTGCGCATCCTCGGCACGGTCGGCGAGCCGATCAATCCGGAAGCCTGGATGTGGTACCACACGGTGGTCGGCAACGAGCGCTGCCCGATCGTGGACACCTGGTGGCAGACCGAAACCGGCGGGCACCTGATCAGCCCGCTGCCCGGGGCGACGCCGACCAAACCTGGCTCCTGCACCTTTCCGCTGCCCGGAATCATCGCCGACATCGTGGATGAGACCGGCAATCCGGTGGGCCGGGGCAAGGGGGGGATCCTGGTCATCAAGCGCCCCTGGCCTGCGATGATCCGCACCATCTGGGGCGACCCCGAGCGCTACCGCAAGACGTACTTTCCGGAGGACTTCAAGGGCAAGCTCTACCTCGCGGGCGACGGCGCGAGCACCGACGAGGAAGGCTACTACCGCATCATGGGTCGCATCGACGACGTGCTGAACGTCTCCGGCCACCGCCTCGGCACGATGGAGATCGAATCGGCTCTGGTGGCGAACACGAAACTGGTGGCCGAGGCCGCAGTGGTGGGGCGGCCCGACGATCTCACCGGCGAGGCGGTGTGCGCGTTCGTGGTGCTCAAGGGCGCGCGTCCGACGGGGGACGAAGCGCAGAAGATCGCCAAGGAACTGCGCGACTGGGTTGGCAAGGAAATCGGCGCCATCGCCAAGCCCAGGGACATCCGCTTCGGCGACAACCTGCCCAAGACGCGCTCGGGCAAGATCATGCGCCGCCTGCTGCGCTCCATCGCCCGGGGCGAGGAGATCACCCAGGATGTTTCGACGCTGGAGAATCCGGCGGTTCTCGAGCAGCTGAAGCAGCCGCTCTGATGCCGCAGTCCGAGGCCAAGGGACAGCGCCTGATCGCGCTGTTCGTCCTCGGCTGTCTGTTGTTCAACTACCCAGTGCTGTCGCTGTTCAACGTGCCCGCCGAGGCCCTCGGCGTGCCGGTGCTGTATGCCTACATCTTTGCCGCCTGGGCGCTGCTGGTGGCGCTGATGGCATTCGCCGCCGAGTCGCGGCGCTGAGCCGGCGGAGGGCGCACCTTGCTGCAGGGACACATCATCGTCCTGGTGGCCTTCGCCTATCTGGGCGTGCTGTTCGGCATCGCCTACTACGCCGACAAGCGTGCCGATGCCGGGCGTTCGATCATCGACAATCCTTACATCTACGCACTGTCGCTCGCGGTCTACGCCACGGCCTGGACCTTCTACGGCTCGGTGGGCCGCGCGGCGAGCGACGGCATCGGCTTTCTGCCGATCTACCTCGGGCCGACGCTGATGATCGCGCTGTGGTGGCTGGTGATGCGCAAGATCATCCGCATCAGCAAGAACAACCGCATCACTTCGCTCGCCGATTTCATCGCCTCGCGCTACGGCAAGAGTGCGCTGCTCGGCGGCCTTGTTACGGTGATCGCGGTGATCGGGATCCTGCCCTACATCTCGCTGCAATTGAAGGCGATCGCGAACAGTTACGCGATCCTGCTGCAGTACCCGGAGATCACCATGCCGGCGAGCGCAGGTACGGCGCCGCTCGGCGCCGATACCGCGTTCTGGATCGCGCTGATCCTGGCGACGTTCACCATCGTGTTCGGCACGCGCCACCTCGACGCCGCCGAGCACCACGAAGGCATGGTGGCGGCAATCGCCTTCGAATCGCTGGTGAAGCTGCTCGCGTTTCTCGCAGTGGGGCTGTTCGTCACCTACGGCATGTATGACGGGGTCGCCGATATTTTCGCGCAAGCGCGTTCCAATCCACAGTTGAGCAAGTTGCTGACGCCGCTTGAGGGCGTCGCGGGCGGCTATGCCAGCTGGGTCTGGCTAACGATCCTGTCGATGCTCGCGATCATGTTCCTGCCGCGCCAGTTCCAGGTGGCCGTCATTGAGAACAAGGACGAGCGGCACCTGAACAAGGCGATCTGGCTGTTTCCGCTCTATATGCTGGCGATCAACATTTTCGTCCTGCCGATCGCCTTCGGAGGCAACCTGCGCTTTCCCGATGGCAACGTGGATGCCGATACATTCGTGCTGACGCTACCGATGGCGGCAAAGCAGGAAGAGCTCGCGCTGCTGGTGTTCATTGGCGGCCTGTCGGCGGCCACCGGCATGGTGATTGTCGAGACGATCGCTCTCTCGACCATGGTTTGCAACGACCTCGTGATGCCGGTGCTGCTGCGCCTGAAGGGGCTGCGCCTCGCCGAGCGGCGCGACCTCACTGCGCTGCTGCTGGGCATCCGGCGCGGCGCGATCGTGCTGATGCTGATGCTGGGCTACCTGTATTTCCGCCTCGCGGGCGAGGCCTATGCGCTGGTATCGATCGGCCTGGTGTCGTTCGCCGCGGTGGCCCAGTTCGCGCCGGCGCTGCTCGGGGGAATTTTCTGGAAGGGCGGCACGCGATACGGAGCTTTCAGCGGCCTGATCGCGGGCTTTACCGTCTGGGGTTACACGCTGCTGCTGCCCGCGCTGGTGCGCTCGGGATGGTTGCCGGCAGAATTGCTGGAACACGGTCCCTACGGTATCGAGCTGCTGAAACCGCAGCAGCTGTTCGGTCTCAGCGGGCTCGACCAGATCACCCACGCGATGATCTGGAGCATGATCGCCAACGTTGGCGCCTACGCCGCGGTGTCGCTGTTCGGTACGCGCGATCCGCAGGAGGCGCGGCAGGCGAGCGTGTTCGTGGACGCCTACCTGCAGGGCGATACTCCGGGCGCGCCTTTCTGGCGCGGCACGGCGTCGGCGAGCGAACTGCACCGCCTGCTTACTCGCTTCATCGGCGCCGATTCGGCCGACAGCGCCTTTCGCGAGTTCGCGCGCAACCGCGGGCTTGCCTGGCCGGATAGCAAGGACAGTGCGCTGCAGGCCGACGCCAACCTGGTGTACTTCGTGGAGATGCAGCTCGCGGGGGCGATCGGCGCCGCCTCCGCGCACATCATGGTCGCCTCGGCCGTGAAGGAGGAGGCACTGTCGATCGAGGAGGTCCGCGAGATGCTCGACGAAGCTTCGCAGGTGATCGTTTACAGCCACCGGCTGGAGCAGAAGTCTCGCGAATTGGAGCGCGCCACCGAGGAACTGCGCGGCGCCAATGTGCGTCTGAAGGAACTCGACAGCCTGAAGGATGATTTCGTCGCCACCGTTTCGCACGAATTGCGCACGCCGCTCACTGCGATCCGCACTTTTTCCCAGATCCTGCGCGACAACCCCGATCTCGAGCCCGCCGAGCGTGCGCGGCAGCTCGGCATCGTGATCAAGGAAAGCGAGCGGCTGACGCGCCTGATCAACCAGATCCTCGACATTTCGAAGCTGGAGTCGGCCAACGTGGAGTGGAACCCGGGCCCGGTGGACATGAAGGAGATCGTCGAGGACACGGTATCGGCGATGAGCGAACTGTTCAAGGGGAAGAACATCGAACTCTACAAGCGCGTCCCGGAGAACGTGCCGCTGGTGACCGCGGACCTCGACCGCATCGTGCAAGTGATGCTCAACCTGCTGTCGAACGCGGAAAAATTCTGCCATCCGCGCCGCGGCAAAGTGGAAATTGCGCTATCAGAGATGCGCGGCTTCCTGCGTGTGGACGTGCGCGACAACGGTACTGGGATCAGTTACGCAGACCGGGAATTGATTTTCGAGCGTTTCCGCAGCGCCGGGGATTCTCCTGCGGGCAGCCCACACGGTACCGGGCTCGGGTTGCATATCTGCCGCCGCATCGTGGAACGCCTGGCGGGCCGAATCTGGGTAGAAAGCGGCGTCCCGGGGGAGACCTGCATTTCCTTCACGCTGCCGCTCGCATCTTAGTTGCACCGCAGCATTGCTGCTTTGCATCAAAAACTGCAAGCCTTTGTAAGACGTCTGTAAGTTTTTCAACTCAGGATGCGTTAGCCTTCATCCAAGGAGTGAGCGATGCAGCTAACGCAGAAGCACAACGAGTACTGGCACAAGAACCTCGTCATGACCGGCATTCTGTTGCTGGCCTGGTTCATCGTTACCTTCGTCGAAGCGTGGTTCGCGCGAGAACTGAACACAATCACGTTCTTCGGCTTCCCGCTCGGCTTCTACATGTCGGCGCAGGGATCGCTCGCCATCTACGTGATCATCATCGGCATCTACGCCATGTACATGCGCAAGCTCGACCTCGAATACGGCGTTGACGAAGGAGACCTCGAATGAACCAGACCGTCTCGCACTCCGCATTCAAGAGCCAGCTCAAGAAGTACTACAGCTTCTACGCCGGCGGCTTCATCGGCTTCGTCATCCTGCTCGCGATCGCCGAGCAGATGGGCATGTCGAAACAATGGATCGGCTACTGGTTCCTGTTCGCGACCATCGGCCTGTATGCGGGTATCGGCATCATGAGCCGTACATCCGATGTTTCGGAGTACTACGTCGCGGGCCGCCGCGTACCGGCATTCTTCAACGGCATGGCGACCGGCGCCGACTGGATGAGCGCGGCGTCCTTTATCGGCATGGCCGGCACCCTGTTCCTCGGCGGCTATGACGGACTCGCGTGGGTGATGGGCTGGACTGGCGGCTACTGCCTGGTGGCGCTGTTCCTCGCACCGTACCTGCGAAAATTCGGCCAGTTCACCATTCCCGACTTTCTTGCCGAACGCTACGGCGGCAACATCGTGCGCACCATCGGCATCGTCTCCGCGATTACCTGTTCGTTCGTGTACGTGGTGGCGCAGATCTACGGCGTCGGCCTGATCACCAGCCGGTTCACCGGTCTGGATTTCGGCGTCGGGGTGTTCGTCGGCCTCGCCGGCATCCTCGTCTGCTCGATGCTGGGCGGGATGAGGGCGGTGACCTGGACTCAGGTCGCTCAGTACATCATCCTGATCATCGCCTACATGACCCCGGTGGTCTGGCTGGGCACCAAGCACACCGGCATTCCGATTCCTCAGATTGCCTACGGCTATACGCTGCAGAAGGTTGGCGACCTGGAGAAGAAGATCAACTCGGACCCGAAGGAACTGGAGGTCCGCAAGATCTTCACCGAGCGCGCTGCCGCGGGCAAAGCCGCGCTGGCCGATCCGGACAAGTCCTACGCGGCGGGTAAGGCGAAGCTGGCGGACGAACTCGCCGGCCTGAAGTCCTCCAACGCGCCGGCTGACAAGGTTGCGGCGACGGAAAAAACGCTGGCGGCCTATCCGAAGGATGTTGCGGACGCGAAAAAGGCGTGGGCCCGTGACACTGGCCTCGCCGCGCGCGCCGTACCCGTGCGGTCGCACGCCCAGGCGTTCCCGGGCAAGGATGAAGCGGCGCAGAACGTGGCGCGCTGGAACTTCATCGGCATCGTGTTCTGCATGATGTTCGGTACCGCGGCGCTGCCGCACATCCTGATGCGCTACTACACCACGCCCAGCGTGCAGGAGGCGCGCGTCTCGGTGTTCTGGTCGCTGTTCTTCATCTTCCTGCTGTATTTCACGGCGCCTTGCCTGGCGGTGCTCGCCAAGTTCGACATGTATACCAATCTGGTGGGCAGCAGCTTCGCGTCTCTTCCCGCGTGGGCGGCGGCATGGGCCAAAGTGGACCCCGGACTGCTGAACATCACCGACTTCAATGGCGACGGCATCGTGCAGTGGGCCGAGATCGTGATCGGCGGCGACCTGATCGTGCTGGCGACCCCGGAAATCGCCGGGCTCCCGTACGTGGTCTCGGGCCTGGTGGCTGCCGGTGGTCTGGCGGCGGCGCTCTCGACCGCCGACGGCCTGCTGCTGACCATCGCCAACGCGCTGTCGCACGATCTGTACTACAAGATGATCGACCCGTCGGCTTCGACCACGAAGCGCGTGACGATCTCCAAGGTCCTGCTGCTGCTGGTGGCGATCGTGGCAGCCTATGTGTCCTCGCAAAAACCGGGAGACATCCTGTTCCTGGTCGGTGCGGCGTTCTCGCTGGCCGCATCGGCGTTCTTCCCGCCTCTGGTGATGGGCATATTCTGGAAGCGCGCCAACAAGTGGGGCGCAATCGTCGGCATGGCCGCGGGACTTTCGATCTGCATCTACTACATGATGCGCACCTACCCGTTCTTTACCAACATGGGCGTGCCGAAGATGGACCTGTGGTTCAGCTTGAGCCCCGTGTCGGCCGGCATGTTCGGCCTGCCGGTCGGGTTGGTGACGATCTGGATCGTCAGCCTGCTGACCGCGCCGCCGTCCAAGGAGGTCCAAGATCTGGTGGAGCACGTGCGCTACCCGCACCTGAAGGGCGATGCCGTGGTGAGCGAAGCGCGGTAAGTCCTGCGCCAGCGCAAGAAAGGGCCTGCCTCGGCAGGCCCTTTTTATTTACGCCACGAGATCCCTGACCAGATGGGAAAGGTCCGAACGACCCGAATCGATGATCAGCCGGCGGGTCATCTTGGGGTCGAAGCGCAGCAGGTGCATCACGACCTGCTCGAAGTGCTCGGCATTGCCAGTGAGGTGCAGCGCCATGCCCAACTGGTACCAGGCATGGGGATTCATCTGCTGCAGCTTCGCCGCCTGCTCCAGCGCGGCTGCCGCTTCCCGATGCTGGCCGAGCGCCGCATGAGCGAGCCCCAGGCCGTACCAGGCGCGGTCCATGGCAGGTTTCAGGCGTGTCGCCTCGCGAAACGCGGCCACGGCCTGCTGATGCAGGCCGCGCTTGTCCAGGGTGTAGCCGAGGTTGAAATGCGCCACCGCGTTGTGGGGTTCGGCGCGAAGCACTGTCTGGAAGTAAGGTTCCGCTTCGTCAAAGCGGTCCTGCAAAGCCAGCAGGTAGGCAATGCGGTTCGTCGGCCGCAGGAAACCGGCCCGCGCCCGCGCAGCCGAGGTGTAGGCTGCGATCGCCTGCGGCTTGCGCCCGGCCAGTTCGAGCATGCGGCCGAAAAGGTAATATCGCCAATGGTTCATCTGTGATCCCATGTACGAGATTATCGTAATTCTCAAGGCGCTGACCGAAGTCGCGGGCGTCGCCTTCTTCGGTCAGGGCGTGCTCTGGCTGATTGCGGGCGCCAAGCGCGACCAGAACGTCGTCTACAATCTGTTCAAGATCCTGACCTCGCCAGTGACCCGCGCCGCGCGCGCCATCACCCCGCGCGTCATCCTCGACCGGCACATCTGGCTGGTGGCCATATTTCTGCTGGCGGTGCTCTGGATCGTGCTCACCGCGTTCAAGATCAAGATCGTCCTGGAGAACACTCCGGCCGCGTCCTGAGGCGCTGCCTATTGCGGTTCAGGTTTTTCCAGGCTGTAGCCCAAGCCTCGCACGGTGACGATCCGCACGCCGCCCGGTTCGAGTTTCTTGCGCAATCGGTGGACGTACACCTCGATCGCGTTTCCGGAAACTTCCTCGCCCCACTCGCAGAGGTGGTTGACAAGCTGGTCCTTTGACACGAGGCGGCCGGCGCGCTGCAGGAAGATTTCCAGCAGGCCAAGCTCGCGTGCGGAGAATTCGACCGGTTCGCCGTTCAGTCTGGCGAGGCGCCCGACCTGGTCGTAGGTGAGCGCGCCATGGCTGATGCGGGCCGAGCCGCCCGCCATGCCGCGGCGCGTCAGCGCGCGTACGCGCGCCGCCAGCTCCGCTAGTTCGAAGGGCTTGGCCAGATAGTCGTCGGCGCCTGCATCCAGGCCCGTTACCCGGTCGTTGACGCTGTCGCGCGCAGTGAGGATCAGCACCGGCGTCGCAGATTTGCGCGAGCGCAGGCGTTTCAGCACCTCGAGACCGGATCTCTTCGGCAGTCCGAGATCGAGAATGAGCAGGTCGAATTCATTCGCGTCGAGGGCCGCGTCTGCTTCCTCGCCATTGGTCACGCAATCCACCGCGTAACCCGATTGGCGAAGCGACCGCATCAGGCCTTCGGCAAGGCTCGGATCGTCCTCGGCCACCAGTATGCGCATGCCCTCTCCCCCTGGCGCAGTGTAGCAAAGGAGGCTGGGGTAAAATGGGCGATCCGCGGAGAGATGGCCGAGCGGCTTAAGGCGCACGCTTGGAAAGCGTGTGTACGCTAATCACGTACCGTGGGTTCGAATCCCACTCTCTCCGCCACACACACTCCTCAATCCGGTTGAGCGGGTTGGATCAGGCACCACTCGTTGTCACACTTGCGGCAGCGAACCTGCGAGGACGAGATCAGCCGGAAGCGGGCATAGGCACCGCAGGCACGGCAGGTGGCGTGCTCACCGAGCTGCTCGGCCTCCACGAGGATCTGCTGGTACCTGATCAGGCCATAGATGCCGATGGCGGCCGAGGCCGCCACGAGCGTGACGTAGGCGAGGAGGCGCGCGACCGAACCGCGAAAGTTCAGCTCTTCCATGCACGCCGCGATCGCGATCAGGCAGAAAAAAACGCTGATGAACCAGGCGTGGCCTTCGATCAGGCGCCTCTCGTACCAGCGCGCGAAGCCAAGACGGCGGATGCTATCCGCGGGTTCCATGCTTCGAGGATGATGGCATACAATGGGCGCGGCGGGCCCCCCCGCATTGCAGCCTGGTGAACCTGGTCAGGTCCGGAAGGAAGCAGCCACAGCTGGACACTGCAAGTGCCGGGGTCAGGCTCGCCATCTTTTTATTCGTTCCGCCCGGTAAAATCAGGCCATGAGCTGCGAGGCATGAGTTACCAAGTCCTGGCCCGCAAGTGGCGGCCGCGCGATTTTGCGAGCCTGGTCGGGCAGGAACACGTGGTGAAGGCGTTGCGCCATGCGCTCGCCGAGCAGCGGCTGCACCATGCCTACCTGTTCACCGGCACCCGCGGCGTCGGCAAGACGACTCTGGCGCGCATCCTCGCCAAGTGCCTGAACTGCGAGACCGGCATCACGCCCGAGCCGTGCGGAAAATGCAGCGCCTGCGTCGAGATCGATGCCGGCCGTTTCCCCGACTTGATCGAAATCGATGCCGCCACCAATACGGGCATCGATGAAATGCGCGCCTTGCAGGACAACGCGGCGTACGTGCCGGTGCGCGGCAAATTCAAGGTGTTCGTCATCGACGAAGTGCACATGCTTTCCAAGCCGGCCTTCAACTCGATGCTGAAG
>SHXL01000070.1 GCA_009693345.1 Betaproteobacteria bacterium
CGCGCCGCTCGAATATTGCGCTGCAACCTGAATGGCATCCAATTCGTGCATCGCGGCCATGGATCGCATCATACCGCCGTACAATCCGTGTCCGATGCGGCGCAGCCTCGTTTCGATAATTCTTGCGGTGTTTTGCGGCGCCGCGCAGGCACAGCAGCCGGTCCAGTTCTGGCATGCGATGGGCGGGGCGCTGGGTGGCGAGCTGGACGCGCTGGTGCAGCGCTTTAACGATGCGCAGAAGGATTTCCGCATCCTCGCCGAGCACAAGGGCAGCTACGAGGACGTCATGATCGGCGCGCTCGCGGCGCAGCGCGCGGGGAGCGGTCCGCACCTGGTGCAGGTCTACGAGGTCGGCACCGCGCACATGATGGCCGCGAAGGGTTCGGTGCGCCCGCTCGCGCAGCTGCTGGCCGAGAACGGCGAGCGCATCGAGGCGAAGTCCTTCCTGCCCGCGGTGGCGGGCTATTTTTCCGACGCCGCCGGGCAGCTGCTCGCGCTGCCATTCAATATCTCGACGCCGATCCTGTTCTACAACAAGGATGCCTTCCGCAAGGCCGGGCTCGACCCGCAAAAGGCGCCGCAGACCTGGTACGAAATGCCCAAGGCGATGGGCGCCCTTGTCGAATCGGGAGTCGAATGCGTCTACACCACGGTATGGCCCTCCTGGGTGCAGATCGAGAACATGAGCACCTGGCACAACCAGGACTTCGCCACCCGGGAGAACGGGCTCGCCGGCCTGGACGCGAAGCTGATATTCAATACCCACCTCATGGTGCGGCACGTCTCGATGCTGGCGTCGTGGGAGCGTTCCGGTTACTTCACCTACAGCGGGCGGCGCATCGAGGGCGAGCGGCGCTTCGCGAAAGGCGAATGCGCGATGGTCACCGCGGCATCTTCGAGCTACGCTGATCTGCGCCGCGAGGCGAAATTCGATTTCGGCGTCGCGCAGCTGCCCTACTACGACGACATCCGCGGCGCGCCGCATCATTCGCTGATCGGCGGCGCCGGCCTGTGGGTGCTTGCCGGCAAGCAGAACGCCGAGTACCGCGGCGTGGCGAAATTCCTCGCCTGGCTCGCGCAGCCCGAAGTGCAGGCCGAATGGCACCAGCGCACCGGCTACGTGCCGGTCACCTGGGCTGCCTATGAGCTGACGGCGCAGAAGGGTTTCTACAAGGACCACCCCGGGCATGAAATCGCGATCCGCCAGCTGCTCCTCAACCGGCCGACGCGCGAGTCGCGCGGCATCCGGCTGGGTGATTTCCAGGACATCCGCCTGATCCTCGAGGAGGAACTCGAAGCCGTCTGGGACGGCAAGGTGGCCCCGAAAGTCGCGCTCGACCGCGCCGCGGAGCGAGGCGACCTGATCTTGCGCCGGTTCGAGCGCGAACAGCGCGCCGGAGTGGAGCCCGCAGTGCCCCAGCGCGTTCCACGTGCTCCTGCCGGCGTTCCACGCGGGGCGAAGCCGGCGCAGAAGGCGAAGTAAGCCGCAAATTCTTCAACGGGTTTGGCTATACTCGCAGTGTCCGACCGCTACCAGCCGGGAGAGAAAAACCATGAAAATCAAGAACCTTGCCATTGCATGGCTGACGTTCGGCCTGCTCAGCGCAAATGCCCACGCGCAGACCGAGATCCAGTGGTGGCATTCGATGGGCGGCGCGCTGGGCGAAGCGCTCAACGGCCTCGCCAACAAATTCAATGCGGGCCAGAAGGACTACAAGATCGTGCCGACCTTCAAGGGCTCGTACCCTGAGTCCATGACGGCGGCGATCGCGGCATTCCGTGCCGGCAACGCGCCGCACCTGCTGCAGGTGTTCGAGGTCGGTACTGCCACGATGATGGCCGCCAAGGGCGCGATCGTGCCGGTGGCGAAGGTGATGGGGGATGCAAAGGAGCCGTTCGAGCCGAAGGCGTACCTGCCCACGGTCACGGGCTACTACAGCGACCTGAAGGGCAACATGCTGTCGTTTCCCTTCAACAGCTCCACGGTGATGTTCTACATCAACAAGGACGCGTTCAAGAAGGCGGGCCTCGATCCGAACAAGGCGCCGCGGACCTGGAAGGAACTGATCGCGGCGGCGGAGAAGCTGAAGGCGTCGGGCCAGCAGTGCACGTACACGACCAGTTGGCCGTCCTGGATGCACATCGAGAACTTCAGCGCCTGGCACAACGTGCCGATCGGCACCAGGCAGAACGGCATGGGCGGATTCGACGCCCAGTTCAGCATCAATTCGCCGCTGCACGTGCGCCATATCGCGATGCTGGGCGACATGTCGAAGAAGGGCCTGTTCACCTACGCCGGCCGCACCAACCAGGGCGACGCCAAGTTCTCCAGCGGCGAGTGCGCCATGTTCAGCGGCAGCGCCGGGGCGCAGGCGGGCATCAAGAAGGCGGCCAGCTTCGACTGGTCGATCAACTTCATTCCGTACCACGACGACGTCAAGGGCGCGCCGCAGAATTCCATCATCGGTGGCGCCTCGATCTGGATCATGGGCGGCAAGAAGCCGGAGGAATACAAGGGCGTGGCGAAGTTCATGGCGTTCCTGTCGCAGCCCGAGATCCAGATGGAATGGCATACCAGCACCGGCTACGTGCCGATCACGCGGGCCTCCTACGACCTGACGCGCAAATCCGGCTTCTACGACAAGAATCCCGGCGCCGACATGCCGGTGCGCCAACTCACCAACAAGGCGCCGACGGAGAATTCCAAGGGCCTGCGCTTCGGCAACTTCGTGCAGGGGCGCACGGTGATCGAAGAGGAGCTGGAAGCCGTGTTCGCGGGTAAGAAGGACGCGAAGACCGCGCTCGACGAAGCGGTCAAGCGCGGCAACGAGATCCTGCGGCAGTTCGAAGCCGCCAACAAGTAACTCGGGGTAAACCCGTGGAAAAGCGGGTCGTCTTTCGGTCTGCGTGGCTGCCGTATGTGCTGGTGGCCCCGCAGATCGTGATCACGATCCTCTTTTTCTTCTGGCCGGCGGTGCAGGCGGTCTGGTTTTCGTTCCAGCTGCAGGATGCCTTCGGCCTGAAGACCCAATTCGTCGGGCTGCAGAATTTCACCGCGCTGTTCAAGGACGGCAACTACCTCGAGTCGTTCAAGGTCACCGCGCTGTTCAGCGTGCTGGTGGCTTTTTCCGGCCTCGCGGTCTCTCTGCTGTTCGCGACCATGGCCGACCGCGTGGTGCGGGGGGCGCTCGCCTACAAGACGCTGCTCATCTGGCCCTACGCGGTGGCGCCCGCGATCGCGGGCGTGCTGTGGGCGTTCCTGTTCGCGCCCTCGATCGGCATCGTGACCTACGTGCTCAAGGGCATGGGGGTGGACTGGAACTGGATCATCAAGGGCGATCAGGCGATGCTGCTGGTGGTGATCGCCTCGGTGTGGAAGCAGATTTCGTACAACTTCCTGTTTTTCTTCGCCGGCCTGCAGTCGATCCCGAAGTCGCTCATCGAGGCGGCGGCGATCGACGGCGCCGGGCCGCTGCGCAGGTTCTGGACCATCGTCTTCCCGCTGCTTTCACCCACCACCTTCTTCCTGCTGGTGGTCAACATCGTCTACGCCTTCTTCGACACGTTCGGCGTGATCGATGCGACCACGCAGGGCGGCCCGGGACAGGCGACCAATATCCTCGTCTACAAGGTTTACCACGACGGGGTCAAGGCGGCCGACCTGGGCGGCTCCTCCGCGCAGTCGGTGATCCTGATGGTGATCGTCATCGCGCTGACGGTGGTGCAGTTCCGCTTCGTCGAACGCCGGGTCCAGTACTAGAGAGGCGAATCCGTGGTCGAGAACCGTCCCTGGCTCAATTTCCTGGCACACGCGGTGCTGATCGCGGGCGTGCTGGCGGTTGCGTTTCCGCTCTACGTGACGTTCGTCGCCTCGACTCTGAGCTTCAAGGAAATCATGCAGGTGCCGATGCCGCTGCTGCCCGGCAGCCACCTCGTGGAGAACTACTCGCAGGTGCTCTCGGGCGGCACCACGACCGGCTCCAAGGCCGCCGTCTCGCACATGCTGGTCAACAGCCTGGTGATGGCGTTGGCGATCCCGCTGGGCAAGATCACGATCTCGATCATCGCCTCCTTCGCCATCGTCTATTTCCGTTTTCCGCTGCGCATGTTCTTTTTCTGGATGATCTTTGTCACCCTGATGCTGCCGGTCGAAGTGCGCATCATCCCGACCCTGCAGGTGATCACGGACCTGAAGATGAACAATACCTACGCGGGGCTTACGATCCCGCTGATCGCCTCGGCCACCGCCACGTTCCTGTTCCGGCAGTTCTTCATGACCGTTCCGGACGAGCTGGCCGAGGCCGCGCGCGTGGATGGTGCCGGTCCGATGCGCTTCTTCTGGGACGTGCTGATGCCGCTGTCGAAGACCACCATGGCGGCGCTGTTCGTGATCCAGTTCATCTACGGCTGGAACCAGTACCTGTGGCCGCTGCTCGTTGCCACCGACGAGTCCATGTACACCACGGTGATCGGCATCAAGCGCATGATCGTCGGCAGCGACGCGGCGAACGAATGGAACCTGATCATGGCCACCGCGATCCTCGCGATGCTGCCGCCGGCGCTGGTGGTGGTGCTGATGCAGAAATGGTTCGTCAAGGGCCTCGTGGAGACGGAAAAATAATGGCCGCCGTATCGTTTCGCGACGTCCGCAAGAGCTATACGCCGGAATTGCAGGTGATCCACGGCGTGAGCATGGAGATCAAGGACGGCGAATTCATCGTCATCCTCGGCCCCTCGGGTTGCGGCAAGTCCACGCTGCTGCGCATGGTGGCGGGGCTGGAGACCGTCACCGCGGGCGAGATCGCGATAGGGGATCGCGTGGTCAACAATCTCGAGCCCAAGGACCGCGACATCGCCATGGTGTTCCAGAACTACGCGCTCTATCCGCACATGAGCGTCTTCGACAACATGTCTTATGGTTTGCGCATCAGAGGTCTTTCTTCTTCGGAAATTTCAGAGAGAGTCAACAGGGCTGCCGAAATCCTGGAACTGAAGAAATTTCTCGACAGGAGGCCGCGCGCGCTTTCCGGCGGGCAGCGCCAGCGCGTCGCCATGGGCCGCGCCATCGTGCGTGAACCGCAGGTGTTCCTGTTCGACGAACCGCTGTCGAACCTCGACGCCAAGCTTCGAGTGCAGATGCGTGCCGAGCTGCAGGCGCTGCACCGGCGCCTCGGAACGACGAGCCTGTTCGTCACCCACGACCAGGTGGAGGCGATGACCCTCGCGCAACGCATGATCGTGATGAATGCCGGTCGCGCCGAGCAGATCGGCGCACCGCTCGAAATCTACGCCAGGCCCGCCACCACCTTCGTCGCGGGCTTCATCGGCTCGCCGCCGATGAACCTTATTCCCAGGGACGGCAAGCTGCTCGGCATCCGGCCGGAGCATCTTGAACCTTGTGCCGCATCCGATGCAATGCTCACGATCGACGTCGACCTGATCGAACCCTTGGGCGCGGATATCCTGGTGTACGGACACATCGGGGACCGGGACAGTGCGCGCGTCGCCGCGCGACTGCCTGCCGATGCAAAAGTGCAGGCCGGCAAACTTGCGGTGCGATATGCCCCGGGCAACGTGCACTGGTTCGATCAGGCCAGCGGCAGGCGCATTGATTGACAGGCGGCGCGTGAACAGTCTGTCGGCCATGACGTTGTGCCTCGTCGTCTGCGGGGCGCAGGCGCTGGATCTGCAGGGGCACCGTGGCGCGCGCGGCCTCGCGCCCGAGAACACGCTGCCCGCGTTCCAGCGTGCGCTCGAGTTCGCGGTGACGACGCTCGAGCTGGACATCGCGATCACCAGCGACGGCGTGGTCGTCATTTCGCACGACCCGTTCCTGAATCCGGACATCACGCGTGATGCCGCGGGACGCTTCCTCGAGCAGCGCGGGCCTGCGATCAATTCGCTGACCTGGGTGCAGCTCCAGGCCTACGACGTGGGGCGTATCAAGCCCGGGACCGACTATGCCCGCCAGTTTCCGGATCAGCGGCCGGTCGACGGCACGCGTATCCCGCGTCTCGCCGACCTGTTCGACCTGGTGAAGCGCTCGGGCGACGACAAGGTTCGCTTCGACATCGAGACCAAGCTTTCGCCCGACAAGCCTGACGAGACGCTCCTGCCCGAGCCGTTCGCGCGCGCGGTGGTGAACGAAATCCGCAAGGCGGGCATGGCCGCCCGGACGCAGATTCAGTCTTTCGACTGGCGCACGCTGCAGGTGGTGCAGAGGATCGCGCCGGAAATCGCCACGGCCTATCTCACGGCGCAACGGCGCTTCGACAACATCGGCGCGGACCGGCCCGAAGGCTCGCGCTGGACGGCCGGATTCCAGTACCGCCAGCACGGCTCGATCCCGAAGATGATCAAGGCCGCCGGCGGCAGTCATTGGTCGGCGTACTTCGGCGATCTCGATTCTCAGAAGGTGCAGGAGGCCCGGGCGCTGGGTCTCAAGGTCCTGGCGTGGACGGTGAACGACCCGGCCGACATGGCGCGGCTGATCGGCTACGGGCTTGACGGGCTCATCACCGACCGCCCCGACCTCGCGCGCAGGCTGCTGGAAGAGCGCGGCATCCGGTGGCGCTGAGGGTGAACTGGCCCTATCCCGGAATCGTCGCGCACCGCGGCGGCGGCGCGCTCGCGCCCGAGAACACGCTGGGCGCGATCCGGCTTGGCGCCTCGATGGGTTTCAAGGGCGTGGAGTTTGATGTCATGCTGGCCGGCGACGGCACTCCGGTGGTGATTCATGATGAGACGGTCGACCGCACTACCAATGGCCGCGGCGCGGTGCCGGAAATGTCTTACGCTGAACTTTCGCAATTGAGCATTGAAGGAAACGAAAGAATTCCAACATTCGAAGACGCGGGACGCTTGTGCCGCGAACTCGGCGTCTGGGCGAACGTCGAGATCAAGCCGGCAAAGGGGCACGAGCGGGCGACCGGCGAGGCGGTGGCGCGCATGGCGCGCGAGCAATGGCTCGGGGCGCCGCTCGCGCCCGTGCTGTCCTCCTTTTCCGTCGAGGCGCTGGCAGGGGCGCGGTCGGTGGCGCCCGGCGTGCCGCGCGGCTACCTTGTGGACCGGATCCCGGCTGACTGGCGCGAGACGATGCGGCGGCTCGGCTGCATTGCACTGCACTGCAACTACAAATCGCTGACGGAAAAACTCGCGGACGAAATCCACGGCGACGGCTATGCGATCGTGCTGTGGACCGTGAACGAGCCGGAAATCGCGCGGCAGATGCTCGCCTTTGGCGCTGATTGCCTGGTTACCGACGCCCTGGATCGAATTGGCGCGGATTTTCGGTAACAAGGCGTTACAACTTGCCGTTTGCTTCCGCACCGCTGCAGCGTTATTCGCTCGCAAGTCTTTCAATCAAGGAGAAGCGAAACCATGAAAACCTTGAAATTTCTCACAGCTGCCGTCTTTGCAGTCCTCGCCGTCCCGACTTTTGCCCAGACCACCAGCACGCCGCGCATCGACCAGCGGCAGGAGAACCAGCAGCAGCGCATCGATCAGGGTGTGAAATCGGGCCAGCTGAACCAGAAGGAAGCCGCCCGGCTGGAGAAGGGGCAGGCGCGCGTGCAGAAGTTGGAAGACAGGGCGACTGCGGACGGCAAGGTCACGGCAAAGGAGCGCGCCAAGATCGAAAGGGCGCAGAACAAGGAAAGCCGCCGCATCTACCGCGAGAAGCACGACAAACAAACTGCCAAAAAATAAGCCCTACACGCAGCGCGCGCCGTCCACCTCGATGCAGCTGCCGCTCACCATCGCGGCTTCGTCGGAGGCGAGGTAAAGGCAGGCGTTGGCGACATCCAGCGGGGTGGAAAAGCGCCCCAGCGGGATGGTCGCGAGGAACGCCTTCCTCGCCTCGGCGGTGATCGCGCCGCCCGCGAATTCCGCCGACAGGCCGGTGTCCGGGCTGAATACCGGGTTGACGCAATTGACGCGCACCTTGTCCGGCCCGAACTCGGCCGCCATGGACTTTGAAAGCAGGATCACCGCCCCCTTCGAGCTGTTGTAGACGGTCAGGCCCGGGCGCGGCCGCAGGCCGGCGGTGGAAGCGACGTTCACGAAGCAGCCGCCGCCCGCCTTGCGGAACGCCGGCAGCGCGTGGATTGCGGAAAGATAGATGCTTTTCACGTTGACCGCGTAGACCCTGTCGAATTCCGCTTCGCTCACCTCCATGTAGGGCTTCCTGCGGTGGGTCCAGCCGGCATTGTTCACGACGACGTCGACGCGGCCGAACGCGGATTGCGTGGCGCCGATGAGGTTCGCCCAGTCCTGGCCTCGCGTGACGTCCGCGTGGACGAACACGGCCTTGCCGCCCGATGTGGAGATTTCGTCTGCCACGCGCTGGCCAGCCGGATCGTTGATATCTGCGACGACGACGCCGGCACCTTCCTCGGCAAAGCGCTTGGCGATGCCTGCGCCGAAGCCACTGCCGGCGCCGGTGATGACGGCCACCTTGTTTTTAAGCCTCATGTTTTCTCCCTATAGAAGGAAATTATAGAAGTGCCTGCGTCCTGAAGGGCGAGTGCTCGTTCAGTTCGTCGACGTAGCGCGTTATTCCGGCGCTCTCCCGCTCCAGATAGTCCCCGATGGCGCGCGCGAAACGCGGATGCGCCAGCCAGTGCGCCGAGTGCGTTTCCACCGGCAGCAGGCCGCGGAACAGCTTGTGCTCCCCCTGCGCGCCGCCCTCGAAGAATTGCAGCCGGTGGGCGATGGCGTACTCGATTGCCTGGTAATAGCAGCACTCGAAGTGGAGCAGTGGAATGTGCTCCTGCGTTCCCCAGTATCTTCCAAAGAGTTTATTTTCACTGAGTAAATTCAACGTCGCCGCGACAGGCTTGCCCGCGCGCTCGGCGAGGATCATCAGGCAGTGCCGGGGCAGGGTCGCGCCCAGTTGCAGGAAGAATTCCAGGCTGAGATAGGGACTCGAGCGGTGCGCGGCGTAGGTGCGCCGGTAACAGCGCTCGAAGAATTCCCAGTCCTTGCGCTCGATTTCGGCGCCGCGCAGCCAGCGGAACGTGATTCCCTGCTCGCGCACTCGGCGCCGTTCCTGGCGGATTACCTTGCGCCGGTGCCGCGTCATGCGAGAGAGGAAATCGTCGAAGTCGGCGTAACCCCGGTCCGTGTCGTTCTGCCAGTGGAACTGCACCGTGCGCCGCAGGAGCATCCCGGCAGCCCGCAGCAGGCCCGCTTCCGCGGCCGGCGGGAACAGCACGTGCAGCGACGAGACCTCGCGCGACATTTCCAGGGCCGCGGCAGCCAGTCTGGCCCGGTCCGCGTCGTTCGCCGCCAGCAGCCGCGGCCCGGTCACGGGCGTAAAGGGCACCGCGCACAGCAGCTTGGGGTAGTACTCCAGGCCGTGGCGCTGGTAGGCGTCGGCCCAGGCCCAGTCGAAGACGTACTCGCCGTAGGAGTGGGACTTCAGGAACAAAGGCATCGCGCCGACCAGGGTTTCGTCTTTTTCCAGCAGGACGAATTGCGGCTGCCAGCCGCTGCGGGCGCTGGCGCAGCCGGTGTCGATCAGGGCCGAGAGAAACTCGTGGCTGACAAACAGATCGCCCGCCGAGTCAGGATCGCCTTTGGCGATGGCGTTCCAGGCCGCGGCGGGCACGCCGGCGAGGGATTCGACCACTCGAAGGCGCTCCGTTGCCATGCAGTCATTATAGAATTACAGGCTACAGCCAGATTTCCCCGGGAGCCCGCGATGAAGAAGATCGAAGCGATCGTAAAGCCGTTCAAGCTCGATGAAGTGCGCGAGGCGCTCTCCGAGGTGGGGGTAACCGGCCTGACCGTGACCGAGGTCAAGGGCTTCGGCCGCCAGAAAGGGCACACGGAGCTGTATAGGGGGGCGGAATATGTGGTCGATTTCCTGCCCAAGGTGAAGATCGAGGTGGTGGTAACCGACGGCCAGGTCGAGCCGGCGATCGAAGCGATCGTCAAGTCGGCGCGCACCGGCAAGATCGGCGATGGCAAGATCTTCGTCACCGCGGTGTCGCACGTGGTGCGCATCCGCACCGGCGAAACCAACGAGTCCGCCGTCTAGATGGATTCCCGCTTCCGCGGGAATGACGTCGTCCCCGCGGCCTGATACGTCGTCCCCGCGAAAGCGGGGATCCAGGTTTAGCGTTTAGCTTTCAGCAATACCAGCAGCACCCCGCCGCCGCCCTCGTTTGCGGGCGCTTGGCAGTACGCCAGCACCTCTTCGCGTTGCGGCAGCCATTTCCTGAGTTTTGCTTTCAGAATCCCGAGGCCCTTGCCGTGCACGATGCGCACGCAGCGCAGGCCGCGCGCCAGGCACTGCTCCAGGAACTCGGCGACGGCGGCGGATGCCTGGTGGCGGGTCAGGCCGTGCAGATCGACGCCGTCCTGGATCGACCAGTGTCCGCGCCGCAGCTTGCGCAGCGTCTCGCCGGCCATTCCCTCGCGAAGGTAGCTGAGTTCCTCGCCGGTTTCGAGCGCATCGTCCACCGACAGCGGGCCCGCGAGGCTCTCAGCCAGGGCCGCGGCCTCGTCGCGCCGGTGCTGGTGCGGCACTGGAGGCGGGGCGGGGGGCTTGAGCGCGACGCGTTTGTGCCGCTTGAGCGGCGTCACGTCGGCGACGGCTTTTTTGAACTCAGCCTGCATTTTATTATCCGACGTCATCCAGGAATTTCTCGGCGTCCAGCGCCGCCATGCAGCCGGTGCCTGCGCTGGTCACCGCCTGCCGGTAGACGTGGTCCTGGACGTCGCCCGCGGCGAACACGCCCGGCACGCTGGTGGCGGTCGCGCCGCCCTCGCTGCCGCCGCGGGTGATGATGTAGCCGTTCCGCATGTCGAGGTGGCCGGCGAAGATCTGCGTATTCGGCGTGTGGCCGATGGCGACAAAGAGGCCTTTCAGCGCGACAGTTTTGTTTTTATTCGTTTTCAAATTCAAAATTCGAATTCCGGTAACCCCGGTCTTGTCGCCGAGGACTTCGTCCAGCGTGGAGTCGAGTTCAAGGACGATCTTCCCTTCGGCGACGCGCTTCATCAGCTTGTCGATCATGATTTTCTCGGCGCGGAATTTGTCGCGCCGGTGCACGAGGGTCACCTTGCTGCAGATGTGGGCGAGGTAGAGCGCCTCCTCGACTGCGGTGTTGCCGCCGCCGATCACCGCGACTTCCTGGTTCTTGAAGAAAAAGCCGTCGCAGGTGGCGCAGGCGGAAACGCCCTGGCCCATGAATTTCTGCTCGCTCGGCAGGCCGAGGTATTTCGCCGAGGCGCCCGTCGCGATGATCAGCGCGTCGCAGGTGTAAACGCCCGAATCGCCTTCCAGGACGAAGGGGCGCTGCCCGAGCCGTGCAGTATGGATCTGGTCGAAGACGATATCGGTCTCGAAGCGTTCGGCGTGTTTCCGGAAGCGCGCCATCAGCTCCGGGCCCTGGATGCCCTCATCGTCGGCGGGCCAGTTGTCCACGTCGGTGGTGGTCATCAGCTGGCCGCCCTGCGCGAGGCCGGTGAGCAGCCCCGGTTTGAGGTTGGCGCGCGCGGCGTAGACTGCGGCGGTGTAACCGGCCGGGCCGGAGCCGAGAATCAGCAGGCGGGAATGCCGTTTGTTGTCGTCCATGGTGAAAGTATAAGCGAGTGATTCTGCTAACATAGCGGGGTCATTTACGCTCACGACAAGCGAGACAAGCGGATGCCGGCGATTGCCACCACGGTTTCGACGACGATCTTGAAATCGGTGCCGCTGTTCGCGAGCTTCCCCGACGAGCAGCTGCGCATGCTGGTGGGCGTTGTCACGCGCCGCAGCGCGCCGCGCGCGTCCGTGATCATGGCCGCGGGCGACCAGATCGATTCCCTGTATATCGTCATTTCCGGCCGGCTGAAGGTCATGATGAGCGACGCCGACGGCAAGGAAGTGATCCTCAGCCTGATCGGTCCGAGCCAGTTCTTCGGCGAAATGGGCCTGATCGACGACAGCCCGCGCTCGGCGAGCGTGGTGACGATCGAGCCCTGCGAGCTGCTCTCGATCAACAAGCGGGATTTCAAGAAATCCCTGGCCGAGAATTTCGAGATGTGCACGGCGGTCATGCGCGGCCTGGTGCATCGCCTGCGCGAGGCGGACCGGAAAATCGGCAGCCCCGCGCTGCGGGACGTCTACGGCCGTGTCGCGCGGCCGCTGCTCGACGTGTCCGAGGACGTGAACGGGCAGAAAATGGTCACCAAGCGCCTGCCCAAGCAGGACATTGCCAAGATGATCGGCGCTTCGCGCGAAATGGTGAGCCGCGTGATGAAGGACCTGCAGATGGGCGGTTACATCGAGGTCCGGGGATCCAACATCGTGCTGCGCGACACGATCATGTTGCCGCACTGATCCGCCGGCGGTAAGGTCAGCGCGGGCATGGCGGCGGCACGCAAATCCCAGGGCAGTGCGCCGCTTCCGGCGAAACTCGCCGGACT
>SHXL01000071.1 GCA_009693345.1 Betaproteobacteria bacterium
ACCGTACTCGTACTCCTTGCGCTCGGCGCGGCGCCGCTCGTCGCCGAGGCCCAACCAGCCCGCGTCTTTCGCGTGGGAGTCGTCCTGCAGGGAGGGGACGCGTACTACGCTGCCATCGACGGATTGCGCGACGGGCTCAAGGCGCTGGGTCTCGAGGACGGAAAGCAGGTGGTCCTCCATGTGCGCGACGCAAAAGGGGACCTGAAGTCGGCCAAGACGGCGGCGAAGAGCCTCGAGAACGAGAAAGTCGACGTGATTTACGCGGTGGCCACCTCCGTCACCATTGCGGCCAAGCGGGGCACGAACAGGGTACCCATCGTTTTCTACGCCGGGAGCGACCCGATAGCCGCCGGCCTGGTGGAAAATTTGCGCAAGCCCGGAGGCCGGCTCACGGGGATACACGGCCAGTCCGGGATCGCCACCGGGAAGCGCCTCGAACTCCTCAAGGTGCTGGTACCGAAGCTGCGCAGGGTCATGGTCTTCTACGGACCCGGCAACATTGTCGCCGAGCAGTCCATGAAAAGCGCGCGCGACGCGGCACAGCAGTTCAAGGTCGGGCTCGTCGAGCGGCCGGTCGCCTCCGTCGAGAAACTTCAGGCAAGCCTGCGCGAGCTGCGGCCCAGCCCCGCGGACGCGATCTTCTTCGTGAATGACGCGATGATACTCAGCCAGGCGGAACTGATCGTCGAAACCGCGAGGGCGCTGAAGCTGCCGACGATGTTCACCCACCGCGAGGCCGTCGCCCACGGGGCCCTCGCGAGCTATGGCGACAGCTACCACATGATCGGCCGGCTCTCGGCGAAATACGTCCAGCAGATTCTCAAGGGCGCAAACCCCGGGGATCTACCGGTTGAGCAGCTCGACAGGCGCTATCTTGTCGTCAACCTGAAGACGGCCAAGGCCCTTGGCCTCACGATCCCGCAATCCGTTCTGGTGCGGACGGACGAAATCATTCGGTGATAATAGAACGACGGCAAGACAGCGTTCTCAGAGGGAGGGATTCATGATCAGGGCGATTCTTGCGGCAGTGCTGCTGTCGGCGGGCGCGGCGATGGCGCAGGGCTATCCGGTGAAGCCGCTGCGCCTCATCGTGCCGCTGGTGCCGGGCGGCAACCAGGACATCATGGCGTGCGAGGTGCCGGAAAAGAAGTGGGCGATGAACACCGCGTTGTCGCCGGTGTCGTTCAGCGTGCCGTAGGTCTCGTAGCCGACGCGCACGTTCTTGATGGTCTTGCCGCCCACCGTGGTGTACTGCGGCAGCGTCATGAACTTCTTCTCCGTAAGCAGTTGGGCGCAGGCATTGCTGAATACGAGAAACGCGGCGAGCGCGGCTGCGGCGAGACGAATTGCCATGAATTTCTCCATTGAGAGTTAGGCGGTCACAGAATCCGGTTGAACCAGAGCATCGACAGCAGGCCCGCAAGCAGTGTGAGGAGCCCGGCGGCGGCGGCGAAAAGCGCGGTGACTTCGGTTTCCTTTTTCTCCAGGCTGAGCCTGGAATTGAGGGTCTGGTAGACCTTCTTCAGGTCGGCCGCGCTGCCGGCGTGGAAGTATTCACCCTGGGTCATGGTGGCGATGGTCTTCAGGGTCTCTTCGTCCAGGCGCACACGGAACGACCAGCCCTCGAAGCCGATGATCTCGCCGGAGGTGGTGCCGAAGCCCACGGTGTAGACGCGCACGCCGCGGTCGGCGGCCTTTTTCGCGACCTCGATTGGATCGGGGCCGGTGGTGCGCTGGCCATCGGTGAGAAGGATGACCACCGCGGAGCTGTAAGAGCCCGGCGGCACCGGCTTGTGGTCCTTCTTGGAGTCCTTCTTCGCGTCGCCGATCGGCGCATTGCGCGGCGCGTCGCGCCCGAAGATCGCGGAGCTGACGTCGAAGCCGGCGCCCGGGAAGAGTGTCGCGAGCGAAACGATGAGGCCGCTCCCGGTGGCGGTTGCGCGCTGCAGCTGGATGCGGTCGATCGCCGCATTGATGGCTTCGCGGTCGTCGGTCGGCGGCTGCACCAGGGACGCCGTGGCCGCAAAAATAACGATGCCGATCTTGGTTCTGGGCGAGGCGTCGGCGACGAACTGCTTGGCCGCGTTCTGCATCGCGACCAGGCGGCTCGGTTCGATGTCCTTCGCGCGCATGCTGCCCGAGGCATCCAGGGCCATGATGATGGTCTGCTTCTGCGTGGGCAGCGTGACGGTCGCCGAGGGCCGCGCCATGGCCAGGATCAACAGCAGGATCGCAAGCAGGAACAACACCGGCGGCACGTGGCGGCGGTACTTCGCGCCGGCGCCCATCGCCTCCTTGATCATGCCGAGGTTGGCATAGCGCACGGCAGACCGACTCTTGCGCCGCAGCAGCCAGACGTACAGGCCGACCAGCAGCGGCAGGAGCAGCAGAAACCAGAGCAGCTCGGGCCAGGCGAAGCTGACGGCCCCGCTCACGCGACTTTCTCCAGGTGATCGGGAAGGACACCGCGCGCGGTGTGCAAACTTCCACCTCCCGCGAGACGGCTGCGGCGCTTGCGCAGGTCGGCGAAGCGCATCAGCGCATCGACGAGGTCGCCGTCGGTTGCGAGTTCCAGGCAATCCACGCCGGCCCGCGAAAGAGCATTCCGCAATTCCCGCTCGCGCCGCTCGGCGACCGAGGCGAAGCGCTTGCGGAAACCCTTGTCGTGCGTGTCGACGAACAGCTGTTCGCCGGTCTCCGAATCCTGCATCACGAGCATTCCCATGTCGGGCAGTTCACGCTCCAGAGGATCGTAGAGCCGCACCGCCACCACCTCGTGGCGCTGCGAAAGGTGCGCGAGCGGCTCGGCCCAGCCCGGGGCGCTGAAGAAATCCGAAACGATGAACACGATCGAGCGCCGCCGCATCACCTGGAAGGCGGTGCGCAGGAAATCTCGCAGGTCCGTTCCTTCCGATCTCGGCAGTTCGGGGCGCGCGAGCAGCTTGTGCAGCACGCTCAGCACGTGGCGCCGGCCGCCGCGCGCCGGAATCACGGTATCCACGTGGTCGCCGTAGAGCAGCGCCCCGACGCGGTTGCCCTGGCGTGTCAGCAGCCGTGCGAGCACGGTGATGAACTCGGTGGAAATCGAGCGCTTCTTGGTCTGCGAGCCGAAGTCCACCGATGGGCTCAAGTCGAGCAGGAACCAGGCGGTGACCTCCCGGTCTTCGTGGTATTCGCGCACGTAGGGCGTCTGCAGGCGCGCGGTCACGTTCCAGTCGATGTGGCGCACATCGTCGTGGTACTGGTATTCGCGCAGGTCGGCGAGGTCGAGGCCAGTGCCGCGGAACAACGTGCGGTAGTCGCCGTGCAGCAACCCGTCCAGACGGCGGATCACCGTCCACTCCAGCCGGCGCAGGATGCGCTCGGCAGTGTTGGGACTGCTAGGACTGCGCGGCGATGCTGACATGGGATTCCAGCGGCTTTTCCGGCGCCGGAATTTTGCGCAGGAAGCGGTGGATCAGTTCGTCCGCCGTGATCGCCTCGGCCAGCGCCTCGTAGGTCAGCACCAGACGGTGGCGAAACACGTCCGGCACCAGATCGATCACATCCTGGGGCACGACGTAGCTGCGGCCACGCAGGTAGGCGAGCGCGCGGCCGCCCTCGATGAGATTGATCGGGCCGCGGGGACTGACGCCGAACGAGAGGAACTTCGCCAGCTCGGGCAGGCCGTGCTGCACCGGATCGCGCGTCGCGGCGGCCAGCTTCACCGCGTACTTGATCAGCGACGAATCGACGAACACCTTGCGGCATTCGCGCTGCAGCGCGGCGAGTTCCTCGGTACTGCTCACCGCAGCCACTGCATTCTCCACGCCGGTCACTCGCTCGACGATGACGAATTCCTCATCCTCGGTCGGATAGCCGACCAGCACCTTCATCATGAAGCGGTCCACCTGCGCTTCGGGCAGCGGATAGGTGCCCTCGGTCTCGATCGGATTCTGCGTCGCCATCACGAGGAAGGGCTCGGGCACCTTGTGCGTCTCGCCGGCGATCGTCACCTGCCGCTCCTGCATCACTTCCAGCAGCGCGCTCTGCACCTTGGCCGGCGCACGGTTGATTTCGTCTGCGAGCAGCAGGTTGGTGAACACCGGGCCGAGCGAAGTCGAGAATTCCCCGGTCTTCTGGCTGTAGATGCGCGTTCCCACCAGGTCGGCGGGCACCAGGTCCGGCGTGAACTGGATCCTGCGGAAGGTGCCGTGAATCGTGCGCGCCAGCGTCTTCACGGTGAGCGTCTTGGCGATGCCCGGCACGCCTTCGACCAGCAGGTGCCCCTGCGCCAGGATCGCCACCATGACGCGCTCCAGGAAATGGTCCTGGCCGACGACGATTTTCTTGACCTCGTAGAGGATTTTTTCCATTGCTTGCCTCGGTTAGAACGGCGGCACGCCCACGGCCATGGCCGCGTTCTCGATGGGCACGGCGAAGCCGATGCCGACGAATACGCGCTGCTGGGTCGGGTTCAGGATTCCGGTGACGATGCCCACAACTTCGCCGGAGGCGTTCACCAGCGGGCCGCCGGAATTGCCGGGATTCGCCGCCGCGTCGAACTGGATCAGGTTGGTCAGGACGCGCTTGCCCTCGGGGGAGCGGAACTCGCGTCCCAGCCCCGAGACCACGCCAGACGAAACCGACGGGCCGATGCCGAAGGGAAATCCCACCGCGGTGACATGATCGCCCGGCGACAGGCCGCTCGTGGATTGCAGCGTGGCCGCCTGCAGATCGTCCGGCAGGGTTTTCGCCTGCAGCACCGCGAGATCGTCCTCCGGCCGCGTGCCCTTGACGACGGCGTCCGACTCCAGGCCTTCGGAAAACGTGAGGCTGATGCGGCTTGCGCCGGCCACCACGTGAATGTTGGTGAGGATCACGCCGGAGTCGAGGATCACCACGCCGGTACCGACGCTGCCCTCCACTTCGCCGCCGTCCGGGCCATCCATGAGCGAGCGAACGCGCACGATGGAGCCGCGCACCGCTTCGTAGGCCCGGGTCGCCGCCGAAGGCAGGGGCACCGTCTCGAACGAACGGACGACGGCCGCGTCGATGTCCTCCTGCGTGAGCTGCTGCGGCGCCGGGGAATAGCCCCACTGGAAAAGCACGAATAGAAGCGCCAAGAGTCCGGGCGTCGCGGCCAGAAGGGAAACGCTGTGCTTGCGCAGCAATTCCCTGAATTTCGATTTCTGTTCGATTTTTTTCAAAACAGGAATTGCAGGCGCCACTTTCGCGCGCGAACTGCTGTAGAGAGACGCGCGTTTCATCCGGCGATCGCCATCGCTTCCGGCTTGCCCGCCTTCGCCGCGCGCAGCGCCGCCCAGACGCGCTGGGGGGACGCCGGCATGTCGAAGCGCTTGACGCCTGCCTGGCGCAGCGCGTCCATGACTGCGTTCATCAGGCACGGCATGGACCCGGTCACGCCGCCCTCGCCGACGCCTTTCGCGCCCAGTGGATTGGTCGCGGTCGGGACCGCGTAGTCGATGACGCGCAGCCCGCCGACCAGTCCGGCGCGCGGCATGGCGTAGTCCATGAAGCTGCCGCTGAGCAACTGCGCCGTGTCCGGATCGTAGACCGCCTGCTCGCCGAAGATGTGCCCCGCGCCCTGCGTGACCCCGCCCTGCATCTGGCCTTCGACGACCTGGTGGTTGATGATGTTGCCCACGTCATCGCAGGCGACATAGGAAACGATCTCGGTCTCGCCCGTCTCCGGATCGATCTCGATCTCGGCGACGTGACAGCCGTTCGGATACGTCGAGGGTACCTTGGGTCGGTCCTTGTAGTCGAGGTCAAGCTTGCCCGGGTGCTTCTTTGCCAATGCTTCGATGCGTATGTTCCTGTCCGTGCCCTTGATTCCATAGACCCCGGAAGAAAACTCCAGGTCCGCCTGGGCGCTTTCCAGATCCTCCGCGGCAAACTCCATTCCCATCTTCACGATCTCCTGCGAGGCGAAGAACATGGCGCTGCCCAGGCCGTGCAGCGTGCGCGATCCCCCGGTCGGATTGGATACGAGGTCGAAACCGGGCTCGGCCGTGCGCAGGCGCACTTTCTCCATCGGAATGCCGAGCGCGCCCGAGACGATCTGCGCGAAGGTGGTCTCATGGCTCTGTCCATGGTTGTGGGAAGCCGTTCGCAAGGTAACCCCACCGTCGTCGTCCCAGGTGACATGCGCCTGGTCGTAGGGCGCGAAGCCGCCGCTCGCCGTCGCTTCTATATAAGTGGCGATTCCCCGACCACGAAGTTTTCCGCTTTCTTCGGATTTTCTTTTTCTTTCAGGAAAACCCGCCCAATCCGACGCACCGAGGGCTTTGTCCATCACGCCCTCGAAATCGCCGCAGTCGTATTCGAAACCGGTGACGACCTTGTACGGAAGCTTCGCCTTGGGGACCATGTTGCGGCGGCGGAACTCGACAGGATCCATGCCGATTTCCTGCGCCGCCTGGTCGATCAGGCGCTCCAGCGCGTAGGAAGCCACCGGCCGGCCGGCGCCGCGATAGGCCGCGGTCGGCACCGTGTTGGTCACCACGAGTTTGCCCTGCGCGCACGCCGCCTGCACGTCGTAGACGCCGCTGATCACGTTCAGCATGTTCAAGGTGTTGATGAACGTGCCGGTGAACGCGACGTAGGCACCCAAATTCGCCAGATATTCGAAGCGCATGCCGAGGATGCGGCCATCCTTGTCCATCGCCAGTTCGCCGCTGTGCACGATGTCGCGCGCCTGCTCGTCGCCGACGAACACTTCGGAGCGGGTGCCGACCCATTTCACCGGCCGGCCGAGCTTCTTCGCCGCCAGCAGCAGCGCGCCGTATTCCGGATAGGCGTTGAAGCGCACGCCGAAACCGCCGCCGACTTCCTCGGCGACGACGCGCACTTTCTCTGGCGGCACGCCCAGCATCGCCGACAACTGGCCGCGCATCGGGCCGACGCCCTGCGTGGTGGCGTGCAGGTAATACATCTGCGCAACGGAATCCCAAGATCCCATCGCGGCGCGCGGCTCCATCGGATTTCCCACGACCCGCGTGTGATACGCAGTCAACTTCACCACGCGCGAGGCGCGCGCGAAGGCAGCTTTCACCGCGGCTTCGTCGCCGCCGGTGTAATCGAGCACCACGTTACCCGGAACCGTGTCGTGCAGCTGCGGCGCGTCCTTTGCCAACGCATTGCGCGCCAACACCACCGCCGGCAGGTCACGATATTCGACGGCGACGGCCTCCGCTGCATCCTGCGCCTGCGCCGCCGATTCGGCGACGATGAGTGCGACGGGCTCGCCCACATACCGCACGCGGCCCTGCGTCAGCGAAAAACGCGGCGTCGCAAGCTGCTCGGCGCCATTGCGCCATTTCATCGGCGCCGCCGCAGGCATCGGTTTCTGGCCTGCCGCGGCCACGTCGGCACCGGTCAGCACCGCAATCACGCCCGGCATCGCCAGCGCCGCGCCCGTATCGATCGAGACGATGTCGGCATGCGGCCGGTCGGACCTCAGGAAATGCCCCCAGGCCTGCCCCGGCAGCGTCCAGTCGGCGACGTAGCGCCCCCGCCCCTTGAGCATGCGCTCGTCTTCGAGCCTGCCCCGCAGTTTGCCGAGCGATCCGCCGAAAGAGGGTGTCATGAAAACCGGATTCTAGAAAAAAAGCCCGTTTGCGCGAGCTCGTTCACTTTCCCTGCGTTTTCCCTTCTATTGCCCCTTGGACAGGGCAATAAGAATGCTGCAGGGGGCGTAGTCCAGCAGCGACGCCCCCACCGAGCCCTTCCACCAGCGCGCCGCCCAGGAGGTGCTCTGGTTGTGGCCGATCACGATCAGGTCGGCGCCGACCTCTTTTGCGGCGCGGCAGATTTCCTCCACCGGCTCGCCGACCGCGAGGTGGCCCGTGGCATTGAAGCCCTTGTCGGTCAGTCTCTTGATGCCTTCGTCGAGCACCGTCCGGGTGCGCTTTTTCTCTTCCTCGAGCAGTTCCTCGGGCACGAAGCCCTCGGTGAGAAAGAGGCTCGGCGGCATGCTCGCCACCGCCAGCAGGTGCGACTCGGCGCCGAGAAAACTCGCCAGGTCGGCGGCCTCGAGCAGCGCCCGCTTGCCCTCCACTGAGCCGTTGTATGCGAGAAGAATCTTGCGATACTTCATGCGCCCCTCCTTCGGTTCATTCCGAAGAATTATATCCTCTAGAATTGGTCCCTCATGCTCGATATTCAACGCAGCGATCTGGTTGCCGGCGTGGCCGGCAGCGGCACCATGGGGCGCGGGATCGCGCAGGTGCTCGCGCAGTGCGGCGTGCGCACCCTGGTGTTCGATTCCAAACCCGGCGCGGCGCATGCTGCCCGGGACGCCATCGGCAAGTCGCTGGCCGGACTGGTGCAGAAGGCACGCGTGTCCCAGACCGAGGCGGACCAGACGCAGGCCCGCATCGACATCGTCGATTCGCTCGCCGCGTTCAAACCCTGCCACCTGGTCATCGAAGCGATCGTGGAACAGCTGGCGCCGAAACAGGAGCTGTTCAAGGCGCTCGAGGCCCTGGTCGCCGATACGTGCATCCTCGCTTCCAATACGTCCTCGCTTTCGGTCACCGCGATGGCGGCCGCCTGCGCGAAACCCGAGCGCGTCGCCGGCTATCACTTCTTCAACCCGGTGCCGGTGATGAAGATCGTCGAAGTCGTGGAGGGCGAACTCACCGAGCCGTGGGTGGGCGACGCGCTCATGGCGCTGGCCAGGCGCTACGGCCACAAGCCGGTGCGCTGCAAGGACACGCCCGGCTTCATCGTCAACCATGCGGGTCGCGGCTACGTGCCGGAGAGCCTGCGCGTGCTGCAGGAGGGCGTGGCGGACTTCGCCGCCATCGACCGGATACTCGTGGATGCGGCGGGTTTCCGGCTGGGTCCTTTCGGCTTGCTGGATCTGGTCGGCCTGGATGTCGCGCACGGCGTGATGAAGTCCATGCACGCGCAGTATTACGGCGAATCGAAATACCAGCCCTCCTTCCTCTGCGACCCGCGCGTTGCGGCGGGTCTGCTGGGAAGAAAGACCGGACGCGGCTGGTACAAGTACGGAAAAGATGGGGTTGCCGATAAAATTCCTGAAGCCGCCGTGCCGACCGCCAAACCAAGTTCTGTTTGGTGCGTTCCAGAATTGAGGGAATTTCTTTCAAAATTCACGAAGATTGAATCGAAACCCGCCGCTGATTCGGTCTGTTTCGTTGCTCCTCTTGGCCACGACGCCACGACAACGGCAATTCAATTGAATTTGGAAGCTAAAAATACAGTTGCGATCGATCCACTGTTCGGCTTCGCCAAGCGCCGCACGCTGATGACGACGCCAGTCACAAGACCGGAGGTGCGGGACGCCGCGCATGCGCTGCTCGCTTCCGATGGCGTGCCGGTGTCGGTGATCCGCGATTCGGCGGGCTTCGTTGCGCAGCGCGTGGTGGCGCACATCGTCAACGTCGGCTGCAATATCGTGCAGCAGCGCATCGCCTCGCCCGAAGACCTGGATTCTGCCGTAATGCTCGGCCTGGGTTATCCGAAGGGGCCGCTCGGCACGGGCGACGCGATCGGAGCCGCGAAGATCCTCGCCATTCTCGAAGCAATGTTTGCGATATATCAAGAGCCCCGCTACTGCCCGAGCCCCTGGCTCAAGAGAAGGGCTAAGCTGGGCGTTTCGCTCGTAACACCGGAGTAAATCCATGCTTGACGCCTACATCTATGACGGATTGCGTTCCCCCATCGGCCGGCACGCCGGCAAACTCGCGGGCCTGCGCCCGGACGACCTGGCCGGCGAAGTGATCGCCGAAGTGGTCAAGCGCAACGCCGTCAAGCCCGAAGAGATCAGCGACGTGATCCTGGGCTGCGTCAATCAGGCGGGCGAGGACTGCAGGAACGTGGCCCGCTTCGCCGCGCTGCTCGGCGGGCTGCCGCCCACCGTGCCGGCCGCCACCGTGAACCGCCTGTGCGCGAGCGGACTGCAGGCGGTGACCGATGCGGCGCGCGCGATCACCGCGGGTGAAGGCGATCTCTATATCGCGGGCGGCGTCGAAAGCATGTCGCGTGCGCCATTCGTCATGGGAAAATCGGAGTCGCCCTACTCGCGCGACGTGAAGTTGTACGACACGACCATCGGCGCGCGCTTCATCAACCCGAAATTCGTCAAGCAGTTCGGCAACCACTCGATGCCCGAAACGGGCGACAACGTCGCCAGGGAATTCGGCGTGTCGCGCGAGCAGGCCGACGATTTTGCGCTGGCCTCGCAGAAGAAGTACGCGAAAGCGGAGGCGGAAGGGTTTTACAAAGGGGAAATTCTTCCCGTGAATCTCCCAAGCAAGAAACGCGATGCGCCGCCAACGGTGGTCGCACAGGACGAACACCCGCGCCGCGACTCCACCATGGAATCGCTGACCAGGCTCAAGCCCCTCTTCGAGGGCGGCGTGGTGACGGCGGGCAACGCCTCGGGGGTGAATGACGGGGCCGCGGCGCTCGTCATCGCAAGTCTCAAGTGGGGCGAGAAGAACGGCAGGAAGCCGATTGCCAGAATACTTTCCGCGGCCTCGGCCGCCGTCGAGCCGCGCATCATGGGCGTCGGGCCCGCGTACGCGATCCCGAAAGCGCTCGAGCGCGCGAAGCTGTCGCTCAAGGACATGGAGATCATCGAGATCAACGAAGCCTTCGCCAGCCAGGTGCTCGCCTGCCTCGCGCTGATGAAGGTGGACTTCAAGGACCCGCGCGTCAATCCGAACGGCGGCGCCATCGCCATCGGCCACCCGCTCGGGGCTTCGGGGGCGCGCCTCGCGCTCACCGTGTCGCGGCAGTTGAAGGAAACCGGCAGCAAGTACGCCGCGGTGTCGCTGTGCATCGGCGTCGGCCAGGGCCTCGCGGTGATCCTGGCGCGCGTGAACTGACCTGTTGCAAGCGCCTGCCTGAATGTCGGCTTCCGGCCAGAAGCGGTCGTTTGCGGCGCCGCTATTCGATCACCCGGTTAGCGCGAAGCAGTAGCGCCTGCGCCATCCGCCCCGGCGCGACGGCACACAATGGGGATTATGTCGTCCCGTGAGCCGCTATTGGTAATCAACGCCTCCAACCAGGCGCGCGCCGGCAGGATTCGCCTGCTCGCCGTCACCTCGGAGAACCGCCTGCCGAGCCATCCGGACCTGCCTTCGATGAGCGAAACGGTGAAAGGCGTGGCCGGTGTGTCGTGGTTCGGCGTTTTGGCGCGGCCGAAGCTCGCCGCGCCGCTCGCTGAGCGGCTGGAAGCGGAAATCCTGCGCGCGATCGCGCAGCCGGACGTCCAGGCGCGGCTCGGCGAGACCGGAATGAACATCACGGCGCTGCGTTCGCGGCAATTCCTCGCCTTCATCGAGAGCGACATCCGAAAATGGGTGCCCGTTCTGCGCGCGGCGGGCCTCGACAAAGCGCCTTGACAGCGCGAGAATTCAACGCAGCATCGATCTTGCCCTATCCAACCCGGGAGTCGCGCCATGTGGTTCTACCTGAACGGCCGGTTCGTCGAAGACCAAGACGCCAAGGTCTCGGTCACCGATCACAGCTTTCTCTACGGCGACGGCTGCTTCGAGGGCATCGGCGTGTGCAGCGGCCGGGTGCTGCACCTCGACGAGCACGTGGCGCGGCTGTTCAAGAGCGCGCGCCTGTTGCGGATGCAGGTTCCCGTCACGCCGCCGCAACTGCGCGGGTTGATCCTCGAGACCGCGTCGCGTAACGGCATGGACAAGAGCAAGATGGGCTATCTGCGGCCGCTGCTCAGCCGGGGAGCCGGGCCGCTCGGCCTCAAGTACTCCAACAAACTCGGTCCGGCGACGCTGGTCATCATTCCGCAGATCGCCGACCGCAGGATTGCCTACACCGGTGAAATCGAGGTCTTCTCGGCCGCCTTCAGCACCTACAGCCGGGCGGGCGCGGGCAGCCTCGACGCGCGGATCAAGGCTAACAACTATCTCACCTACATCATGGCGTTTCTCGAAGCGCAGGACCGCGGCGCCGACATCGCCATCCTGCGCGACCCCGAGGGCTACGTCGCCGAGGGCCATGCCATGAATCTCTTCTGCGTGCACGAAGGCCGCGTTCTGGTGCCCTCGGAGTCGCTCGCCCTCTCCGGCATTACCCGCAAGAACGTGATCGCCACCGCCCGCCGCATCGGCTACGCCTGCACCGAGGCGCAGCTCACCCGCTACGACCTGACGGTGGCCGACGAGGTGTTCGTGACTTCGTCCCTGGAAGCGATCGCCGCCGTAGGCTCCATCCACGGCGAGGCGCTTTCCGGCCCGGTCCTCGGCCCGGTC
>SHXL01000072.1 GCA_009693345.1 Betaproteobacteria bacterium
GCACGACCTCGCCTACGCCGACATCACCTTCGACGGGTGGAGGGCGCCCTCGATCATGCAGGTGCCGGGCGCGCGCGACGTGGCGGTGGAATTCTTCACCATGTCGAAGAGCTACAACATGGCCGGCTGGCGCATCGGCTTCATGGTGGGCAACAAGGAACTGGTGCACGCGCTGGCGCGCATCAAGAGCTACCACGACTACGGCAGCTTCACGCCGGTGCAGGTGGCGTCGATCGTCGCGCTCGACGGGCCGCAGGAATGCGTCGAGGAAATACGCAAGACCTACGAGAAACGGCGCGACCTCATGATGAAGGGCCTGCACGACATCGGCTGGATGGTGGACAACCCGAAGGCGTCGATGTACATCTGGTCGAAGACCCCCGAGTACTACGCGAAGATGGGGTCCCTGGAATTCACCAAGTACCTGATGCAGGAGGCGAAGATCGCGGTATCGCCGGGCATCGGCTTCGGCGAATACGGCGACGGCCACGTGCGCATCGCTCTGATCGAGAACGAGCACCGCCTGCGCCAGGCGCTGCGCGGCGTGCGCGAGATGTTCCGCAAGGACGGGTTGTTGAAAGGTGCCGCATGAAGCCCATCAATGTAGGGCTGCTCGGCATTGGCACGGTCGGTGGCGGCACCTGGGAAGTGCTCAACCGCAATGCCGGCGAAATTGAACGCCGTGCGGGGCGCGGCATCAGGATCACCAGGGTTGCCGACAAGGATCTCGCCCGGGCAAGAAAAATCGTCGGAACAAAGGCAAAAATCACCCCTGACGCCCATGAAGTCGTGCGGGCGAAAGACATCGACATCGTCATCGAGCTGATCGGCGGCACCGGCATCGCCAGGGATCTCGTGCTGGAGGCGGTCCGGCACGGCAAGCAGGTCGTCACCGCGAACAAGGCGCTGCTGGCCACGCACGGCAACGAGATCTTCCTCGCGGCGCAGAAGAAGGGCGTGATGGTGGCCTTCGAGGCTTCGGTCGCGGGCGGCATCCCGATCATCAAGGCGCTGCGCGAAGGCCTCGCCGCCAACCGCATCGAGTGGATCGCCGGCATCATCAACGGCACCTCCAATTTCATCCTCACCGAGATGCGCGACAAGGGCCTGCCCTTCGCCACGGTGCTGAAGGAGGCGCAGAAGAAGGGTTATGCGGAAACCGACCCGACCTTCGACATCGAGGGCGTGGACGCGGCGCACAAGCTCACCATCCTGTCGGCGCTCGCCTTTGGCATCCCGATGCAGTTTCCCAAGGCCTACACCGAGGGCATCTCCAAGCTCACGCAGGAGGACATCCGCTATGCGGAGGAGCTGGGTTACCGGATCAAGCTGCTCGGCATAACAAAAAGGACCGGCAAGGGCATCGAACTGCGGGTGCATCCGACGCTGATCCCGACGCGCCGCCTGATCGCCAACGTCGAAGGCGTGATGAACGCGATCCTGGTGAAAGGCGACGCGGTCGGGCCGACGATGTTCTACGGCGCGGGCGCGGGCGCGATGCCCACGGCGAGCGCGGTGGTGGCCGACCTGGTGGACGTGACGCGGCTCATCACCGCGGACCCGGGACAGCGCGTGCCCCACCTCGCGTTCCAGTCGGACCGCCTGGCGGGCGATCCGATCCTGCCGATCGGCGCGGTCGAGACCTCCTACTACCTGCGCATGCGGGTGCGTGACCGGCCGGGCGTGCTCGCGGACGTCACGCGCATCCTCGCCGATTCGAAGATCTCGATCGACGCCATGGTGCAGAAGGAGCCCAGCGAGGGCGAAAGCCGGGTGGATATCGTGATGCTGACGCACCGGGCAATCGAAAAGAACGTCAACGCCGCAATGGCGAAGATCGAGAAGCTGCCCACTGTGCTGGGCAAGGTCACGCGCATCCGGCTCGAAGAGTTGCTGTAATGCGGTACGTGTCGACCCGGGGCGGCGCTGACGCGAAGCGCTTCACCGAGATTTTGCTCGAGGGCCTCGCCGCTGACGGCGGGCTCTACGTTCCCGAGGCGTTCCCGCGGGCCGACCTCGCGGCCTGGAGGGGCCTGTCGTATCCCGACCTCGCTTTCGCCATTCTTTCGCAGTTCATGGACGACGTGCCGGGCCTGGCCATCCTGGTGAAGAAGACCTATACGAAGGAAATCTTCGGCAGCGCCGACATCACGCCGCTCAGGACGCTGGAACCGGGCCTGCACATCCTCGGCTTGTCGAACGGCCCGACGCTTGCGTTCAAAGACGTCGCGATGCAGCTGCTTGGGAATTTATTCCAGTTTGTTCTTCAAAAGGAAAGCAGGACGCTCAACATTCTCGGTGCCACTTCGGGCGATACCGGCTCCGCGGCCGAGCACGCGATGCGCGGCAAGAAGAACGTCAACGTCTTCATGCTCTCGCCGCACGGCCGCATGAGCGCGTTCCAGCGCGCGCAGATGTTCAGCCTGCAGGACCCGAACATCCACAACCTCGCGGTGCAGGGCGTGTTCGACGATTGCCAAGACCTCGTGAAGGCCGTGAATGCCGACGCCGCGTTCAAGGCAAAGTACCGCATCGGCGCGGTGAATTCGATCAACTGGGCGCGCGTCGCGGCCCAGGTCGTTTATTACTTCAAGGGCTATTTTTCAGTTACAAAAAGCAGCCAGGATGCGGTCGCATTCGCGGTTCCTTCGGGAAACTTTGGCAACATCTACGCGGGCTACGTGGCGCGCTCGATGGGCCTGCCGGTACGGCAGCTGATCCTCGCCAGCAACGAGAATGACGTGCTCGACGAATTCTTCAAGACCGGAAAATACAGGATCAGGCAGGCGGCGGTGGCGACCTCCAGTCCGTCGATGGATATTTCCAAGGCCTCGAATTTCGAAAGGTATGTATTTGACCTCCTGGAGCGCGACAGCGCGCGCGTGAAGCGGTATTTCACTTCCCCGGACGGATTCGACCTGTCGCTGGTTCCCAGGCCGGGCTTCGTGTCGGGGCGCAGCACGCATGCCGACCGGCTTGCGACGATTCGCAGCATCCATTCGAAATATGGCGTCACCATCGACCCGCACACGGCGGACGGCGTCAAGGTCGGCCTCGAGCTGCGCGAACCGGGCGTGCCGCTCATCTGCCTGGAGACGGCGCTGCCGGCGAAATTCTCCGAGACGATCCGCGAGGCGCTCGGCCGCGAGCCGGAGCGGCCCGCGGGCTTGGCGAATCTGGAGGACCTGCCGCAGCGCTTCGAGGTCATCGCGCCGGACGCCGCCGCCGTGAAGCGCTACATCGCCGCGCACGCGTCCTGACGCCGGGGGTTGACCTGCGTCAAGACGGCGGGCATGCGATTGTCTTAACTGTGGAAAATGGAAAGAACAGCGAGGCCGGGATGATCAATCCAATCGCCGCATGGCACACGGAGCACGTCTATTTCAACCAGCTCCTTGAGCTGCTTCACCGGCAGGTGGACGTCTTTCACACCGGCGAACGGCCAAACTACGAATTGATGATGGACATCGTGTCGTACCTGCGCGACTACTCGGACCGGGTCCATCATCCGCGCGAAGAAGTCGCCTTCGCCCGCCTGGCAAAGCAGTGCCCGGACCTGCAACTGGTGCTCGCGCGCCTCAGCCAGGAGCATCGCGTCATCGCGGTGGAACGCCTAGCGCAGGGCGGTGGTACGCGCGCCGCACAGGCTGCGGGTTCCGGACGCGCTGGCCGCGCTGATCCGGGAGCTGCATCCGCGGATCAAGCGAAAACTGCAGAGCGCCCTCGAGGCGATCGCGCCCGATCCCGGCTGCGGCAAGCCCCTGAAGGAAGGACTCGCCGGATTGTGGAGCCTGCGGATCGGGAAATTCCGCCTGATCTACCGCGTCAAGGCGGCACGCCAAATCGATCTGATCGCGTTCGGGCCGCGTGAACGCATCTATGAGGAAACGCATCGCCTGATCGCCGCCGGTGCGGCGGATGACAGCGAAACCTAGATTCCGTAGGCCTTGCGCAGCAGCGTCAGGGGATGGGCTTTTTCGGCCTGCTTCTTTTCCTCCCCCATGCCCTGCATCAGGTGCCGGCCCGCGATCGGGCAGTCGGAACTGACGTAGTCGGGCTCGGCGGCGGCCAGCGCGCGGAACACCGGTCGCCCGATCTTCATCGAGTTGTCGAAGTATTCCTTCTTCACCCCCCAGGTGCCGTCGTGGCCGGCGCAGCGCTCGACGGTCGTGACGACGGTGTCCGGGATCATCTGCAGCATCTCGCGCGTCTTCTGGCCGACGTTCTGCACGCGCGAATGACAGGGGATGTGGTAGGCGATCTTGCCGAGCTTCTGCTTGAAGTCCTTCTTCAGCAGCCCGTCCTTCGCGCGCAGCACGAAATACTCGAAGGGATCGAACATCGCGTCCTTTACCGCCTGCACGCCGGCGTCGTCCGGGAACATCAGCGGCAGCTCCTGCTTGAACATCAGCGTGCAGGAGGGAATCGGCGTGAGGATGGCGTAGCCCTCTTTGGCGAGTCTTGCCATTCCCGGGATATTCTTTTCCTTTAAAGAGCGAACGGATTCCAAATCACCCAATTCGAGCTTCGGCATGCCGCAGCAGGCTTCCTTCTCCACCAGCAGGTACGGGATTTCGTTGTGCGCGAGTATCGCGAGCAGGTCGTGGCCCATGCCGGGCTCGTTGTAGTTGACGTAGCAGGTGGAAAAGACGGCGACTTTGCCCGGGGTGTTCTTTCCGTCTTTCATCTCGAATTTTTTTGAAGTAAAAGCGCTTGAACGGAATTCCCTGCTCGCATACTCGGGAAGCTCGCGGTCCTTGTGCACGCCGAGGGTTTGATGCAGAAGATTCCTGGCAAGGCCGTTCTTGTTCACGGCGTTCACCAGCTGCACCACGACCGGGATGGTGCTCAGCTTGCCCATCGCGTCGGTGGACGACAGCAGCTTGTCGCGGAAAGACGCCCCGCCCTTTTTGAACTTGATCGCCTTGGCGCGCAGCATCAGGTGCGGGAAGTCCACATTCCAGGTGTGCGGCGGAACGTAGGGGCACTTGGTCATGTAGCAGGTGTCGCACAGGTAGCACTGGTCCACGACCTTCCAGTAGTCCTTCTTGTCGACGCCGTTCACTTCGAGAGTGCTGGATGCATCGACAAGGTCGAACAGGGTCGGGAACGCGGTGCACAGGTTCACGCACCGGCGGCAGCCGTGGCAGATGTCGAAGACCCGCTCGAGTTCCTCCAGGGCCTTGGCTTCGTCGTAGAACGACTCGCTCTGCCAATCGAGCGGATGGCGGGTCGGGGCTTCGAGATTGCCTTCGCGCATCAGGCGATGTTACGGTGCAGGCCCCGATTGATCAAATCGTTTCCTGCGATTGACCGGATAACGCGGGGCTATTGCCGCGGGCGGACGTTCAGTGGTCTTCTGTGCGCGGAATCGATTCCTCGGCCGGTTCGCCGGTGTCCGGGTCGATCCAGCCCGAGATGCCGATTTCATCTTCGGCTTCCTCCAGCGTCTCGCCGGGTTCGTACGCGGATTCTTCCGTCGAGCGCATGTCGGCGGCGGCTTCGGCAAGCGTGGGGAAGGGGCCGTATTCGGTGCCGTGGTTCTCGGCGCGCCAATAGTATCCGTCGGGGCGCTCGGTGATGCGGGCGCGGTCGTCCGCCGGCTCGACAACCTCCGGCTTGGCAGCAGGAACTTTGGCTTTGCGGCTCATGGCGGTTTCAGTGTAGACCTACTGCAGCGCGCGCCACTGTTACAAGATCGCCGTCGCGGCCCGATTGCACGAAGCCCAGGTACTCGGCCAGGCCGAGCATTTCCCGGTTAGCGTTCAGGATGCAGCCGTAGAGCGTGCGGTAGCCCGCGGCGCCGGCCTAGCGGCCGCGGGCCGCTTTTACGTAGTCGAGCGAAGCCTGGAACAGCTCGAGATCCTTCTCGTAGTCGGCAGCCTCGGCACGGTCGATCTGGATCCATTCCCGCGAGCTCGCCATGCCGCCGGGCTGAAAGGGCATCACGTTGTCCCGCGAGAACTGCAGCTCGGTCGCGGTGGCGGCGGGCAGGCGCAGCCCGACGCCGCGGCCGCTGATGCAGGCGAACATCCGGTCGTTGACGAAATAGGCGTCCAGGTTGTTGATCTTTCTCGCGCTCGCGCCCGGGAGCTTGAGCAGCAGCGCGTCGATCTGCGCCTTGCGGGTGGACTCGGGGGTATCTGTATTCATGGGTAATCAGAAGCCGAATAGAATTGCGGGGTTGTCGGCGAGGATCCGGCGCTGAACCGCCGGGTCGGGGGCCCACTGACCGAGCAGATTATAGAGCGCGATCAAGCCCGCCTTATCGGCGAAGGAAAGGTGCGGGTAGTCGCTGCCCCAGATGACGCGGTCGGGCGCAACGTCGATGAGCGCGCGCGCCATCGGCAGCACGTCGGAAAAGCCCGGCGCCTGCGACATGCGGTACGTGCCCGTGAACTTGATCCAGCAGCGGCCGGCGCCCTGCTCCAGCAGATCGAGCAGCTTGAGGAAGCCCGGCTGGCGCGGGCCGTCCTTGGCGAGGAACATGCCCATGTGGGCGAGGCTGTGGTCCACGCGCAGCTTCGAGAGCACCGGCAGCATTTCGGCGGTTAGCCAGCCCGGCAGCAGGAAATTGAGGTGCCAGCCGATCTCGGCGCAGCACGCATCGAGCCGCTGCACGCGCGCCCATCGCCTGCATCGCATCCAGCATGCATTCGTTGTCGCGCAGCTTCGGGTGGCGCAGCTGTCCCGGGATGCCAAGCCCGGTGCACAGGTCGTTCGAGCCGATGAGGACGACGTCCACGCCCGGAACCGCCGCGATTTCATCCGCGTTGGCAATGCCCTGCGGCGTTTCCAGCATCACGACGATCAGCGTCTCCGCGTTCAGGGTCTGGTTGATTTCGCCCAGCGGCAGCGCGCCGACGCAGATCGCGGAAACGGTCTCCAGCGACAGCGGGCTGTGCTGCATGTCGGCGTAGATGGCATCGAAGCCGCATTCGGCCGCGATCATGGCGATGTCGGGGCTGCGCGCCTGGCGCAAGCCCATGCACAGCACCAGCTTGCCCGCGGACAATTTCTGCTTGGCCGAGTTCATGTCAGTAGAATTCCGGTTGGCACAGCATTTTCGGAAAGGTTTGCATGATTACAGGTGCGCAAGCGGTTGTCGATTGCATTCGCCGGGAGGGGATCGACCACGTGTTTGGAATTCCGGGCACGATGAATCTTCCGATTCTCGACGTGCTGCGCGCTACGCCAGAGATAAGGTTCATTCTCACCCGCCACGAGCAGGGCGCCGCGTTCATGGCCTACGGCTACGCCCGGTCGATCCACCGCGCCGCCGTCGTCACCGCGACCGAGGGGCCGGGCGTCACCAACCTCGTCACTGGGATCGGCGCCGCATATAAGGGCTGCGTGCCGGTGATCAGCATCAGTGGCGCGCAGGAACTGTTCATGCGCGAAAAGGACGCCAGCCAGGACATCGACCAGGTGACGCTGTGCAAGCCGATCACCAAATGGGCGTACTCGATTCCATCGGTGGGCAAAGTGCAGGAGGCCGTGCGGCGCGCGTTCCGGGTTGCGCTTGCCGAGCCGCTCGGCCCGGTGCACATCGACGCCTCGAGCGACATCCTGCTCCAGAAAGTCGAATCCGAGCCGATCGCGCCCGAAGCTTACCGGCCGGGAACGCTCGCGTGCTGCGCGCCGGCGGAACTCGACCGCGCAGCGCAGGTCATCGTGCAGGCCAAGCGCCCGGTGCTGCTGGTCGGCGGCGGCGTCCTGCGCGAGAACGCGCTCGCGGCCCTGCGGCGCCTGGCAGAGGCCACCGGCATTCCCGTGGCGACGCTGCAATATCACCCTGACGCATACCCTACGAGCTACCCGCTTTCGCTCGGGCCGATCGGCCGCAACGGCTATTCGAGCGCCAACAGCGCGCTGCCCCAGGCTGACGTAATCATCGCCGTCGGAGCGCATATCGACAAGTTCTCCACTGCCTTCAAGTACGGCGTGATCAACAAAGAAGCGAAACTCATCCATCACAGCCCCGTGGGAACTGACATCGGCGTGGTGTTCCCGGTGGCGCAGGCGGTCACCGGTTCCACGCTGAGCTTCATCGATGGGCTTGCAGAACGCCTCAAGAAGAAATGGAACTGGATCGATGTCGCGGCGCTGCGTCGGGACTGGGACGCCGAACGCGAAAAGATGATCGACATGAAGGCGGTTCCCATCCTGCCGCCGGTCGTCGCGCGTGCGATGCGCGAGGCGCTGCCAAAAGATGGAATCATGATCGCGGACGCGGGCAACGCGGGCAAGCACGCGCGCGTGTTCATGGACACCTACCAGCCCGATACCTATATGTACAGCGACGACTGGGGCTCGGTCGGCGGCGCGTTCCCGATCGCGATGGGCGCCAAGCTCGCCCGTCCCAACCAGCCGGTGATGGCCGCCATCGGCGACATGGGAATGATGTGCAACATCGGCGAACTGGAGACCGCGGTGCGCGAGAAGATCCCGGTGGTGTGCGTCGTGTACAACGACCGGGGCCTCGGCAACGAGCGCGCATTCCAGAAAGAACTCTACGGCAGCCGCTATTTCGCGGTCGACTACGGTGACGTCGATTTCGGCGCGCTGGCGAAGGCATTCGGCGCCTACGGCGAGCGTGTGACTGAGCCCTCGGGCGTTCTTCCCGCACTGAAGCGCGCGCTGGCGAGCGGCCTGCCCGCGGTGGTGGACGTGGTGATCCACCAGGACAGCCACGCGCCGGTGGTCTTTAAGCGCTAGTCGTGCCTTACCGCCAGAGAACAGTGTGCTTGCAAACCGACGAGGGCTCCATATACAAGATCCTGAAATATCGCGGCCAGGAGGTGGAGCTGTACAACAAGCCGGTGCAGAAACCCTGGCCGCCGCTGTGGTTTCCGAGCAGCAACCGCAAGTCGATCGCGTTTACCGCGCGCCACGGCTATCACACTGCGCTCATCGCGAGGCTCGCCGATTGCAAGCCGCTGTTCGACGAGTACCGGGAAATCTGGCAGCGCCACAGGAACGACCCGGGCCGGCACAACGCCCACGTCGCCACCCCTTTCCTCGCCAAGACCCAGCACCTGGTGGTCGCGGATACCGAGGCCGAGGCCGAGAAAACAAGATCGAGCCCTACGCCGAGGATTCGGCCCAGCGCCTGATTACCGGTACGCCGCGCAGCGTGCTGGAAAAGCTCCGGGAAGTGATTCGCATCACCGGCACGAACTACCTGCTGTGCATCTTCTCCTTCGGCGATGTCGGTGGTGATGCCGAGCACCGGAATCGAACTTTCGTTCGCCTCGACGATCCCGGGCAGGAGATAGGTCGCGCCGCCGCCCGAGGGACCCTCGCAGACGCCGACGCGTCCGCTCACGCGCGCGTAGCCGTCGGCCATGTAGGCCGCGGAGCGCTCGTCGCGCGTCAGGATGTGCTGTATGCCGTGGTCCAGGCGATACAGCGCGTCGTAGAAGGGCAGGCTGGTATCGCCGCACAGCCCGAAAATGTGCTTCACGCCATGCAATTGCAGCATTCGCACCATCGCCTCGGCGCCGGACATCCGGCTCATTTGGCGATGCGATCCAGCAACGCTGCAAGCGCTTCCGGCGCGGTGATGTGGGGATTGTGGCTGGCGTCGATTTCGTGGTGGCCCCAGCCCTCGCGCCTGGCGCGGTCGTAGAACTGCCGGAAGCGATCGTCGGGTGGGCAGCGCTTGCAATAGATGTAGTGGCGCGGCAGCGTCAATTCTCCGTGGTGCAGGCGCAGTTTCTGCTCGAACGTCTTGAGCGATTGCGGCATGCGGCGCGGGATCGCCCAGGCCTGGTCTGCTTCGGGAGTGTCGGGCGGCATCGGGCTCGGCGGCATTTTCCAGCCGTCACCGTTCTTGGCCGCTGCGTCGATCATCGCGGTCCTTCGGTCGGGCGTCAGCGAAAACACGCTGTCACCATCCCCGGGCGCGAAGGCGTCGACATAAACCAGTGCGGCGATGCGCTCGCGCGCCCGGTCGGCGACCCCGGTCGCGACCATGCCGCCGTAGCTGTGCCCGATGAGGATCACGTTTGCCAGGTCCTCGGCCTGGAGCACGCCGAGGATGTCCGCGATGTGCGTCTCGAGGTCTATGTTGGGCGAGGCGAGATGCGCGCGCTCGCCGAGGCCGGTATGGGTCGGTGTGCACAGCTCGTGCCCGCGCGCGCGCAGCAGCGGCCGCATTTTTTTCCAGGCCCAGCCCGCGGACCACGCGCCGTGCGCTACCAGGAATGTCGCCATCGCCTGCTTCTCCTTGATGCTATTCGTCGGAACGCGGAACGATACCCAGTTTCTGGTAGACCGGGCGGATCGCGGCCCGGATTTTTTCCAGGGCCATCCAATAGGCGAAGGCCGCGCACGACGCCACGGCACCGCCCAGGGCCAGCGTGGCCGGCGGACCGATGCGCTCCGCGAGCATGCCGGCGAACAGGGCGCCGACCGGCGCCACTCCCATGAAGGACATCATGTAGATCGAGACCACGCGGGCGCGCATCCGGTCTTCGACGATGGTCTGCAGCACCGTGTTGGTGGAGGCTGCCGTGATCATCGCGCCCATGCCGACCAAGTACAGCATCGGCAGCGCAATCCACAGCGAGGTGGCAAACGAGAACACGATCAGCGCGGCGCCCGCCGCCGCCGTGGTGAATGGAATCTGGCTGAGCAGCCCGCGCACCGAGGGCCGTATCACCAGGTGCACCATGCCCGAGAGCGCGCCGAATCCGCCCGCGCCGATGAGGTAGCCAAGCGTCTCCGAGCCGCCGTGGAACACGTCGCGCGCGAAATACGGGGCGAGCGACTGGTAGGGCTGGATCGAGAAGCTCACCGCGGCGACCAGCAGCAGTGCGCTGCGCGTCGGCAGGAAACCGTAGGCGTAGCGGAAACCCGCCGCAAGCTGTTCCGCCAGGCCGGTGGTGGCCTTCTCGGTCGGCCGCGGCTTGGCGCGGATCAGCCATAGCGCCAGGATCACCGCGCCGCGCATCAGGCTGTTCAGCGCAAACCCCCAGACCACGCCGAACCCGGCGATCACCGCGCCGCCGATCATCGGGCCGATGAAACGCGCGCCGTTCATCAGGATCGAGCTGAAGGCGATTGCGTTCGGCAGGTCCTCCATGCCGCCGACCAGCTCCACCAGCTGCGCCTGGCGCGCCGGCGAGTCGAATGCATTCACGATGCCAAGAACCAGGTTGGCCGCGATCAGCTGCCAGGCCTGCACGTGGCCCGAGGCGACCAGCGCCAGCATCGCCACGGCCTGCGCCAGTGCGAAGCTCTGCGTGATCAGGAGGACCTTGCGCTTGCGCTGCCGGTCCACCCAGACTCCCGCGAACGGACCGAGCACCAGCATCGGGATGAACTGCGCGAAAGAGGCGAGGCCGAGCAGGAACGCGGAGCCGGACAGCTCGTAGATCAGCCAGCTCGTGGCGATGGTCTGCAGCCAGGTGCCGGTCTGTGAGACGCCCTGCCCGGTGAAGTACAGCCGGAAATCCCGGTGGCGGAAAGCCCGCAGGCTGTGGGGAACGGCCATCTATTCGAGGATGGCCAGCGCGCAGGCGCCGACAATTCCGATTTTAGCGTTCATGGCCTGATTTTCTCCTACTACAATGACCGCCGGGAACAGATTGAAGCCGGATCGATCATGAAACTGACTGCGACGGGCCAGACGCTGGGTGCGACGATTGGTGGTTTGGATTTATCAAAAGAATTAGGAAAAGAAGAACTTGAAGCAGTAATAAATGCGCTGGGGCAATACGGAGTCGTGCGCTTTCCGTCGCAGCAGTTCACGGGCATTGAATTGAAGAAGTTCAGCTCGCAGCTCGGCGACCTGGAAATCAACGTCGCGAACTCGTTTTCTGAGCCCGGTCATCCGGAAGTGATGATCCTGTCCAACATTGTCGAGAACGGCAGGCCGATCGGGCTTGCCGACGCGGGGCAGGACTGGCACACCGACCTGTCCTACAGCCGCCAAATCGCGTTCGCCAATGTGCTCTACGGCATCAAGATCCCGCGCCGCGCCGGTAAGCCGCTGGGCTCGACCGACTTCTGCAACATGCATGCTGCTTATGAGGGTCTTTCAGATATTCTTAAAAAAGAACTTGACGGCAAAACAGTCCTGCACGACTTCAACAAGTTCTGGGAGAAAATGCGCAGCCGCGAAGGCAGCCGGCGCGCACCGCTGACCGAGGCGCAGCGCAA
>SHXL01000073.1 GCA_009693345.1 Betaproteobacteria bacterium
GGCGCCTTCGGTCGGGCGTGAAGCATCCCAGGCGCCGGTCGAGGCGCGCACGCTGATGGCGCGGGCTCCGGCGAGCATTCTGACGACGTCGACCTGATGCGCCGCCTGGTTGAACACCGCGCCGCCGCCCCTAGGCGTGTCCAATTCCTCCGGCCGGCGCGGCCGGTAGAGGTAATCGGTGAAATTGAGGGCGGTGATCATGCGCACGCGGCCGAACTGGGCCGAGTCGATCAGCTTGCGGGTTGCGAGGATCGGCAGGTCGAAGCTGTGGCTGTGCCCAACGACCAGCCGGACACCGGCGTCACGGGCCGCGTGGATCATGGCGCGGCATTCATCGAGCGCGAGAGCCATCGGCTTCTCGACCAGGACATGCTTGCCGTGGCTCGCCGCGAGACGCACGTGCTCGGCGTGAAACTGGTGCGGCGTCGCGACATAGACCGCGTCGACCTGCGGATCGGCGCAGAGTTGTTCCACTGACGGATGGATCGTTCCGGAAAAGTCGTTCCGAAACCGCTGCAATGCTTCCGGCCGCGGGTCGGCCGCGGCAACGAGCCGGAGGCGCGCGTCGGCAGCGAAGCTCGCTGCCATGAGGCTGAATGCACGGCCTAATCCCGCGACCCCAATCCCGATTGTCCGCATGGCCCTACCGCGCTATCATGTTGAAATAATTGGAAAACTAAGTATATGTCAATTGCCGCGGGGATTCGATGCTGACGAAAGAACAGAACGAGCTGCTGTGCCGGGTGGAAGGCGATGTGCCCATGGGCGGCATCATGCGCCGGCACTGGCTTCCCGTGTGCCTGTCGGAGGAAGTGGTCGAGCGCGACGGGACGCCGGTGCGCGCCAGGCTGCTTGGCCAAGACCTGGTCGCGTTCCGCGATACGGAGGGCAGGCTCGGCGTGCTGGGCGAGTACTGCCTGCACCGCAGGGCTTCGCTCGCCTTCGGCCGGAACGAAGAATGCGGCCTGCGCTGCCTCTATCACGGATGGAAGTTCGACGTCGACGGGAACGTCCTCGACATGCCCTCCGAGGCGCCCGGCGCGGCGCAGCGCCTGGGCAAGAAGGCCCGCGCCTACCCGGTGCGGGAAGCGGGCGGCTTCGCCTGGATCTGGATGGGCCCGAAGGACGAGTTGCGCGAGTTCGAGCCGCCCGCCTGGGCAGCCGAGCCCGGCATCCAGTACGCGATAGTGAAAATCCGCACCGAGTGCAACTGGGCGCAGATGCTGGAAGGCTCGATCGATTCGGCGCACAGCTCCAGCCTGCATTCCACCAACATGCCTCCCAGCGAGGTGGCGGGTTCGACCGCGACCGACACCGCGTGGCTGCGCCCGTCGAACGACAAGGCGCCGCGCCTCCAGTTCGAGCCGACGAGCTACGGCTTTCGCTACGCCGCGCTGCGCAAGCCGATCCGCAATCCGGAGAGCCACCAGTACGTGCGCACCACGCTCTTCATCGCGCCCTTCACCGTGCTGATTCCCCCGAACGACCGCTACAAGCTCGCGCAGATGCTGGTGCCGATCGACGACGTGAACACGATGTTCTACTGGATCGCCTGGCACCCCGATCGCAGCAAGGGCATCACGCAGCAGGCGTGGCGCCGCTTCTGCGCGGCGGAGGTGGGCGTCGACCTCGACAACAACTTTCGCAAGAAGAGGGACCTGCGCAACTGGTACCTCCAGGACCGCGACGCCATGAAGCGCGGCGACTGGACGGGCATTACCGGCATTCCCGCGCAAGACATGGCGATGTGGGAGTCGATGGGGCCGATCACGGACCGCAGCGAGGACCATTTTGGCTCGAGCGACCTGGCGGTCGCGCAGTTCCGGCGCATGATGGTCGCGGCGGCGAAGCAATTCAAGGAGGGCGCGCCCGCGATCGGAACTTCCGAGCCGCACATCCCGCACGCCAGGCTGGCTTCCTTCGAAGGCATCGTCCCGCAAACAACGGATTGGCGGACGCTTACTCCATCTTGATTCCGGCGTCGCGAATCAGCTTGCCGAAGCGCTCGAAGTCGGCCCTGTTCATCGCGCCGAACTGTTCCGCCGTCAGCGCGCCGGGCTCGCCGCCCAGGCCGGTCAGCCGTTTGCGCACGTCGGGCAGCTGCAGCGTCTTCGTGGTTTCGGCGTATACTCTCATCAAGACGAATGCCTCTGATTCGGGAACCAGCGCCATGACAGAACTGAATGTAACCCTGCCTGACGGCTTGGCTAAGGAGGCTGACCAAGCAGGGCTGCTCTCGGCGCGCGAAATTGAGCGGCTGCTACGCGAAGAAATCCGTCGCAAGCAGGTCGGTGAGTTGTTCGGGGCTATGGATCACATGGCGGCAGTCGAAGGCGAGCCCATGAGCGAAGACGAGATCCAAGCCGAGATCGATGCCGTCCGAGCCGCCCGCCGCGCTGCGCGCGGTCGCTGATACCAACACTGTCGTTTCCGGACTGCTCTGGCGGGGTGCGCCGCGGCAGTTTCTCGACGCCGCCCGCGCGGGCCAGTTTTCCCTCTATACAAGTGCGCCCCTTCTTGTGGAGCTGGCGGAGGTTTTCCCGCGGCGCAAATTCTCTCGCCGCGTCCTCGCGGCAAATATAAGTGTGGAGCGGTTAGTCCGCCGCTACGCCCGTCTAGCACAGCGTATTGCTCCTGCCGAAATTAATCCGACCGTCCTTCTCGACCCTGACGACGACGCAGTGCTCGCGTGCGCGCTCGGTGCCAGGGCCGATCTCCTTGTTTCTGGCGATAAGCATCTGCGAAATCTCAAGATCTACCAGGGGATTCAAATCGTCACGGTAGCAGAAGCGCTCGCCACATTGCCGCGGCGCACGTAACTTCGATCGACAATGCACTGCGATTTCATATGCGTTCTAGGCGTAGACAGTCCCTAAGGCGCTTGCCTCGGGAACGGCCGGAATTGTTCTGTATTGGTGGAAGGCCGGCCCCTTGAATTGGTGAATTCTCATCTGAATTGTCGCGGTGTGATGTGGTGGAAGCAATTGCCGGCGGCAACTTGCCCGTCGGGTGCGTCGCGGCATGCACTTCCTTCAATTTGCGGATGGAAACGCGGGTGTAGATCTGAGTGGTCTCCAGGCGAGCATGGCCGAGGATTGCCTGGATGTGGCGGATATCGGCGCCGTTGTCGAGCATGGGGGTGGCCATGGCGTGGCGGAAGACGTGGCAGGAGCCGCGCGTGGTGATGCCAGCGTTTTCCAGGTACCGGCGCACGAGATCGCCAAGATAGCGGGGATTGAGCGCGTCGCCGAACGCGTTTACGAACACCGCTCTAGGAGAGCAGCCTAATCAATCGCGGGGGCTTCCGTATCCCCCTATGGGGGTAACACTTTGGTGGGGGGCGGGGCAGACAATCAGGTCAATTCTCGACCCAGGCTACGGCATCCTTCACGGACGCCCGCGGCGTGCGGTATTTGTTCGCCGGATGATTCTTGTCCTCGAATCCGAACGCGATGCCGCACAGTACCTGCCGGTCAGGCGCCAGATTGAAATGCGCGCGCACGAATTTCGCCTGCCCGGCAATGGCGGCCTGCGCGATGCTCGCGACCCCGAGGCTCCAGGCGGCGAGCATGAAGTTGTTCACGTACGCGCCGCAGTCGATGGCGCCATAGGTGCCCTGCGCCTCGTCGGTGGTGACGATGGCGGCGTGCGGCGCGCCGAAGAGCCGGTAGTTCTCCCTTCCCTGGCGCGCCGATGCTTCTCGGTCGCCGCGCGCGATGCCGACGCTTTCATACAGCTGCCAGCCGCAGGCCCGGCGGCGCTCGAGGTAAACGCCGCGGTATTCCCTGGGATAGGGGATATCGGACGCAGACGCTTCGGCGGCAACATGCGCCAGCAGCCCGGCACGGAACTGCTCGGTCGCATCGCCGGAGGTGACGATGACCTGCCAGGGTTGCGTGTTGCACCACGAAGGCGTGCGCTGCGCCATTTCGAGCACGCGCTGCGGCAGAAAAGCGCGGCAGCTGCGGCGCTCCGTGAGGAGCGTGGTCAGAATTTCCGCGCGTTGCGGCAAGGGCAGCCTATGCCGGGCCTGCGAGATACTCTGCGATGCGCGGCCGCAGGTCTCCGGGAACCGGGACCGCGCTCCGGGTATCAAGCGACACGAAGGCAATCGTCTGGGTGATGGTCAAGTGCTCGACCGCGTCCCGCTTGCCGACGATGCGGATCCGGACCGACGCGTCGCTGATCTCCGACACGCTCAATTCGAACGTCAACGCCTCGCCCATGCGCACCGGCACCGAGAAATCGCACCTGATCTGATCCGGCTCCACCGTCAGGCGCCTCTCGGACAGCAGTTCGCGGCGCGAGTGACCCAGGCCGCGCTCGAACCAATCGTCTTTCGCGCCTTCCGTCATCATCAGAAACTGCGGGTAGAACACGATTCCCGCGGGATCGCAGTCGGCGCTATGGACCTGTACTTCGTGCGCGAAAACCTTGTTCACGATCAGAGCGAGCCGCGGCGTTTAGAATGCGGCAAGTATAACCGCGAGGCACAGCGCATGGACTTCAGTAAATTCAGTCCGCAGAACTTTCTCTGGCAGCTGGACGGCAAGGTGGCGACGATCACGCTCAACCGCCCGGAACGCAAGAACCCACTGACGCTCGAGTCCTACGCCGAGCTGCGCGACCTGTTCCGCAACCTGACCTACGCGAATGAGGTCAAGAGCGTGGTGCTGCACGGCGCCGGCGGCAACTTCTGCTCTGGCGGCGACGTGCACGAAATCATCGGGCCGCTGGTGGCGATGCAGGAGGCGGACGATATGAGCGGGCTGCTTGCGTTCACGCGCATGACCGGCGACCTGGTGAAGGCGATGCGCAACTGTCCGCAGCCGATCGTCTGCGCGATCGACGGCATCTGCGCCGGCGCCGGCGCGATCCTCGCCATGGCCTCCGACCTGCGCTACGGCACCGCCGCGAGCAAGGTGGCATTCCTGTTCGTGCGGGTGGGCCTCGCGGGCGCGGACATGGGCGCCTGCAACATGCTGCCCCGGATCATCGGCGCGGGGCGCGCCGCGGAATTGCTCTACACGGGCCGCTCGATGGATGGCGCGGAGGCCGAGCGCTGGGGCTTCTACAATAAGATCTGCGCCACGGGGGAATTGCTTGCCCAGGCGCAGGCGCTCGCGAAGTCCCTCGCCGATGGGCCGACCTTCGCCAACGCCATGACCAAGCGCTGCATTCACCAGGAGTGGAGCATGGGGATCGACGATTCGATCGAGGCCGAAGCGCAGGCGCAGGCGATCTGCATGCAGACGAAGGACTACGGCCGCGCCTACCGCGCCTTTGTGAAGAAGGAAAAACCGCAGTTCCAGGGCGACTGAAGCCCGGCGCGCGATGGCAGACACAAGCTATCTCGGCTGGCCGTTCTTCGGCGAACCCCACCGCCGGCTGGTGCGCGAGCTCGAGCAATTCGCGGCCGGCGGGCTGTCAGACCTCGGGCACGGGTCCGATGATGATGCCGCGATCGATGCCGCTTGCCGGGAGATCGTGCGCCGCCTGGGGCAGGCGGGGCTGTTGAATCATTGCTGCGTCCCCGTTGCGGGCGATCGCTTCGACGTGCGCAGCCTCGCCCTCAGCCGCGACGTGCTCGCGCGGCACAACCCGCTCGCCGATTTCGCCTTCGCGATGCAGGGGCTGGGCACCGGGCCGATCTCGCTTTCGGGCGACGAGCGCCAGCGCGCGGCCTATCTTCCCGCGGTGATGCGCGGCGAGCGCATTGCCGCGTTCGCGCTGTCCGAGCCGCAGGCGGGAAGCGACGTCGGGGCGATCGCGACGACCGCGACGAAGGACGGCGCGGGCTATGTCCTGAACGGCACCAAGACCTGGATCTCCAACGGCGGCATCGCCGATCACTACGTCGTGTTCGCACGCAGCGGCGGGGAAAAGGGCACCCGGGGCCTGTCCGCTTTCATCGTCGATGCCGGCACGCCCGGCCTGCAGGTCGCCGCACGCATCAGGACCATCGCGCCGCACCCGCTCGCCACGCTGGTATTCGACGGCTGCCGGGTTGCGGAATCCGCGCTGCTCGGTGCGCCGGGCGAAGGATTCAAGATCGCGATGGGCACGCTCGACGTGTTCCGCACCACCGTCGGCGCCGCGGCGCTCGGCCTGGCGCGCCGCGCGCTCGAGGAAGCGCTGCGGCGCATCCGCGAACGCACGGTGTTCGGCAAGCCGCTCGCCGAATACCAGCTCACCCAGGCCAAGATCGGGGACATGGCGCTCGCCATCGACGCGGCGGCGCTGCTCGTCTACCGTGCGGCGTGGACGCGCGACGTGCTGCAACGCCGTGTGACGCGCGAGGCGGCGATGGCGAAACTCTATGCCACGGAAGCGGCGCAGCAGGTGATCGACATGGCGGTCCAGCTCTTCGGCGGCACCGGCGTCGTCTCCGGGGTCACCGTCGAGACCCTTTACCGCGACATCCGCGCGTTGCGGATCTACGAGGGCACGAGCGAGATCCAGAAGCTGGTGATCGCGGGCGCGGTGCTGTCGGGAGACGGCGCATAATGGGTTCGCCCGGCAGCGTGGCGAGCGCGGTCGCCGACCCGAAGCTGGTCGAAGAGCGCCGCGGGTAGATCGTGAAGGCGGCGACCAAGCTGTTCTCCGAGCAGGGCTACTACCTGACCACGATCTAGGACATCGCGCGCGAGGCCGGCATCAGCGTCGGCCTGATCTACCAGTACTTCAAGGACAAGGACGACGTGCTGTTCCTGACGCTGCACTGGTGCTGGAGACCTACGAGAAGGTGATCCCGGCGGCGCTCGAGGGCTGCCTGCGCGCCTGCATCAGCGCGGGCCACGTGCGCCCGATCAACGACTCGCTGCTCGTTTACCAATATGTACTGTATTCGCACGTCTGGGCGCTGAAGCAATGGTAAGGTTGAAGCGCAAGCGCCGCTTTCCCGAACGGACCTCCCACACATGATCATCGACTGCCACGGCCACTACACCACGGCGCCCAAGGCGCTGGAGGACTGGCGCAACGCGCAGATCGCAGGGCTGAAGGACCCGGCGAAGACCCCGAAGGCCTCGCAGTTGAAGATCAGCGACGACGAACTGCGCGAATCGATCGCCGCGAACCAGCTCAAGCTGATGCAGGAGCGCGGCAGCGACCTCACCATCTTCTCGCCGCGCGCGAGCTTCATGGCGCACCACATCGGCGACTTCAATACCAGCTCGACCTGGGCCGCCATCTGCAACGAGCTCTGCTACCGCGTCTCGAAACTGTTTCCGGAAAATTTCATCGGTGCGGCGATGCTGCCGCAATCGCCGGGCGTCGACCCGCGCAGCTGCATCCCGGAACTCGAGCGCTGCGTCAGGGAATACGGTTTCGTCGGCATCAATCTCAACCCCGACCCGTCCGGCGGGCACTGGAAGGAGCCGCCGCTGCCGGACCGGCACTGGTATCCGATCTACGAAAAGATGGTCGAGCACGACATCCCCGCGATGATCCACGTCAGCACCAGCTGCAACGCCTGCTTCCACACCACCGGCGCCCACTACCTCAACGCCGATACCACGGCATTCATGCAATGCCTCACCTCGGACCTGTTCCGGGATTTCCCGACGCTGCGCTTCGTCATTCCCCATGGCGGCGGCGCGGTGCCCTACCACTGGGGCCGGTTCCGCGGCCTCGCGCAGGAGCTCAAGCGGCCGCCGCTGAAGGAACACCTGCTCAACAACATCTACTTCGACACCTGCGTCTATCACCAGCCCGGCATCGACCTGCTGACGCGCGTGATCCCGGTGGACAACGTGCTGTTCGCATCCGAGATGATCGGCGCGGTGCGCGGCATCGATCCGGAAACCGGCTTCAACTACGACGACACCAGGCGCTACATCGACGCCACGCCCAATCTCTCGCCGCAGGACCGCCGCAAGATCTTCGAAGGGAACGCGCGCCGCGTCTATCCGCGGCTCGACGCGGCGTTGAAATCGCGCGGCGCCTGAGCCCCGGGGAGCGAAAGACCGCATGGATCCCGACTGGCTGCCCTTTCACCCGAGTCCCTCGAAGCCCGCGTTCCGCCCGCCCGCCGGCGCGGTGGATGCGCATTGCCACGTGTTCGGGCCCGAAGCGCAGTTTCCGTTCGCACCCGGCCGCAAATACACGCCCTGCGACGCTTCCCGCGACCAGCTGTTCGCGCTGCGCGACCATCTGGGATTCGAGCGCAACGTGATCGTGCAGGCCACCTGCCACGGCAACGACAACCGCGCCCTGATCGATGCGCTGACGCACTCGAACGGCAGGGCGCGCGGCGTGGCCTCCGTGGCGCGCGGCGTGAGCGACGCCGAGTTGCGCGAGATGCACGCCGCCGGCGTGCGCGGCACGCGCTTCAATTTCGTGCGCCGGCTGGTGGATTTCACGCCGCGCGAGGTCCTCGCCGAAATCGCGCAGCGCATCGCGCCGCTGGGCTGGCACGTCGTGGTGTATTTCGAAGCGCAGGACCTGCCCGAGCTGTGGGATTTCTTCACCGCGCTGCCGACCACCGTGGTGGTCGATCACATGGGCCGGCCGGACGTGACCCGGCCGCTGGACGGCCCGGAATTCGCGCTCTTCCTGCGGCTGATGCGCGAGCACGGCAACGTCTGGAGCAAGGTGAGCTGCCCCGAGCGGCTGTCGAAATCGGGCCCGCCGGGGTATGACGACGTGGTGCCGTTCGCGCGCCGCCTGGTCGAGACCTTCCCCGAGCGCGTGCTCTGGGGCACGGACTGGCCCCATCCGAACATGAAGTCGCACATGCCGGACGACGGCAAGCTGGTAGATTACGTTCCCCGCATCGCCGCCACGCCGGAACTGCAGCGCAAACTGCTGGTGGACAACCCGATGCGCCTCTACTGGGCCTGACAGGAACCTAGCGTGGCACTGGAAAAACCCTACAAGGACATCCCCGGCACGACGATCTTCGACATGGAGCTCGCGCGCAAGGGCTACCACCTCAACCAGTTCTGCATGTCGCTGATGCGGCCCGAGAACCGCGCGAAATTCAAGGCCGGCCCGCGCGCCTACCTCGACCAGTGGCCGATGAGCGAGGAGCAGAAGCAGGCCGTGCTGGCGCGCGACTACAACCGCATGATCGCGGCCGGGGGCAACATCTACTTCCTCGCCAAGATTTTTTCCAGCGACGGCCTGAGCTTCGAGTTCGCGGCCTCCAGCATGACCGGCGCCACGCCGCAGGAGTACCGCCAGATGATGCTCGCCGGCGGCCGCTCGCCGGAGGGCAACCGCCGCATCGGGGAAAAGTAAGATGGCCAGGATAACCGCGGGCGTCTTCACCTCGCATATTCCCGCGGTCGGCGCCGCGATCGACCTGGGCAAGACCGCCGAGCCCTACTGGGCGCCGATGTTCAAGGGCTACGAGTTCTCCAAGCAGTGGATCGCGCGCGCAAAGCCCGACGTCATCTTCCTCGTCTACAACGATCATGCCTCGGCATTCAGCCTGGATCTCATCCCGACCTTCGCCATCGGCTGCGCCGATCGCTTCCAGCCGGCCGACGAAGGCTGGGGCCCGCGCAAGGTGCCGGAGGTGATCGGGCATCCGGAACTGGCGGCGCATATCGCCCAATCCGTGATTCTCGACGAGTTCGACCTCACCATCGTCAACCGCATGGACGTGGATCACGGCCTCACGGTGCCGCTCTCCCTCATGTTCGGGCAGCCCGAAGCCTGGCCCTGCCGGGTGATCCCGTTCGCGGTCAACGTGGTTCAGTACCCGCCGCCAACCGGCCACCGCTGCTTCCAGCTCGGCCGCGCGATCCGCAAGGCGATCGAGCTGTTCGACGAGGACCTGAACGTGCAGGTATGGGGCACCGGCGGCATGAGCCACCAGTTGCAGGGGCCGCGCGCCGGCCTGATCAACAAAGCGTTCGACACCGCGTTCTTCGACCGCATGCTCTCCGACCCCGAGGGGCTGGCGCGCATGCCGCACATCGACTACGTGCGCGAAGCCGGTTCCGAGGGCATCGAACTAGTGATGTGGCTGGTCGGCCTCGGTGCGCTCAAGGCCGCGCCGCGACAGGTGCACCGCTTCTACCATGTGCCGGGCTCGAACACGGCGGTCGGCCACCTGATCCTGGAAAATAAAAAATGAAAGGGGGTACTGCATGAAGGTCGCTCTCGCGGGTGCCGGCGCCTTTGGCATCAAGCACCTCGAAGGCCTCGCCAAAATCGATGGCGTCGAGGTGGTGTCCCTGATCGGCCGCGAACTCGGCAAGACGCAGGAAGTGGCTGCCAGGTTCCGCATCCCCCACGCCACCACCGACCTCGCCGCCAGCCTCGCGATCAAGGAGGTCGATGCGGTCATCCTGTGCACGCCGACGCAGATGCACGCCGCGCAGGCCATTGCCTGCATGCAGGCCGGCAAGCACGTGCAGGTGGAAATTCCCCTCGCCGACAGCCTCGCGGACGCGCAGGCGGTGGTGAATCTGCAGAAGCAGACCGGGCTGGTCGCCATGTGCGGCCACACGCGCCGCTTCAATCCGAGCCACCAGTGGGTGCGCAAGCGCATCGTCAAGGGCGAAATCCGGATCCTGCAGATGGACGTGCAGACGTTTTTCTTCCGGCGCACCAACATGAACGCGCTGGGCCAGCCGCGCAGTTGGACCGACCACCTGCTCTGGCACCACGCCGCGCACACGGTGGACCTGTTCCAGTACCAGACCGGACAGCAGGTGGTGGTGGCGCACGCGATCCAGGGCCCGATCCATCCGGCGCTCGGCATCGCCATGGACATGTCGATCCAGCTCAAGAGCGCGGCGGGCCAAGTCTGCACACTGTCGCTCTCTTTCAACAACGACGGGCCGCTCGGCACTTTCTTCCGCTACATCTGCGACAACGGCACCTACATCGCGCGTTACGACGACCTGTTCGACGGCAAGGAGGCCAACATCGACGTTTCCAGGGTCGACGTGTCGATGAACGGCATCGAACTGCAGGACCGGGAGTTCGTTGCCGCGATCCGCGAGCGCCGCGAGCCCAATGGCGGCGTCGCCCAGGTGCTGCCCTGCTACCGCACGCTGCACCAGCTTGAGCAAGGAATGGGCTGAGCGGGCGCGGCTGACGGCGCCTCGTCTACCGCCTGCCGCATGCGCTATTCCGTTTTTTCGGTCAACGATCACCACCCGCGGCTCGCGCGGACCGTGCCGCAGCTCTACCAGCAGGTGATGCGGCAGTGCGAACTCGCCGAAGCGCTCGGCTACGACACGTTTTTCTGCGCCGAGCACCATTTCCACGAGTACGGCGTGGTGCCGGACCCGGCGGTGATGCTCTCGGCGCTGGTGCAGCGCACGCGCCGCATCCGGCTCGGGAGCGCGATCTCGATCCTCACGTTCCACGACCCGCGGCGCATCGCCGAAACTTACGCCATGCTCGACATGATGAGCGGGGGGCGGTTCGTGTTCGGCGTCGGCTCGGGTTACCTGGCGCATGAATTCACCGGCTACGACAGCGCGCCGGAGGAAAAGCGCGACCGCTTCAACGAGAACCTCGACCTTGTGCAGCGCCTGATGGCGGGGGAGACGCTCACGTGGAACGGCAGGTTCTCGAAAAGCGCGAAGGCGGGGCTCAACGTCCTGCCGCACGAGGGCCGCGTGCCGCCGATCTATGTCGCGGTGCTCGCGCGCGAGGCGTCATCGCACGTGGGCAGGCAGCGCAACAGGATCTTCACCGTGCCCTATGCCTCCTGCAAGGACTTCGACGACATCGGCGCGATGCTCGCGGAGTACCGCAAGGGCCGCGCGGAGGCGGGGCTCGAGGCCGATGACGACGACCATGTTTTCACGCTGCACACCCATGTCGCGCGCAGCGATGAAGAAGCGAAAGCGCAATGCAAGGCGGCCTACGACCAGTATGTGGATACGCGCCTCTACGCGAAGAAGCACCTCTACGAGGACATCATCGCCAACGGCATCTGCCTGTTCGGTTCGGTCGAAACGGTGGCCGGAAAAATGCGCCGCCTGCACGGCATGGGAGTGCGGCACGTCGCCACCCTGCAGAATTTCGGCGCCCTGGCGCCGGAGCTGGTCGAAAGTTCAATGACATTGTTCGCCCAAGAGGTGATGCGGAAAATCCCATGAGGGCACCTCTAAAAATTCCAAAAAATAATGGAATTGCGTAAACGGTA
>SHXL01000074.1 GCA_009693345.1 Betaproteobacteria bacterium
CGGCACCGTGTAGGCCGGATCGAACGCCCGGACCGTCATCCGGTTGCGCACCACCTCCATCAAGGCATCGTATTTCGCTCGATCGCTGAAGTCGTACTCGCGCTTCTCGGCAGCCTGGCTCATGATGCTCTCAATCGGAAACTGGTGATTCGTGGATTTCGTCTTCCCGGGAATGTACAGTACCCAACCATGAAAATCTCGATCCTCGACGACTACCACGACACCCTGCGCACGCTGGCCTGCTTCGGCAAGCTCGCGGGCCACGAGGTCAAGGTCTGGAACGATCATGTCCAGGACACCGATGCGCTGGCCGGGCGCCTCAAGGACACCGAGGCGCTGGTGCTGATACGCGAGCGCACGAAAATCCAAGCGCCGCTGCTCGAGCGCCTGCCCAGGCTGCGGCTCATCAGCCAGCGCAGCGTCTACCCGCACATCGACATCGATGCCTGCACGCGGCTCGGCGTGATCGTCTGCTCGAATATGCACGCCGATACGCCGTCGTACGCGACGGCCGAACTGACCTGGGGCCTGGTGCTTGCCGCGATGCGGCAGATCCCGCAGCAGATGGCGTCTCTCAGGGCCGGAACCTGGCAGACCGGCGTCGGCAGCACGCTGCGCGGCAAGACGCTGGGCATCTACAGTTACGGCAGGATCGGCAAGGTGGTGGCGGAGTATGGCAAGGCCTTCGGCATGCGCGTGCTGATATGGGGGCGGGAGGCGACATTGGCGAAGGCGCGGGCGGAAGGCCAGGTGCCGGCGCAATCCAGGGAAGCGTTCTTCTCGGAGTGCGACGTGATTTCACTCCACATGCGGCTGGTGGATGCGACGCGCGGCATCGTAAAAGCAGGCGACCTGGCGCGGATGAAGCCCAGCGCGTTGCTGGTGAACACAAGCCGCGCAGGGCTGATCGAGCCGGGCGCGCTGGTGAACGCGTTGAAGACGGGGCGCCCGGGCATGGCGGCCGTGGATGTCTTCGAAGAGGAACCGGTGCGGGATACCCGCTATCCGCTGCTCACGATGGAAAACGTCGTGGCCACGCCGCACATCGGTTACGTTTCCCGCGAAGAATACGAGGCTCAATTCAGCGACATCTTCGACCAAATCATCGCTTTCGCCGCCGGCGCGCCGATCAACGTGGTGAATCCGGCGGCGCTGCAATTCGTCCGCGCCCCGCAGGGCGACCGGTGAATTGTTCCGCCCGATAGATCAATGACCTGCCAATGGCCGGTTGAATCCGACAGCAGTTAGAATCGCATCCATTGTCAGCCAACGACGATCCGAGTCCCGCTTGGACGCTTCCCCTTCTCTAAGTTTGTGCATGATTTTCCAGAACAATGCGAGGACGCTTCGCGTTGCCTTGGACAGCGTCAAGGATCATGTGGATGAGTTCGTATTTGTCGATGGAGGTTCCGTCGACAATACGGTAGAGATAGCGCGTAGTTACAGGAATTCGAAGGTCATCAGTCATCCGTGGGACGGAAACTTCGCCCGCCAGCTAAACCTCGCCCTTGATGCCGCAAGCGGGCAATGGGTGCTGAGGCTGGATTCGGATGAGTGTTTAGGCGTTCGATTTGGAGCCGTAGTTAGAAATATTTTATCAAGTACTGATTTCGACGGCTACTCGTTGGCACGATATTGGCTGGTGGGGACCGATCCGTTGAGACATGTGTGCTCAGCGCCGCATTATCCGGACTGGCAAGATCGGCTTTGGCGACACGCTCCTGACGTTCGTTACTCGGCTCAGAGGGAACTCGCAATTCATACGCAGCTTATTGCGCCTTCAAGGAGATGGGCCTTCTTGCAGGGGGTGAACATTTTTCATTTTGATTTGTTGCTGCAATCGAAAGAGCAACGACTCGCAAAAATCGCTCGATACGATGAAGTGAGTCGGCACGCAGGGGCCATCTTGCTTGCCGGCGACCAGACGCGGTAGTACTACATCTACGAGGACTATCCTCACTTGGTCGAAAGTTGTAGCGAACCGCTATCAGCAAGCGTTTCGCTCGTCGATATCCCCGCAGCTACGAACTAGCTACGCCACCTGTCAGGAACTGCACGACAGCGCCGAGCAGCCCGCCTTGTGGCGCGCCCATTCGGGGCGCCGGGCGGCGAGGTCCTGGTGCGCCGGTTGCTCGTCGTAGGGATTCTTCAGCACCAGCATCAGGCGCTCCAGCGGAGTCGCGTCGCCGCGCTCCAATGCGTCGATCGCCTGCTGCGCCAGGTAATTGCGGAAGATGTATTTGGGATTCGCGGCATTCATGCCCTGGCGCGATTCGTTTCGCACCCTGGCGGTATATCGCTCCAGCCAGGCTTCCAGGCGGGCATGTTCGGGATCTTCCGTGTAAAAGGCCGGGCGCAGCGATTGCAGCGTCGGCACGGCGAGATTCCGGAAGAAGATCGTGGAATCGGTTTCCCGCCCCGCCAGCACCTGGAAAAGTTCGCTCACCAGCTCGTCATCGCCAGGCTGATCCAGGGCGCCGACGCCGAGTTTCTGCGCCAGCGCGCGCTGCCATGCGGCGCTGAAGGTGTCCGCGTACAGCGCCAGCCCTTCTTCGAACGCATTTTTGTCGGGAACCAGCGGCAGCAGCGCTTCGGCCAGGCGCGCGAGGTTCCATTGGGCGACGTGGGGCTGGTTGCCGTAGCAGTAACGCCTTCCTTCGGCATCGGTGGTGTTCGGGGTCCACTCGAGGTCGTAGCCCTCGAGCCAGCCGTAAGGGCCGTAGTCGATGGTCAGGCCGAGGACAGACAGGTTATCGGTGTTCATCACGCCGTGCACGAATCCGAGCCGCATCCAGTCGGCCATCAGCTCGCCGGTGCGGCGGCAGACCTCACGGAATACATCCTGGACGTTGTTCTGTTCCGGGAAAAAATTCTTTACAACATAATCCATCAACTTGCGCAGCGCTTCGTGTTCTCCCTGCGCAGCGAGGATCTGGAAATTGCCGAAGCGCACGAAGGAAGGAGCGACGCGGCAGACGATCGCGCCCTGTTCCGGGCGCGCGTTGCCGTCATAGAACATGTCGCGCACCACCGATTCCCCGGTGCCGACCAGGCTGAGCGCGCGCGTGGTCGGCACGCCGAGATGGTGCATGGCCTCGCTGCACATGAATTCGCGCAGCGAGGAGCGCAGCACCGCGCGCCCGTCGGCGGTGCGCGAGTAGGGCGTGCGGCCGGCGCCCTTCAATTGCAGCTCCTGGCGCGTGCCGTCGGCGGCGATTACCTCACCCAATGTGAGGGCACGGCCGTCGCCCAGTTGCCCTGCCCAGTGGCCGAACTGGTGACCACCGTAGCGCGCCGCATAGGGTTGCATCCCGGCAAGCAACCGGTTGCCGCCGAGCACTTCGGCCGCGAGGCCATCCGCCGCCGCGGGCCGCGCGATGCCGAGCATTTCACCGGCTTCATCGGACCACGCCAGCATGCGCGGCGCGGAAACGGGCGTCGGATCGACGCGCGTATAGCAGGCGTTGAATACCGCGCGCGGCGTGTTGGTGAGCACCGGATCGGCGGGCAGTTCCGCGATGAAGGTGTTCTCGAAGCGCAACTCGTCCAGCGACCTGGGCACGGCATTGCCGAAGGGAAAAGGCTGGTTCATCCCGTTTTCGGGTTGTTGACGACGTAGCGCAGAAAGCCGCTGTGCGGCGTGTACTTGTCGTACAGGCCGCGCGCGCGATAGTTGTTTTCCTTCGTGTTCCAGTACAGGCGCGACCACTTCCTGCGCTTCATCTCCTTCACCAGCCAGTCGATGAGCTGCTTGCCCACGCCGGCGGCACGCTTTTTCGGATCCACGAACAGGTCTTCCAGGTAACAAACGGGCGTCGGCGTCCAGGTGTTTTCGTGAATGATGTAATTCGCCATCCCGATCACGCCGTCGCCCTTGCGCTCGGCGACGATGGCATGGACCGCAGAGGCGGGGTCCATGATCCGCTGCCATGTGTAGTCGGTGACCGGGCCGGACAGGTCGCGTTCGTAGAAACGGCAATACCCGTCCCACAGCACGCGCCAGCGGGCCTCATCGCGCGCTTCGATCCTGCGTATGGTCGCAGCCATGGCTACTTGCCGGTCCAGCGCGGCGGGCGCTTTTCCACGAAGGCGCGCACGCCCTCGCGGAAATCGGCGCTGCCGTAGGTCGTCGCGATGAGGTCGTCGCCGTCGGGCAGGGGGCGCGACTCCTGGATGCGGCGGATCGCTTCCTTGGTGACCCAGAGCGTGATCGGCGCATGCGAGGCAATTTTCTCCGCGAGCTCGCGAACCCGCGCCTCGATCTTGTCGGCGGCCACGATTTCGTGCACGAAGCCCGCGGCGAGCGCTTCATCGGCCGGGAGCAGTCGCGCGGTAAGGATCAGTTCCTTCAGGCGCGAGGGCCCGAGCAGGTCCATGAAGTGCGCATAGGCCTGGATCGAAAGGCAGTTGCCGAGCGTGCGGGCGATGGGCAGGCCGAAGCGGGACTCGGGGGTGGCGATGCGAATGTCGGCGCCGGCGGCAATGCCGAACCCGCCGCCGACCGCGACGCCCTCGATCTGGGCGATGACCGGCTTCTTCACGCGCGAGATGCGTCCGGCGCGATTGTCGCCGTCCTCCTCGTACTTGAGCCCGTCCTCCGCGCCCTTGAACTGCGTGAACTGGCTGATGTCGGTGCCCGCGACGAAGGCCTTGCCCCCGGCCCCCTTCAGCACGAGGACGCGGATGGATTCGTCCGCATCCACCTCCTCGCAGGCATCGTAGAGCCGCTGGTACATCTGCCAGGTCATGGCGTTGCGCGCCTCGGGGCGGTTGAAGGTGAGCGTGACGATGGGGCCGTCGCGCGTGACGAGCACGTGGGCGCTGGCTGGAGCGGTGTTTGCCACGGGTGGAAATACTCCTTTAAGGAAACGCCATGCTGATCGTATCATTTGCCAACTGCACGACATGATATTCCCTACGCCGACCAGGGCTTGGCTTCCCGACTGACAAAGCAGAGGAAATCGACATGACAAAACGATACTCGAGCATTCTGGAAACGATCGGAAACACGCCGGTGGTGCGCGTCAACCGCCTGGCGCCGGCTGTCCTTCGCGCCTCCGAGCCTTGCGAGTTTTTCTGCTTGGGCTTGCCCAACATCTGAACAACCGGCCTAGTGCCCTATATCGAGGGCGCCGCCGCCGTCCACCAGCAGATCCACGCCGGTGATGAAGTTCGCCTCGTCCGAGGCGAGGAACAGCGCCGCGTTCGCCACGTCCCAGGCGGTGCCCATCTTGCGGCGCAACGGCACGTGCGAATCGCGCATCGCCGCCACCTCGGCCCGGCTCTTGCCGGTCTTGCGCGCGCGCGTGTCCACCGCCATCGGCGTGTCCATGAGGCCGGGCAGGATGACGTTGGCGCGGATGCCGTATTCGGCGTTCTGGATCGCGACCTGCTGCGTGAAGGCGACCATCGCGGCCTTGGTCGCCTTGTACGTCACGTAGGGGTATTTCTCGATCGCGGCGAGCGAGGAGATCATGAGGATCACGCCGGATTTCTGCGCGCGCATCACCGGCACCACGTGCTTGCAGGCCATCACCGCGCCGCGCAGGTTGATGGCGACGATGTTGTCGAAGGCCGCTTCGGTGATCTCCAGCAGCGGCGCGTCGCCGCCCCCGATGCTCACGCCGACGTTGTAGTGCAGTATGTCGATCCGGCCCCAGCGTTTCTGTGCCTCGGCCACCATCGCCGCCAGATCAGATTCCTTCGTTACGTCTGATTTGAATGAAAAACTTTCTCCCTCAGCCTGCATGACCATCAAAGAAGTCTCTTCAGCCAAGGCAAGATCACGGTCAACCGCCATGATCTTTGCGCCTTCCTGCGCGAAGCGCAGCGCCGTGGCGCGGCCGTTGCCCATGCCGCTGCCCGGGCTTTGGCCAGCCCCGACAATTATTGCGATCTTATCTTTTAACCTCATTCGACTTTCATGCCCGTGGCCTTGACCACGCTTGCCCACTTGGTGATGTCGTCGCGCAGGAATTTGTCGAACTGCTCGATCGACATGCTCATCGGCGCGGCGCCCTGCTTGCCCCAGGTCTCCTTCACGTCGGACCCGTTGAGGACCTTCGCGATCTCGACGTTCAGGCGCTCGAGCACCGGGCGGGGCGTGCCCGTGGGCGCCATCAGGCCGAGCCAGATGCCGGTCTCGTAGCCCGGCACGCCCGCCTCGGCGATGGTCGGGACATCCGGCAGCACGGTGGAGCGCGTCTTGCCGGTGGTGCCCATCGCCTTCACTTTTCCTGCGCGCACGTTCGGCGCCATGGTGGTGATGGCGTCGATCATCATCTGCACCTGGCCGCCGAGGATGCCGACACGCGCGCCGTCGCTGCCTTTGTAAGGTACGTGCACGATGTCCAAGCCCGCCATGAATTTGAATAGTTCACCGGCCATGTGGTACGGCGTCCCCGGGCCGGAGGACGCGTAGTTCAGGTCCTTCGGTTTCGCCTTGGCGAGCGCGATGAATTCCTTCAGGTTGCTCGCGGGGACTGCGGGGTTCAGGACCATCAGCAGGTCTGAATAGTTGACCCCGTTGATCGGCGCGAGATCCTTCATCAGGTCGTAGGGTTTCTTCGGGATCAGCGATTCGTTGACAGTATGGGTGTTCGACATCATCAGCAGCGTGTAGCCATCGGGCGCCGATTTCGCGGCCGCATCGCTGCCGATCACCGCGCCGGCGCCCGGCCGGTTCTCGATCACGAAGGGCTGCCCCATCGCTTCGGACAGCTTGGCGCCGAGGAAGCGCCCGTAAATATCGGCCGGGCCGCCGACGCCGAAAGGCACGACGATCTTCACCGACCGACTGGGATAGGCTTGCGCGTGCGCCGTCCCATGGAAAACAAGAAGACTCAGAAGCGCGGCGGCAATACGGATCATGTGTTCTTCCTGGGACGCAGCTTAGAATAGCTTCGCGAAAATGAACATCAGAAAATCGAGAATAATCCCGATTCTACCGTCCCGGATCACGGTGCAAGGTCTGGATCGCGCGCCCCACCGCGCGTTCCTGCGCGGCCTGGGGCTTTCCGACGCGGATATCGGACGGCCGTTCGTCGGCGTCGTTTCCACCGACGGGCGCGTCACGCCCTGCAACGCGCTCCTCGGGGCGCTGGCGAAGGATGCCTGCGCCGGCGTGCGCGACGCGGGAGGCGTGCCCTTCGACTTCGCCTCGATCTCGGTCGCCGATTCCATGTCCATGAACCACGGCGGCATGCGCTACTCGCTCGTGTCGCGCGAAATCATTGCCGACGGCGTCGAAGCGGTGGTGCGCGGCCATGCCTACGATGCGCTGGTGACCTTCGCCGGCTGCGACAAGACGCTGCCCGGGATGATGATGGCGATGGCGCGCCTCAACCTGCCCTCGGTCTTCACCTACGGCGGCGCTGCGCTGCCCGGGCGCCTGCACGGCAGGGATGTGACGGTGCTCGATACCTACGAGGCGGTCGGCGGCGTCTACGCCGGCACCGTGACGCGCGAGGAGCTGGACGTGCTCGAGCACGTGTGCCTGCCCGGGCTCGGTGCCTGCCCCGGCCAGTTCAGCGCCAACACCATGGCGATGGTTTCGGAAACGCTGGGGCTCGCGCTGCCCGGGTCAGCGACCCTGCCCGCGGTTTCTCCGCTTCGAAAAGATTTTGCAAGAAAAGCAGGGCAAGCGGTCATGAAGCTGCTGAAGGACGGGGGCCCGCTGCCGCGCGAACTGGTGACCAGGAAGAGTCTCGAAAACGCCTGCGCCGCGGTCGCCGCGACCGGCGGCTCGACCAACGCGGGCCTGCACATCCCCGCGATTGCGCACGAGGCGGGCATCCGCTTCTCGCTCGACGACTTTGGGCAGATCGCGAAGCGCACGCCGCTGCTGGCCGACATGAAACCGGGCGGGAAATACCTTTCCAAGGACCTGCACGCGGTCGGCGGCGTCTACGCGGTGCTGAAGGAACTCCTCAAGCGCGGCGTATTGCATGGCGACTGTCTTACTATTTTTGGAACTTCCCTGGAACGCGAATTGAAAGCACACCCAGGAGCGGACGGGAGGGTTATTCCGAAGAAGCCGATCTCGGAGACTGGCGGCATCGTCGTGCTCAAGGGCAACCTCGCCCCGGACGGCGCGCTGCTGAAGGTGGCGGGCCTGAAATCGCTGCGCTTCGAGGGCCGCGCGCGCGTCTTCGATTCGGAGGAAGCCTGCGTCGATGTGGTGCGCAAGCGCGCCTACAAGACCGGCGACGTTCTGGTCATCCGCTACGAAGGCCCGAAAGGCGGCCCCGGGATGCGCGAGATGATGGGGGTTACGGCGCTGCTCTACGGGCAGGGCGTCGGCGAGAAGGTCGCGCTGGTCACCGACGGGCGTTTTTCCGGGGCGACGCGCGGGATGATGGTCGGCTATGTGTCGCCGGAAGCGGGCGTGGGCGGACCGCTAGGGCTGGTTCGGGATGGAGACAGGATCGTGATCGATGCGAAGAAGGGTTTGCTTTCACTTGAAGTCCCTTCCTCGGAATTGAAAAGAAGGGCTGTCAACATTCCCAGGCAAGCCCTCTCCGGTGTGCTTGAAAAGTACGCGGCGCAGGTTGGTTCCGCGTTCCGCGGCGCGGTCACGCACTCCGGACCGAAGGGTAGATAGTCAGACAAAGAACCAAATAATATCAATCACTTAGAATTCTCTGGTTTGCAATTTGTGCATTGCGGGCGTAGGGTTCGCCGCCTGCTGCATTAGGACACCCCCCCCACCATGGCCACCAGCGGCGCGCACGCGTCGCGTTCCTCCAAAGCAGCACTCACGCTGCTGGCGCTCGGCGTTGTCTTCGGCGACATCGGCACGAGCCCGCTCTACGCGGTGAAGGAGACCTTTTCGCCGAGCCACGGCATCCCGCTGACCCCGGAAAACGTGCTCGGCGGGCTGTCGACGATCTTCTGGTCGTTGATGGTGATCGTGTCGCTCAAGTACGTAATGCTGATCATGCGCGCCGACAACCGGGGCGAGGGCGGCATCATGGCGCTGATCGCACTCGCCACCACCGCGGTGAAGGACCATCCGCAATGGCGAGTGCCGCTGACCCTGATCGGCGTTTTCGGCGCGTCGCTGTTCTACGGCGACGCGGTGCTGACGCCGGCGATCTCGGTGCTCTCCGCCATCGAGGGGCTGGAGGTCGGGACATCCGCATTCAAGCCCTACGTGGTGCCGCTCGCGGTTGCCGTGATCCTGGCGCTGTTCGCGTTTCAGAGCCGCGGTACGGCGACGGTGGGCCGGCTCTTCGGGCCGGTCACGCTGGTGTGGTTCCTCGCCATCGGTGCGACTGGCCTGCATGGCATTGTGCAGTACCCCGGCATCGTCGCGGCCCTGAATCCGGCGCACGCCATCGGATTTCTCGTGAGCCATGCCGCGCCGTCGTTCGTCGTGCTCGGCGCGGTGGTGCTTGCGGTCACCGGCGCCGAGGCGCTTTACACGGACATGGGCCATTTCGGCAAGGGCCCGGTGCGCATCGCCTGGTTCAGCCTGGTGGCACCGGCGCTGATGCTCAACTATTTCGGCCAGGGCGCGCTGCTCATCGTGCGGCCGGAGACGGTGCAGAACCCGTTCTTCCTGCTGGTCCCGGAATGGGCGCTCTACCCGATGGTGGGGCTCGCGACTGCAGCGACGGTGATCGCGTCGCAGGCGGTCATCTCGGGCGCCTACTCCATGACCAAGCAGGCGATCCAGCTCGGCTTCCTGCCGCGCGTCGGCATCGTGCAGACTTCCGCGAGCGAACGCGGGCAGGTCTACATCCCGGGCATCAACTGGCTGCTGCTCGTTGCCGTTCTCGCCGCGGTGATCGGCTTCGGTTCCTCCTCGAGGCTCGCCTCGGCCTACGGCATCGCGGTCACCGCGACGATGATGGTGGATACGCTGCTCACGTTTTTCGTCATCCGCTACGCCTGGCGCTACCCGCTCTGGCTGTGTGCGGGCGCGACCGGTTTCTTTCTTCTATTCGACGTCTCGTTCCTGACCGCGACGCTGCTCAAGGTGGCCGACGGCGGCTGGTTTCCGCTGGCCATCGGGGGCGTCGTCTTCACCATCATGCGCACCTGGCGTGCCGGCCGCGAGATCATCTTCGACCGGCTGCGCAAAACGTCGTTGCCGCTGAAGCCATTCCTCGATTCGCTGTTTCGCGATCCTCCGATGCGCGTGCCCGGCACTGCCGTGTTCCTCACGGCGACGCCGGACGCCACCCCGAGCGCGCTGCTGCACAACCTGAACCACAACAAGGTGCTGCACCAGCGCGTGGTGTTCCTTACGGTGCAGATCGCCGAGGAACCCTGGGTGCCGCTGCTCAAGCGCCTGTCGCTTTACAAGCTCGGCCACGGCTGCTGGCGCATGACCCTGCGCTACGGCTTCATGGACGAGCCAGACGTGGTCAAGGCGCTGGATCTCGCCGGTTCGCTCGGCCTGGAATTCGAACTGCTGTCGACGTCGTTCTTTCTCAGCCGCGAAATGGTGGTGCCGGTGGCCGCCGTGGAAAGCAAGATGCCGCTGTGGCGCGAGCGCATCTTCGCGGCGATGGCGCGCAACGCGGAAAATGCGGCCGACTACTTCAAGCTGCCGGCCAACCGGGTCATCGAACTGGGAACCAAGGTCGAGATCTGACCCCGGCCTATTTCATCAAGCTCGGCAGGTAGAGCGAGATCGACGGCACCGCGATCAGGATCGCGAGGCGCGCGCAGTCGACGAGCACGAAGGGCAGCACGCCGCGGAACACGACGCGCGTCGGCACCTGCGGCAGGAGCGTCGAGAGCACGAACAGGTTCATGCCGACGGGCGGGCTGATGAGGCCGATCTCGACCACCACCACGATCAGGATGCCGAACCAGACCGGGTCCAGGCCCAGGTGCACGATGAGGGGGAAGAATACCGGCACCGTGAGCAGGATCATGGAGAGCTCCTCCATCGCGGTGCCGAGGATCACGTAGATCGCCATGATCGCCGCCACCACCATCACCGGGCTGAGCTGGAAGCGGGTGACGAACGCGATCAGGTCGTTCGGCATGCTGGTGATGTTGACGAATTCCGCGAACATCAAGGCGCCGATCAGGATCAGGAACAGCATCGAGGTAGTGCGCGCGCTCTCGACCAGCGCTGCGTAAAGCGTTTGCCAGTTCAGGGCGCGCCGCGCCAGCGCGAACACCAGCGCGCCCGTGGCGCCGACGCCCGCCCCCTCCGTGGCGGTGAACACGCCGCCGTAGATGCCGCCCATCACCAGCGTGAACAGCGCGATCACGCTGGTGACGCCTTTGTAGACCATGGACAGGCCGAAGACGGCGAAGGCGCCGACGATCGCGGCATCGTCGCCTTTCAGGACCTCAAGCCGAACTGCGATCAGCAATGCGGCGGCGGCCGCGATGAACCAGCCGACGCCGTCGAGTGTCGCGAAGCGCTCGCGCCAGGTGAGGCGCTCGCCGCGCGGGCCGGCCTTCGGATCGCGCCAGGTGACGTACTGCACCGCGAGGCACAGCAGCGCGATGGCGAGGATGCCGGGCAGGATGCCGGCCGCGAACAGCTTGCCGATGTTGGTACCGGTCATGATGCCGTAGATCACCATGATGGTGGACGGCGGAATCAGGATGCCGAGCGTGCCGCCCGCGGCGATGGCGCCCGTCGCGAGTTGATCGGAGTAGCCATACTTCTTCATCGACGGATAGGCGACCTTGGCGAAGGTCGCCGCGGTGGCGATGGACGAGCCGCAGATGGCACCGAAGCCGCCGCAGGCGAGGATGGTCGCCATGGCGAGGCCGCCCTTGAGGTGGCCGATGAACGCATAGGCGCAGCGGAACAGTTCCTGCGACATTCCGGCACGCGTGACGAAATTGCCCATCAGGATGAACAGCGGCACCACCGAAAGCGTGTAGTTGCGGCCGGTCTCGTAGATCTTGGTCTGGGCGGTGGCGAAGGCCGCGCCCCAGGTCCAGTCGCGCATGTAGGCATAGCCGACGATGCCGACGATGCCCATCGAAATCGCGATCGGGATGCGGATGAACGCGAGCACCATCATGGCCGCGAGGCCGACCAGCGCTTCAGTCATCGGTGAAGCCGGTCATGTGGTCGCCTGGGAAGCGCGCGCCTCGCCGGGGACGAACACCTTGTAGACATGCACGAGCCC
>SHXL01000075.1 GCA_009693345.1 Betaproteobacteria bacterium
TTGTGGACTGGCTCGCGCAGTCACAGCCCGACATCGTCTGCCTGCAGGAACTCAAGCTCGAGGACGCGAGATTTCCACGCACCGAGGTGGAGGCGGCGGGCTACCAGTGCGCATTCTCTGGACAGAAAACCTACAACGGCGTTGCGATACTCTCTCGCGCGCCGCTGCGCGAGGTAACTGCGGGAATTCCCGGGTTCCAGGATGAGCAGAAACGCGTCATCGCCGCCACCGCGGGCGACCTGCGCGTAATCTGCGTCTACTGCCCGAACGGGCAGGCGGTGGGTTCGGAGAAGTACGACTACAAGCTGCGCTGGTTCGCGGCGCTCAAGGACTACCTCGCAGTGGAACTTTCGCGCCATTACCGGCTCGCGGTCGCGGGCGATTTCAATGTCGCAGCGGAAGACCGCGACGTGCACGATCCAAAGGTCTGGGAAGGCCAGGTGCACGTCTCGGAGCCGGAGCGCTCGGCATGGCGCGCGCTGCTCGCGCTCGGCCTGAAGGATTCATTCCGCCTGTTCGAGCAGCCAGAGAAAATTTATTCCTGGTGGGATTACCGGATGATGGGTTTTCGGCGCAACGCCGGCTTGCGGATAGACCATGTCCTGGTCTCAGCTGAATTGGCGCCGCATTGCACCGCCAGCACGATCGACAAGGCCCCGCGCAAGCTGGAACGACCCTCGGACCACGCTCCCGTGGTCGCGGAATTCTCCTAGCCGCCGCGGCTAGCGCGCGACGGGCAGCGAAACGCTGTAGGAATATGCCAGCTTGAGCTGGTCGCCGGGCGCAGCAACCAGCACCGGAGATTGCGCGGCCACCTGCGTGGGGGCCGCCGCATGCTGCACTGGACCCCATGCCAGCCCAAGCGTCGCAGCACTGAGCAGCAGACCGAAGGCGCCGATGCCGGCGTAGCGCGCAGCACGCTTGCGGTTGGCCACGGTCTGCAGGCTCGAACGCGCAACCAGGCAGCGGGATATTTCCGCCCTCAGGCCAGTTTCGGTCGCAGCTTTCAATTCGCGTTCGAGTTTTTCCGCGCGTTTCGCGGCGAGCAGGCGCATTTTCTGGATGTTCACCCGGGCGAGACACGCGGTGTGCACCTAACGGCGACTTCTTCTGACTGAGAGTTCATGTTCTTCCCGTTAACGTGACGCGTGCATTGTCGTGTCGTGTCTCGCCCGAGAGAACAGGCGAACTTTCCCCGGGCGTGTAAGGAAAATCCAACGCCGCGGAACGTTCGGATCTAATCGATCAGCGCGTAGGCCGGGAGCGTGAGGAACTCGACGTAGTCGCCCGCGGTGATCTGCTCGAAGAGTTTGGCGCCCTCCTCGTACCTTCCCGCCTTCCAGGCTTCTTCGCCGAGGTGGGTCCGCACCTTCGGCAGTTCCTCGGCGAGCAGCTCGCGGAACAGCTGCACCGTCACCTTGCGCCCATCGTCGAGCACGCCCTTCGGGGAGCGGATCCACTGCCAGATCTGCGAGCGCGAGATCTCCGCGGTGGCCGCATCCTCCATCAAATTGAACACCGGCACGCAGCCGTTGCCCGCGAGCCAGGCGCCGAGATACTGGATGCCGACCGAGATGTTGTAGCGCAGGCCCGCCTCGGTGATCGGTGTCTCAGGCTCGAAGTCGAGCAATTCCTTTGCGGTGATGTTCACTTCGGGACGCTGCCGGTCGTGCTGGTTGGCGCCGGGCATGTACTGGTCGAACACTGCCTTGGCGATCGGCACCAGGCCCGGGTGCGCGACCCAAGTGCCGTCGCAACCGTCGGTCACTTCGCGCAGCTTGTCTTCGCGCACTTTCGCCATTGCCGCCTCGTTCGCGGCCGGGTCGTTCTTGATCGGGATCTGTGCCGCCATGCCGCCCATCGCCGGAGCATGCCGGTAGTGGCAGGTCTTCACCAGCAGCAGCGCATAGGCGCGCATGAAACGCGCCGTCATCCGCACGTGGACGCGGTCGGCCAGGCAGAACTCCTTGTGCGAGCGGAATTTCTTGATGCTGGAAAACATGTAGTCCCAGCGGCCGATGTTCAGGCCGGCGGAGTGCTCGTGCAGTTCCCACAGGATCTCGTCCATCTCAAACGCGGCGAGCACCGTTTCGATCAGGACCGTGGCCTTGATCGACTCCTGCAGCACGTCGAGCTCGTATTGCGCCATCACGAAAACGTCGTTCCACAGCCGCGCTTCCAGGTGCGATTCCAGTTTCGGCAGGTAGAAATACGGGCCGGTGCCGCGGCGGATCAGCTCTTTGGCGTTATGGAAGAAATAAAGCCCGAAATCGAAGATGCTGCCGGATACCGGCTTGCCGTCCACCAGCACGTGCTTTTCGTCGAGATGCCAGCCGCGCGGCCGCACCATCAGCACCGCGGTCTTGTCGTTCAGCTTGTACTTCTTTCCATCCTGGTCGAGCGTGATCGTCCGGCGCACCGCATCGCGCACGTTGATCTGGCCGTCGATCATGTTGTGCCAGGTCGGCGTGTTGGCGTCCTCGAAGTCGGCCATGAACACCGAAGCGCCGCAGTTGAGCGCGTTGATCACCATCTTGCGATTGGTAGGACCCGTGATTTCGACGCGCCGGTCGAGCATGTCGGCGGGCTGCGGCGCGATTTTCCAGTCGGAACTGCGGACTTCCGCCGTCTCCGGCAGGAAGTCCGGCATCTTGCCGGCGTCGAACTCCTTTTGTCGCAGCGCGCGCGCGGCCAGCAACTCCTGGCGGCGTGCTTCGAACTTGCGGTGCAGCTTCGCGACGAAGGCGATCGCTTGCGGCGTGAGGATCTGCGCGAATTCCGGCGTGATGCGCCCGGAGATCGAAACACCCGGGGGAAGCGGGTTCGACATGTGCATTGCAGCATTCTATGAATTCAATTGGCGCAGTGCAACAAAGCCGTGTTGCGTCGCCAGATTGCAGCCAAAATGAGGCGGGAGTAGTCTCGCCTCCCGTAGTGCGGGGGACTATTTCACATTATGAAAAGAAAATATGACGTTCTGATCTTCGGCGCTTCCTATGGTTCGCTGCTCGCGACCAAGATGCTACTCGCGGGGCACAACGCGAAGATGGTCTGCACGCCAGCCGAGGCGGAGCTGTTCAACAAGGAGGGCGCCATCGTGCGCATGCCCGTCAAGGGCCGCGATGGACTGGTCGAAATTCATTCCCGCAAGCTCCCGGGCAGGCTGTCGGCCTGCACGCCGGTCGAGGCGAGCCCGGCCGGCCACGACCTCGTGGTGCTGGGAATGCAGGAGCCGCAGTACCGCTCGCCAGGCGTGCGCGAACTGCTCGACGCCGTCGCCAAAGCAAAGCTGCCTTGCATGTCCATCATGAATATTCCTCCGCTGCCTTATCTCGCGCGGATCCCGGGACTGGCGATGGAAAAATTGCGGGAGTGTTATACCGACCCCACCGTCTGGGACGGCTTCGATTCGAGGTTCATGACACTGTGCAGCCCCGATCCCCAGGCGTTCCGCCCACCGGAAGAAAAGGTCAACGTTTTGCAGGTCAGGTTGCCGACGAACTTCAAGGCGGCGCGCTTCGAGTCAGAGCCGCATACCGCGATCCTGCGCCAGCTTGAAACTGATATCGAGGCTTCGCGCTTCGACACGGGCGACGGGAAGATCGAGTTGCCGGTGAAACTCAGGGTGCATGACTCGGTGTTCGTGCCGCTGGCGAAATGGGCCATGCTGCTCGCCGGAAATTACCGCTGCATCCAGAAAGAGAGCATCCGCCCGATCAAGGATGCGGTACACGGCGATGTAGAGGCGTCGCGCGCAGTCTACAACTGGGTGGGAAAGCTTTGCGTCTCGCTGGGTGCGAACGAAAAGGACCTTGTGCCGTTCGAGAAGTACGCCGCAGCGGCACAGTCGCTCGGCAGCCCGTCGTCCGCCGCGCGCGCCGTGGCTGGCGGCGCACCGAACATCGAGCGCACCGACCGGCTGGTGAAGGCGATCGGCGAGCAGAAGGGCATGCGCCTGCCTGCAGTCGACAAGATCGTGGCGATCGTGGATGCCCGGCTGGAAGCGAACCGGAAAAAATAGTCGTCATTCCCGCGAATGCGGGAATCCAGGTTGTCGACGATGGGTCCCCGCCTGCGCGGGGACGACGGCATTTTCGACGTCAGTCGTCGGCGTCGCCGATGCCGAGTTCCTGGATCTTTCGCGTGATTGTGTTGCGGCCCATGCCAAGCAGGTTGGCCGCCTCGATCCTGCGGCCGCCGGTGCGCGCGAGCGCTTTGGATATCAACGAACGCTCGAACTGGCGCGAGAGCTGATCGAGCACGCCGGTCTCGCCGCGCGCCAAGCGCCGTTCGACCTCCTGCTCCAGCGCTGCAATCCAGTCCGAGGCCGGCGCCTGGCCGGCGCCGGCAGCATCGCCGCGGAAATCGGCCGGCAAATCGGCGATGCCAATCGCCTGCCCGGGCGCCATGACGGTGAGCCAGTGGCACAGACTCTCCAGCTGGCGCACATTGCCCGGGAAATCCATGCGCGCGAGGTGGGCAAGCACATCGTCCGAGAGGCGCTTGGGCTCGACGCTCAGTTCCTTCGCGCTTTTCGCGAGGAAGTGACGCGCAAGCAGGGGAATGTCCTCGCGCCGCTCACGCAGTGACGGGATGCGCACCCGGATCACGTTCAACCGGTGGTAAAGATCCTCGCGAAACGCGCCATCGCGTACTCGGCTCTCCAGGTCCTGATGGGTGGCCGCAATCACCCGCACGTTGGCCTTCAGCTGCTGGTGGCCGCCGACCCGGTAGAAGGTTCCGTCCGAGAGCACGCGCAGCAGGCGCGTCTGCAATTCCGGGGGCATGTCGCCGATTTCGTCCAGAAACAGCGTTCCGCCATCGGCCTGCTCGAAGCGGCCGCGCCGCAAAGCTTGCGCGCCGGTGAAGGCGCCGCGCTCGTGGCCAAAGAGTTCCGACTCGAGCAGGTCCTTCGGCATCGCGGCGGTGTTGATCGCGATGAAAGGTTTCGACACCCGAGTGCTGTGCCGGTGCAGCGCTCGCGCAACCAGTTCCTTGCCGGTGCCGGATTCACCCGTGATCAACACCGTGGCGCCCGATTGCGAGAGCCGCCCAATGGCGCGAAAGACTTCCTGCATCGCCGGCGCCTGGCCGAGGATTTCGGGAATTTCGCCGATCGGCTCGATTACCGCCTGCTCACGCTGGCTCTCATTGAGCGCCCGGCGGATGAGTTCCACTGCCTGGTCGACGTCAAATGGCTTGGGCAAGTACTCGTAGGCCCCACCCTGGAACGCGGCAACCGCGGATTCCAGGTCGGAGTAGGCCGTCATCACGATCACAGGCACTGCTGGATGCTTTTCCTTCACCTGCTGCAGCAATTCGATGCCCGACTGACCCGGCATGCGGATGTCGGAGATCAGCACCTGCGGTGGCCCGCTGGCGAGCGCATCGAGCGCCTCGCGCGCCGAAGCGAAGGATCTGTACTCGATGCCCTCGCGGCTGAGTGCTTTTTCAAACACCCAGCGGATGGAGCGATCGTCGTCGACGATCCAGACCGGTCTCATGCCAACGGCAGCAATAGTGTGAATATCGTCCTTCCCGGGCGACTGTCGAATTCGACGACACCGCCATGATTTTGTGCATAGGTCTGCACCAGTGCGAGGCCGATACCGCTGCCCCCCTCCCGCCCCGAAACGAGCGGATTGAAGACCCGGTCGCGGATTTCTTCGGGCACGCCGGGCCCATCGTCTATCACTTGCAATTCCAGTGCCAGCTTGTGCCGCTGGCGGGCTATCGTCACCTGGCGGGCCGCACGGGTGCGCAGGACGATGGTCCCGCCGCGCCCGCCGTTTTCCCCGGAAAGGAGCGCCTGGGCGGCATTCCGGACCACGTTCAGGACCGCCTGGATCAGTTGTTCGATGTCGCCGACCAGGTCCGGGACGCTGGGATCGTAGTTGCGCTGGACCGAGATGCCGCTAGGAAATTCGGCCTGCACCAGGCTTCGAACCCGCTCCAGCACCTCGTGGATATTCACCGCGGCGAGTTGCACCGCGCGGCTTGGCGTCAACAGGCGATCGAGCAGCGCCTGCAGCCGGTCAGCCTCCTTAATTATGACCTGCGTGTATTCCCGCAAATCGTGCCGGTCGAGCTCGCCCTCGAGCAACTGCGCCGACCCGCGCAGGCCGCCGAGCGGGTTCTTGATCTCGTGCGCGAGATTTCGCAGCAGCTCCCGGGTCGCTTCCTGCTGCTCGAGCAGCCGCTCCTCGCGCTCCAGGCGCAATTGCTCCTGGATCGGCCGCAGTTCGACCAGCAGCGGCAGGCCCGCTACATCGATCGGGGTGACGACGCAGGATAGCGGCAACAGTTCGGTCCCCGGCCGTTCATAGCTCACAGTCTGCGCGCGATAGCTCCAGCGCACGGCAAGCGCCTGCGCCAACATGCCTTCGAGGGTCGCGCTATCGGTAAAAAGAGCGGCGAACGGCTGACCAACCAGGGATCTTGCGCCTGCCCCCAGCAGGTTTTCCGCGGAGGGATTGGTATAGCGCACGACGTACGCGCCATCGAGGATGACGACTGCGGTGGCAAGCAGCTCCAGGCCGGGAAATCGGGCGGCGTTTGCTTCGGCCATGGGCCGCATCGCTGTCGCCTCAGCGCGACAGGTTGTTGAGCTCGCGCTTCAGGGCTTCGACGTTCTTCTCGTGAACCTCTACCGTGTCCTGGTACGGTTTCAGCCGCTCAAGCACCCTTGCGTAGTTCTTGTCGTCGCCGCTGCGGACCCCTTCCTGTTCGGAGAGCTTCTTCCGGGCGTCGGTCAGCATCCCTTGTTCCTGGTTGAGCTCCCTCTCGATCGTTTCCCTCTGCTTGGCCTTCGAGGCCACGCGGTCAGCGGCAGATTCCTTGGGAAACTCCGCCGGCGACTTGGCGCCCGCTGTCTTGCTCGAAGGCACCGTGGAGACGCGCTGCTGGCTGACGATCTTGCACTCCTTTCCGACCGTCTCTTCCTTCACGTTGGTCAGGGTCGTGCGACCTGCCGGGTCCTTACAGATCCAAGTAGTCTGGAACTCCCCTTGGGCGAACGCCGCCCGCCCCATCGCCAGGGCGATCAACACCAGTAGTGCACCAAATCGCGCCATGACAAGAATCCGCCTCAATCAGGTCGACCTAAGACTATGCCACACCTAGCTTTTTCTCAAACCAAGCACGAAAAAAAGGACGGGGTTGAGGCCCGTCTTTGGGTTAACGCCCGAGCGCTAAATGCGTCTACGAGCTGTAATACATATCGAATTCCACCGGATGAGTGGTCATGCGGAAGCGTGTCACCTCGTCCAATTTCAGGGCGATATAGGACTCGAGGAAATCCTCGTCGAACACCCCGCCCTTGGTCAGGAACGCGTGATCCTTCTTCAGATGGTCGAGGGCCTCTTCCAGCGAAGCGCAGACCTGCGGCACCTTGGCGTGCTCTTCCGGGGGCAAGTGATACATGTCCTTGTCGATCGGATCCCCGGGATGGATCTTGTTCTGCACGCCGTCCAGGCCCGCCATCAGCATCGCGGAGAATGCGAGATAGGCGTTGGCCGTCGGATCCGGGAAGCGCACTTCCACGCGCCGCGACTTCGGATTGGAGACGAACGGAATGCGGCAGGACGCCGACCGATTGCGCGCCGAGTAGGCGAGATTGATCGGCGCCTCGAAACCCGGCACCAGGCGCTTGTAGGAGTTCGTGCCCGGATTCGTGATCGCATTCAGCGCCTTGGCATGCTTGATGATGCCGCCGATATAGTGCAGCGCGAATTCCGACAGCCCCGCGTACAGGTTGCCCGAAAACAGATTGTTGCCGCCCTTCCAGACGGACTGGTGCACGTGCATGCCGGAACCGTTATCACCGACGACGGGTTTCGGCATGAAGGTCGCCGTCTTGCCGTAGGACGCGGCCACGTTCCACACGGTGTACTTGAGGATCTGCATCCAGTCGGCGCGCTGCACCAGCGGCGCGAAGCGCGTCCCGATCTCGCACTGGCCCGCGGCAGCCACCTCGTGGTGATGTACTTCGACCTCCACACCCTGCCGCTCGAGAGCGATGCACATCGCGTTGCGGATGTCCTGCAGCGTGTCGGCCGGCGGCACGGGGAAATAGGCACCCTTCACCGGCGCGCGGTGCGCCATGTTGCCCGACTCGTACTCGATTCCGGTGGACCACGGCGCCTCTTCGGACTTGATCTTCACGAAGCAACCGGACATGTTCACTTCCCAGGTGACGCCGTCGAAAATGAAGAACTCCGGTTCCGGCCCGAAATAGGCAACATCGCCGAGACCGGAAGACTTGAGATAGGTCTCCGCACGCTTCGCGATGCCGCGCGGGCAGCGGTTGTAGGGCTTGCCGTCGCCCGGCTCAACCACGTCGCAGCTGATATTGAGCACAGCTTCGTCCGTAAACGGATCCATGCGCGCGCTGCTGGCGTCCGGAAACAGCAGCATGTCGGACGCCTGAATGCCCTTCCAGCCGGCAATCGACGAGCCGTCGAAGGCGTGGCCGTCGGTGAATTTTTCCATGTTGAACTGCTTGGCGGGCACGGATACGTGCTGCTCCTTGCCGCGCGTGTCGGTGAAGCGGATGTCGACGAACTTCACCTCCTTGTCCTTGATCATCTTAAATACGTCATCGGGCGTCATCGCCATTGCAAATCTCCTGAGCGGGAAAAGTAGGACGGGCTGAGCGCACCAGCCGGACCCGCCTTCCTGAGCAGAATCCGTGCCAAACACCCTCACCGTGGCCAGCCCCTCCTCTGGCCAAGATGGTGCGATTCTACCCGACGAAATTGCACTATGATGGTGCGTCTTCGAACCGAAACGCACACTTGCGGTGCGGGGCATGTGAGAACTTATAATTGGACCTCCTATGGATCAGATCAGGAAAAAGGCTCGGGAGCGCGGCCAGAAACTTAAACTTTCCTACGCTGGCGCCCTGCTGCCGGCCGAGGCGCACGCCTTGATGCAGAAGGGCGCGAAGCTGGTCGATGTGCGTACGGACGCCGAACTGCACTTTGTCGGATCGGTACCGGGCAGCGAGGCGATCGAATGGAACACCTATCCCGAAGGGCAGCGCAACCCCGCTTTTCTTGAGCAGTTGGGGGAAGCCGCGCGAAAAGATGAAACCGTCATGTTTCTGTGCCGCTCGGGCGTGCGCTCGCATCACGCCGCCACCATGGCCAGCGAGGCCGGCTGGACGGATGCCTACAACATCCTGGAAGGTTTTGAAGGCGACAAGGACGCGGCCGGCCATCGCAACGTGGCCGGCGGCTGGCGCAAGGCCGGCCTGCCCTGGGCGCAGAGCTAGCTAGCTCTTCCAGTCCACCCAGCCGACGTGCGCGGTGAGCAGCACTACCGCGCCGAAGGCGATCCGGTACCACGCAAACGGCCTGAAATCGTGCGTCGCGACGTAGCGGATCAGCCAGCGGATCACGACGATCGCCGATACGAACGACACCGCGAGCCCGACCACGAACATGCCCAGATCGTCGGTCGAGAACAGCGCGCGATTCTTGAGCAGATCGTAAGCTCCCGCCGCGCATAGCGTCGGCACCGCGAGAAAGAACGAGAACTCCGTCGCCGCGGGCCGAGACATACCGAACAGCATCCCGCCGATGATGGTCGCGCCAGAGCGAGACGTCCCGGGAATCAGCGCGAAGCATTGCGCAATGCCGACCTTGAGCGCATCGAGCCAGGACATTGACTGGGTGCTTTTAATTCTGGGATTGAAAGAACTTCTTTCTACCAAGAGAATTATGACTCCCCCGACGATGAACGCGAGCGCCACCGGCACCGCGTGGAACAGGTACGACTTGATGTATTTCGAAAACAGCAGGCCCAGCACCGCCGCGGGGATGAAGGCTACGATCAGATTGCGATAGAGCGCCGGATCGATTCGGAAGAAGCGCGCCCGATACTCCCAGACCACGGCGAACATGGCGCCGGTCTGGATAGCGACGAAGAACACGCCGGCGCGCGCATCGTTGAATCCGAGCAAACTGCCCGCGACGATCAGGTGTCCGGTGCTGGAGATCGGCAGGAACTCGGTGACGCCTTCGACGATGCCGAGGATCACTGCATGCAGCAAACTTGTATCCATGCCGTCTAATTTACCTTCTGCGCCAGAAATTCGCGGATTGACGTCCAGAACATCGGATGGGCGTCGGTGCTGTTGTGGCCGGACTCCTGCAACAGGATCTTTCGCTTCTCGCCGCCCCACGCATCGAAAAGGCGCTCGCCATGGACCGGCGGAATCACCTCGTCGCGCTCGGCGACCAGACACAGCAGGGGTTGCTTCAATGCCGGCGCGAGCGCGATGGAATCGAAGCGGTGCTTGAGCAGCAGATCCACCGGCAGGTACCAGTAATGGCGCTTGGCCACCGCGGCCAGGCTGTCGTACGGTGTCACGAGGATCAGTCGCGCAACCGGCCGCTGCGCGGCGAGCGCCACCGCGATACCGCTCCCCAGGCTGCGCCCGAACGCGAACGTTCGCTTCGGTTCGGCACCCGGAAGCGTCATTGCGTAGTCAAACCACTGCAGCGCATCGGACACCAGTACCGCTTCGCCGGGCGATCCCTCGCTCAGGCCGTAGCCGCGGTAGTTCACGATGAGCCACGAAGCGCCGGGTGCGTTGCCGACTTCTTCCAGCATCCAGGACGTCTCTTCGGCATTGCCGCCGAAGTAGAGGATGAGAGGCGCGATACCTGCAGCCTTTACATGCCAGGCGTGGAGCCTTACGCCATCGTTGCTCTGCAGGAACAGCTCCCGGACTGCCGGAAAACGCCTTCCGATCTCGACGCGGCGTGCTTCGGGCAGCGGTTGGCGGTAGAAAATCAGCGCGTCCTGGGCAAGATAGACAACCAGCGGCAGGCCAACGGCCACCGCGATCAGGACTTTGAGGATCGACGCGATCAGGTCTTGTTGTATATCTCGCCGCCCTTGCGGACAAACTCGACCGACTTTTCCTGCATCCCCATTTCGACGTAGTCGCGCACGTCCTGCGTGATTTTCATCGAGCAGAAATGCGGCCCGCACATCGAGCAGAAGTGCGCCACCTTCATCGAGTCCTTGGGCAGCGTCTCGTCGTGGAAGTCCTTGGCGGTGTCCGGGTCGAGGCCGAGGTTGAACTGGTCGTCCCAGCGGAATTCGAAGCGCGCTTTTGACACCGCGTTGTCGCGGATCTGCGCTCCCGGGTGGCCCTTGGCGAGATCGGCCGCGTGCGCGGCAATCTTGTAGGCCATGATGCCGTCCTTCACGTCCTTTTTGTTCGGCAGGCCGAGGTGCTCCTTCGGCGTGACGTAACAGAGCATCGCCGTGCCGTACCAGCCGATCTGCGCCGCACCGATCGCCGAAGTGATGTGGTCATAGCCCGGCGCGATATCGGTGGTCAATGGTCCCAGCGTGTAGAAGGGCGCCTCGTGGCACTCCTTCAACTGGATGTCCATGTTTTCTTTTATGAGCTGCATCGGCACGTGGCCGGGGCCCTCGATCATCACCTGCACGTCGTGCTTCCACGCGATCTGCGTCAATTCACCCAACGTGCGAAGTTCGGACAGCTGCGCCTCGTCGTTGGCATCGTAGCCCGAGCCCGGCCGCAGGCCGTCGCCGAGCGAGAAGCTCACGTCGTAGGCCTTCATGATTTCGCAGATATCCTCGAAGTGCGTGTAGAGGAAGCTTTCCTTGTGGTGCGAGAGGCACCACTTGGCCATGATCGAGCCGCCTCGCGAGACGATGCCGGTCATGCGCGTCGCAGTCATCGGCACGTAACGCAGCAGCACGCCGGCGTGAATGGTGAAGTAGTCCACGCCCTGCTCGGCCTGTTCGATCAGCGTGTCGCGGTAAATCTCCCAGGTCAGGTCTTCCGCCTTGCCGTCCACTTTTTCCAACGCCTGGTAGATCGGCACCGTGCCGATCGGCACCGGCGAATTGCGGATGATCCATTCGCGCGTCTCGTGGATGTGCTTGCCGGTGGAAAGGTCCATCACCGTGTCGCCGCCCCAGCGGATCGACCAGGTCATTTTTTCCACTTCCTCGCCGATGCCCGAGGACACCGCCGAGTTGCCGATGTTGGCGTTGATCTTGATCAGAAAATTGCGACCGATGATC
>SHXL01000076.1 GCA_009693345.1 Betaproteobacteria bacterium
CGGAGCCTGTCCTCGGAAGCCGCCTTCGACAGGATCAAGCACTACGCCGGCCTGTGGCCCGTGAAACTGTCCCTGCTCGGGATTGTCTGGGCCTACTGCCACCATTTCTGCGCCGGCATCCGCTACCTGTTTCTCGACTTGGACAAGGGCGTGGACCTGGAAACCGCGCGTCTCACCAGCTGGGTCGTGCTCGGCGCCAGCATTATTCTTACCGCGTTCCTGGGATTGAAAATCTGGTGACCAACCGAATCGTCACCGGCGCCCACTACGGACTGCGCGACTGGCTCGCGCAGCGGATTACCGCCGTGATCATGGCGGTTTACTCAGTAATAACCGTTTTTGTTTTATTGACAAGCAAACCCATCACGTACGGTGTGTGGCGCGACCTGTTCGCGCAGGGCTGGATGCGGGTGGCGACGCTGCTGTTCATGGCGAGCCTTGCCTGGCATGCCTGGGTCGGGGTGCGCGACATCCTGATGGATTACATCAAGCCCGCGGGGCTGCGCCTCGCGCTGGAAGTGCTGGTGCTGCTCACGATCGCGGCCTATGCCGGCTGGACGATACAGATACTCTGGAGATGAGCTTGGGATTGCCGGTACGCAAATTCGATGCGATTGTGGTGGGAGCCGGGGGCTCGGGCATGCGCGCGGCGCTGGAACTCGCGCGCGCCGACCTGAAGGTGGCCGTGCTCACCAAGGTGTTCCCGACCCGCTCGCACACGGTGGCGGCGCAGGGCGGCATCGCGGCGCCGCTCGCCAATTCGACCGAGGACAACTGGCACTGGCACATGTACGACACCGTCAAGGGGTCGGACTACCTGGGCGACCAGGATGCGATCGAGTACATGTGCCGGCGCGCCAACGAGGTGGTGGTAGAACTCGAGCACATGGGCATGCCGTTCGACCGGCTGGAAAACGGCAAGATCTACCAGCGCCCCTTCGGCGGCCACACCCAGGACTACGGCAGCTCAAAGATGGCGATGCGCTCCTGCGCCGCCGCCGACCGCACCGGCCACGCGATGCTGCACACCCTGTACCAGCAGAACGTGCGCACCAACACCCAGTTCTTCGTCGAATGGATGGCGCTCGACCTGATCCGCGACCCGCAGGATGGCGCGGTGCTGGGCGTCACCGCGCTCGAAATGGAGACCGGCGAGGTCTACATGTTCCAGGCCAAGGCGACGCTGCTCGCCACGGGCGGATCCGGACGGATTTTCTACGCCAGCACCAATGCCTTCATCAATACCGGCGACGGCCTGGGCATGGCGGCGCGCGCCGGCTTTCCGCTGGAGGACATGGAGTTCTACCAGTTCCATCCGACGGGCGTGTACGGCGCGGGCGTGCTGATCACGGAGGGCGTGCGCGGCGAAGGCGGTTACCTGCTGAACAAGGACGGCGAGCGCTTCATGGAGCGCTACGCGCCCAACGCCAAGGACCTCGCGAGCCGCGACGTCGTGTCGCGCGCCATGACCACCGAGATCAAGGAAGGCCGCGGCTGCGGTCCCGACAAGGACCACGTCATGCTCAAGCTCGATCACCTCGGTCCCGAGGTGATCAACCATCGCCTGCCGGGAATCCGCGAGATTTCCATCAAGTTCGCCAATGCCGACCCGATCCGCGACCTGGTGCCGGTGGTGCCGACGGTGCACTACCAGATGGGCGGCATACCGGCCAACTACATGGGCCGCGTGGTGGCGCCCGAGGGCAACAACAACGAAAGCATCGTGCCCGGTTTCTTCGCCGCCGGGGAGTGCGCCTGCGTTTCGGTCCACGGCGCGAACCGCCTCGGCACCAATTCGCTGCTCGATCTGGTGGTGTTCGGCAAATCCTCGGGAGAGCAGATGACCAAGGACATCCGTTCGCTGCCAGCCCCGCACCGCACGCTGCCCAGGGATGCGGGCGATTACACGCGCTCGCGCCTTGCGCGCCTGGATGCGAACGCCGCGGGCGAGCGGGTGGTCGACGTGCTCAATGACCTGCGGCGCGCCATGCAGGCGCATTGCGGTGTCTTCCGTTTTCCGGATGATTTGATTCTTGGGGTTCAAAAAATCAAGGAAATTTCGGCAAGAGCGGGAAGAACCTTCATCACGGACAAGTCGAAGGTCTTCAACACGGCGCGGGTCGAGGCGCTGGAACTGGACAACCTGGTGGAGACCGCGATGGCGACGATCGTCTCGGCCGAGGCGAGGAAGGAAAGCCGCGGCGCGCAGGCGCGGGCGGATTTCCCGAACCGCGACGACAAGAACTGGATGAAGCACACGCTCTGGTACAAGGAAGCCAACCGGCTGGCGTACAAGCCGGTGCATTTGAAGCCCATGACGGTGGAATCGTTCGAACCAAAAGTGAGAACTTACTAGATGAAACTCTCCATCTACAGGTACGACCCTGACAAGGACGCGAAACCCTACATGAAGGACTACGACGTCCAGCTCGAGCATTCGGACCGGATGCTGCTGGACGCGCTGGTGAAGTTGAAGAGCATGGACGACTCGGTAGCGTTCCGGCGCTCCTGCCGCGAAGGCGTGTGCGGTTCGGACGCGATCAACATCAACGGCAAGAACGGGCTCGCCTGCATCACCAAGGTAGCGGACCTGCCCGAGCACGTGACCTTGCGCCCCTTGCCCGGGATGCCGGTGATCCGCGACCTGATCGTCGACATGACGCAGTTTTTCAAGCAGTACGAGTCGATCAAGCCCTACGTGGTGAACCACGATGCGCCGCCCGAGCGCGAGCGCCTGCAGTCCCCGGATGAGCGCGAGGAGCTGAACGGCCTCTACGAATGCATCCTGTGCGCCTGCTGCTCCACATCGTGCCCGTCGTTCTGGTGGAACCCGGACAAGTTCGTCGGCCCGGCGGGCCTGCTGCAGGCCTACCGCTTCATCGCCGATACGCGCGACCAGGAGACCGCCGCGCGCCTCGACAACCTCGAGGATCCGTACCGCCTGTTCCGCTGCCATACCATCATGAACTGCGTGGACGTGTGCCCGAAGAACTTGAATCCCACGCGGGCGATCGGCAAGATCAAGGAATTGATGGTGAAGCGCTCCGTTTGAAGGAAAGCCCGTGGACGACGTCTCGCAGAACAGGTTGAAATGGAAATGCCGGCGCGGCCTGCTCGAACTCGATCTGGTGTTGCAGGATTTCGTCGAGCGGCATCTGCAGGAGCAGGATGAATATTCGTTGAACGAGCTGCTCGACCTGCAGGACGTCGACCTCTGGGCGATCGTCAGCGGGCGCAGCGAAGAGTTTGACCCGAAGTTCCGGGGAATCGTGGCGCGGTTGCGCGCCGTCTAGAGAAGGAACGCCATCCATGGAAACCAAAGCGGATAAAAAAGCGAGCCTGACCCTGCCCGGCGGCAAGACGCTCGAATTCCCGGTGATGTCCGGGAGCGTCGGACCGGACGTGGTGGACATCCGCACGCTCTACGGCAAGTCGGGGATGTTCACCTACGACCCGGGTTTCCTCTCCACCGCGAGCTGCAACTCGTCCATCACCTATATCGACGGCGATGCCGGCGTGCTGCTGTACCGCGGCTACCCGATCGAGCAGTTGGCGCAGAACTGCGACTTCCTCGAGGTGTGCTACCTGCTGCTCCATGGCGAGCTGCCGAAGGCCAAGGAGAAGGCGGATTTCGTGAGCATGGTGACGCACCACACCATGGTGCACGAGCAGCTGGCGCGCCTCTATCAGGGGTTCCGCCGCGACGCGCATCCGATGGCGGTGATGGTCGGGGTGGTCGGCGCGCTCTCGGCCTTCTACCACGACGCCCTCGACATCAACAATTCCGAGCACCGCTCGATCTGCGCCTTCCGGCTGATCGCGAAGATGCCGACCATCGTCGCGATGTCGTACAAGTATTCGATCGGCCAGCCGTTCGTCTACCCGCGGAACGATCTTTCGTTTACCGCGAACTTCATGCGCATGATGTTCGCGGTGCCGGCCGAGGAATACAAGGTGAACGATGTGCTGGTGCGCGCGATGGACCGGATCTTCACCCTGCACGCCGACCACGAGCAGAACGCTTCCACTTCGACGGTGCGCCTGGCGGGGTCCTCGGGGGCCAATCCCTACGCCTGCATCGCGGCGGGCATCGCCTGCCTGTGGGGGCCGGCGCACGGCGGCGCCAACGAGGCCTGCCTCGAGATGCTGGAGGAAATCGGCGATGTCTCCAAGGTGGGTGAATTCATCAGGAAGGTGAAGGACAAGCAAAGCGGCGTGCGGCTGATGGGCTTCGGCCACCGCGTCTACAAGAACCATGACCCGCGTGCCAAGCTGATGCGCGAGACCTGCTACGAGGTGCTGAACGAGCTCGGCCTGCACGACGACCGCCTGTTCAAGCTTGCCATCGCGCTGGAGAAGATCGCACTCGAGGACGAGTACTTCGTCAGCCGCAAGCTCTACCCGAACGTGGATTTCTACTCGGGCATCGTGCAGCGCGCGCTCGGCATTCCGGTGGCGATGTTCACCTGCGTTTTCTCGCTGGCGCGCACCGTGGGCTGGATCGCGCAGTGGCAGGAGATGATCTCGGACCCGGAGTACAAGATTGGCCGGCCGCGCCAGCTCTACAAGGGCGTGGTGCGACGCGAGGTGAAACCCATCGGACAGAGGTAAGCCATGTTGAAGCAGTTCCTTTCGAATTCATATCTCTTCGGCGGCAACGCGCCTTACGTAGAGGAACTGTACGAGAAGTATCTCGACAACCCGGCCAGCGTGCTGGAGGAGTGGCGCGGCTATTTCGACAAGCTGCAGCTGCTGCCGGGCAACGCCGCGAAGGACGTCGCGCACGCGCCCATTGTTGAATCTTTTGCAATACAAGCAAAAACAGGACCCCGTCGCGCGGCGTCGACCGAGACGCTCGACCGCAAGCAGGTTTCCGTCATCCAGCTGGTCGCCGAGTACCGCTTCCGCGGCTGCCTGCTGGCGGACCTGGATCCGCTCAAGCGCCAGACCAAGCCCCACATCGCCGAACTCGAGCCCGCCTACTACGACCTTGGCGAAGCCGACATGGACGCGGTGTTCAATACCGGCTCGTTCATCGGGCCGGAGCAGGCGACGCTGCGCGAGATCATCCGCGGGCTGCAGGAAACCTATTGCGGCACGCTGGGCGTGGAGTACATGTACCTCTCCAGCCGGGTGGAGAAGCGCTGGATCCAGGAGCGCCTTGAGCCGGTGCGCTCCAAACCGAGCTTCGCTGCCAACTACCGCAAGCACATCCTCGAGCGCCTCACCGCCGCAGAAGGCCTGGAGCGCTATCTGCATACCCGATACGTGGGGCAGAAGCGCTTCTCGCTCGAAGGCGGCGACACGCTGATCCCGGTGCTCGACAACCTGCTGCAGCGCGCGGGCGCAGCGGGAGTGCAGGAGCTGGTGATCGGCATGGCGCACCGCGGCCGCCTCAATGTGCTGGTGAACACGCTGGGCAAGATGCCCAAGGACCTGTTCAGCGAGTTCGAAGGCAAGCACGACGACGCGCTGGCGTCGGGAGACGTAAAATACCACCAGGGTTTCTCCTCCGACATCAACACGCCGGGCGGGCCGATGCACCTGACCCTGGCCTTCAATCCGTCGCACCTCGAGATCGTGAATCCCGTGGTCGAGGGTTCGGTGCGGGCGCGGCAGCACCGGCGCAAGGACCGTGGCGGCGACCAGGTGCTGCCGGTGCTGATCCACGGCGACGCGGCCGTGGCGGGGCAGGGCGTGGTGATGGAAACGCTGAATCTGTCGCAGACGCGCGGCTACGGCACCGGCGGCACGGTGCACATCGTGGTCAACAACCAGATCGGCTTCACCACTTCGGATACGCGCGACATACGCTCGACGCTGTACTGCACCGACGTCATGAAAATGATCGAGGCGCCGATCTTCCACGTCAATGGCGACGACCCGGAAGCCTGCGTGATGGCGATCGAGATCGCGCTCGACTACCGCGGCAAGTTCAAGAAGGACGTGGTGGTGGACATCGTCTGCTTCCGCAAGCTCGGCCACAACGAGCAGGACGAGCCGATGGTGACCCAGCCGCTGATGTACAAGATCATCAACGCGCATCCCGGCACGCGCAGGCTTTACGCCGATAAGCTCGCCGCGCAGGGAATCATCGGCGTGGACGAGGCCGACAAATTGGTCGCCACTTTCCGCCAGGCGATGGACGGCGGCACCCACACCAATGCAACCATCCTGTCGAACTTCAAGCCGCCGTTCGCGGTGGACTGGTCGAAGTACAAGAACACGAAGTGGAACGAGAGCGACGACACCACCTTGCCGCTGGCCGACCTGCAGATGCTGGCGGAGAGGCTGACTGCCATTCCGGACAATTTCAAGCTGCAGCCGCGCGTGGAGAAAATTATCGCCGACCGGCGGCTGATGGGCCAGGGCAAGCTGCCGGTGGACTGGGGCATGGCGGAGAACCTTGCTTACGCCTCGCTGCTGAAGGACGGTTTTTCGGTGCGTATCTCCGGCCAGGATTGCGGCCGCGGCACCTTCTTTCACCGCCACGCGGTGCTGCACGACCAGAACCGCGAGAAGTGGGACTCCGGCACTTACATTCCGCTCGCGCACATCGCGCCCAACCAGGGCGACTTCGTGGTCATCGACTCGGTGCTGTCGGAAGAGGCGGTGCTCGGTTTCGAGTACGGCTATTCGACCTCGGAGCCGAACGAGCTGGTGGTCTGGGAGGCGCAGTTCGGCGATTTCGTCAACGGCGCCCAGGTCGTCATCGACCAGTTCATCGCCTCGGGCGAAGTGAAATGGGGCCGCATCTGCGGCATGGTGATGCTGCTGCCGCACGGCTACGAGGGACAGGGGCCCGAGCATTCCTCGGGGCGGCCCGAGCGCTTCCTGCAGCTGTGCGCCGATTACAACATCCAGGTCTGCATTCCGGCCACGCCGGTGCAGATGTTCTTCCTGCTGCGACGCCAGATGATCCGGCCCTACCGCAAGCCGCTGGTGATCTTCACGCCCAAGAGCCTGCTGCGGCACAAGGAATCGGTGTCGCCGTTGCCGGAGTTTGCGGAAAGCAAATTCAAGGCGCTCAACGGCGACTGGGACCATAGCATCAAGCCGGAGAAGGTAAAGCGCGTGATCCTGTGCAGCGGCAAGGTGTTTTTCGACCTGATGGCGGCGCGCAAGGAGAACAACGCGAAGGATGTCGCAATCGTGCGCATCGCGCAGCTCTATCCGTTCCCGCACGATGAGTTCCAGGCACAGATCAACCTGTATTCGAACGCGAACGAAGTCATCTGGTGCCAGGAAGAGCCGGGCAACCAGGGCGGCTGGCACCGCCTCCAGCATTACGTGCTGCGCCACATGCGGCCGGACCAGGTTCTGGGCTATGCGATGCGCAGGTCGTCGGCCTCGCCCGCGGCGGGGTACCTGTCGCTGCACAACGATCAGCAGAAGGAATTGGTGCAGGCGGCATTCGCGCCGTTGACGGACAATCTCGTGATGCCGGTGCAGGGAATGGGTCGGAAGAGAAGAAAGAAAGAAAAAAATGCTGATTGAAGTCAAAGTCCCGCAGCTCTCGGAATCGGTCGCCGAGGCCACGCTGCTCGCCTGGCACAAGAAACAGGGCGAGGCGGTGAAGCGCGACGAGAATCTGATCGACATCGAAACCGACAAGGTGGTGCTCGAGCTGCCCGCGCCGGCCGACGGCGTGCTGGTGAGCATTCTCAAAGGCGACAAGGGGATCGTCGTCGCCGGTGAAGTGATAGCGAGAATAGATACGGAAGGGAAGGCGTCGGCTGTTGCTTCTGCTCCTGTTCAGGAAAAACCTCCCGTCGAAAAAGCCAAACCAGGGCCTGCTGTCATGCCTTCGGCCCAAAAGATCGCGGCCGAGAAAGGCATCAATACCGCGCAGATCCAGGGAACGGGCAGGGACGGGCGGGTCATCAAGGGTGATGTAATCCAGCAATCCACGCCGAAAGCTGCCCTGCAGCAGCCTCCCGCGGCGGTGAATACCGACAAGCTCCTTGTGGGCCGCTCCGAGCAGCGCGTGCCGATGTCGCGCCTGCGGCAGCGCGTGGCCGAGCGCCTGCTGCAGTCGCAGGCGACCGCGGCGATCCTTACGACCTTCAACGAAGTGAACATGGCGCCGGTGATCGAACTGCGCAAGAAGTACCAGGAGCGCTTCGAGAAGGAGCACGGCACCAAGCTCGGCTTCATGTCGTTCTTCGTCAAGGCGGTGGTGCATGGCCTGAAGAAGTACCCGGTGGTGAACGCCTCGGTGGACGGCACCGACATCGTCTACCACGGCTACTTCGACATCGGCGTGGCGGTCGGCAGCCCGCGCGGACTGGTGGTGCCGATCCTGCGCGACGCGGACCAGTTGTCCTTCGCCGCGGTGGAGAAGAAGATCGCCGAGTTCGGCAAGAAGGCGCAGGACGGCAAGCTGTCGCTGGAAGACCTGACCGGCGGCACTTTCTCCATTTCTAACGGCGGCACCTTCGGCTCGATGCTCTCGACGCCGATCATCAATCCGCCGCAATCGGCGATCCTCGGCATCCATGCGACCAAGGAACGCGCGGTGGTGGAGAACGGGCAGGTGGTGGTGCGGCCGATGAATTACTTTGCCGTGTCCTACGATCACAGGATCATCGACGGCCGCGAGGCCGTGCTGTTCCTGGTTGCGATCAAGGAAGCCCTTGAAGATCCCGCGCGGCTGATCCTGGAGATATGAAGTCCGTGTATGAAATCCTTTGATGTGGTGGTGATTGGCGGCGGGCCGGGCGGCTATATCGCCGCGATCCGCGCCGCCCAGCTCGGCCTGGCGGCCGCCTGCATCGATGAAGCGAAGGCCGCGGACGGCAAGCCCGCGCTCGGCGGCACCTGCACCAACGTCGGCTGCATCCCGTCCAAGGCGCTGCTGCAGTCCTCCGAGAACTTCGAGCAGGCCGGGCACCACTTCGCCGACCACGGCGTGAAGGTGAAGGGTTTGGAACTCGACCTGAAGGTGATGCTCGGGCGCAAGGACAAGGTGGTGAAGGCGAGCAACGACGGCATCGCCTACCTGTTCAGGAAGAACAAGGTGACGTTCTTTCACGGGCGGGGAAGTTTTGGCTCTTCCGGTTCTGAAATTCTTGTAACCGGAAATGAAAAAGAAGTTATTTCCGCGAAGAACGTCGTCATCGCCACCGGCTCCAACCCGCGCGCCTTGCCGGGTGCCGATTTCGACGAGAAGATGATCCTGAGCAACGCCGGCGCGCTGGCAATCCCGGAAGTGCCGAAGCGCCTCGGCGTCATCGGCGCCGGAGTGATCGGACTCGAAATGGGCAGTGTGTGGCGCCGCCTGGGATCGGAAGTTACCATTCTGGAAGCGCTGCCGGCATTCCTCGGCGCCGCCGACGAGCAGATCGCCAAGGAAGCTTCGAAAATCTTCCTCAAGCAGGGCTTGAAGATGGAGTTCGGGGTGGTAATCGCGAAGGTCGTGATTTCAAAGAATGCAGTTTCAGTTCAGTACAAGAACAGTGCAGGCGAAGCGAAAACACTTGAATGTGACCGCCTCATTGTCTCGATCGGACGCGTCGCCAATACCACAGGCCTGAATGCCGAGGGCATCGGCCTGAAGCTGGAACGGGGCCTCATCGCAGTCGACGAGAACTGCCGGACGAACGTGCCGAACGTCTGGGCGGTCGGCGACGTGGTGCGCGGCCCGATGCTCGCGCACAAGGCCGAAGAGGAGGGCGTGGCGGTCGCCGAGCGCATTGCCGGCCAAAAGCCGCACGTCAACTTCAACACCATTCCCTGGGTGATCTATACCTCGCCCGAGATCGCCTGGGTGGGCAAGACCGAGCAGCAACTGAAGACTGAGGGCGTGGAGTACCAGGTCGGGACCTTCCCCTTTTCCGCCAACGCGCGGGCGCGGGCGCTGGGCGATACGACTGGTTTGGTCAAGTTCATTTCAAATAAAACAACGGATGAAATCCTTGGCGTGCACATCATCGGCCCCATGGCCTCCGAATTGATCGCGGAAGCGGTTGTGGCAATGGAATTCCGCGGCTCGGCCGAGGACATCGGCATGATCTGCCACGCCCATCCTTCGCTGTCCGAGGCGATGAAGGACGCGGCCCTCGCGGTCGACAAACGCGCGCTCAATATTTGAGCGCGCGCCCTTTGTCCGCCCTGAACATCTGAGCACGCGCTCGCTCAGCCCGACGGTGCGCGGCATGCTGTGGATGGCGGCCACCGGCCTGCTGTTCACCTTGCTCAATGCCACCATGAAGAAGCTCGCGCACGAGCTCGATCCCTGGCTGGTCGGATTCCTGCGCTACCTGCTCGGCACGCTGCTGATCCTGGTGCCGGCGCTGCGTTTCGGCGTGCGCGAGCTGTGGCCGAAGGCCCCGAAGATGCAGTTCGTGCGCGGCCTCGTCCATGGGGGCGGGATGCTGCTGTGGTTCGCGGCGCTGCCGGCGGTGGCGATCGCGGAGCTGACCGCGATCGGATTCAGCGTGCCGCTCTTCATCTGCCTGGGGGCGGTGCTGTTTCTCAACGAGCGGATGACCGGCGCGCGCTGGGCTGCGGTACTGGTTGGTTTCTCCGGCGTGCTGCTGGTGGTGCATCCGTTCGAAGCCGGCGGTTTCTCCGGCATCTCGGCGGGGATGCTGCTGATGCTGGCGTCGGGGCCGGTGTTCGCGGGTTCTTTCCTCGTAGCCAAGGTGCTGACGCGGGTCGATCGCTCCGATGTCATGGTTTTCTGGCAGCACCTGGTGGTGTCGCTGGCGCTGCTGCCGTTTGCCCTCGCCTTGTGGACGATGCCCTCGCCGGGGCAATGGGCCCTGCTGGCCGTCTGCGGTGTCTTCGGCGCGGGCGGGCACTACTGCATGGTGCGCGCGTTCCGCATCGCCGACATCTCGGCGGTGCAATCGGTGAGATTCCTCGAACTGGTCTGGGCGGCGATTCTCGGTTTCCTCATGTTTGGCAGCGCGCCGGAGGGCTGGACACTGGCGGGCGGCATGCTCATCCTCGCCAGCACGCTCTGGCTCGCGCGCAGCGAGTCACGCGTTTTAGCCTCCCGCGCATGAGCGTCGTCGTCGCGCTCTACGAGCAGAGCCTCGCCAAGCGCGGCTTTGTTTCCGATTCGTCCCAGTGGAGCGCGGTCGAGCACCTGCAGCGGCTCTTCGAAGAGTGGACCGCGTACGAGGCCAGGCGTAGCAATGCGCTGAAGCGCCTGCTGGTGAAGCCGCCGCCGCCCCGGGGGGTCTACCTGTGGGGCGCGGTCGGGCGCGGCAAGAGTTTCCTCATGGACAGCTTCTACCTGTGCGTGCCGCTGGCGCGCAAGCGCCGGGTGCATTTCCACCACTTCATGCGCGAAATCCATCGCGAGATGCACGAGCTGAAGGGCGCCGAGGACCCGATTGCCGCCGTCGCACAACGCACCGCGCGTCGCTACCGCCTCGTCTGCTTCGATGAATTCCATGTCTCGGACATCGCCGACGCGATGATCCTCGGCCGCTACCTCGACAAGGTGATGGAACTGGGGGTAGCGTTCGTGATGACCAGCAACTACCACCCCGACGAGCTCTACCCCAACGGCCTGCAGCGCGAGCGCTTCCTGCCGGCGATCGAATTCCTCAAGGCGCGCTTGGACGTGGTCAACGTGGACGGCGGCACGGACTACCGCCGCCTGAAGATGGAGAAACTCAGGGTGTATCACGTGGGCCCCGGCGGGGAAGCGGTGCTGGAGCGGATTTTCTCGCAGTTGAAGGACGTCGAGGATGAGAAGCATCCCCTGGACGTGGAGGGCCGGCGCATCCCGTATCGCAAGCGCGCGGGCGGACTGGT
>SHXL01000077.1 GCA_009693345.1 Betaproteobacteria bacterium
AGAACCAGCGAGCGCACCCTGCCGGGATGCCGCGCCGCGAATGACGCGCCCACCAGCGAGCCGAAGGAGCTGCCCACCACGTGCGCCGAAGGAATGGCGAGCGCGTCCATGAGCGCGGCAAGCGCATCGGCATACTGCCAGTTGCCGGGCGCGGGATCGCGAAAATTGTCGGTCAGGTAGTAGCCGGGGGCGTTCCACGCAATAGCCCGGTACTGCGTGCCGAGCGCGTCCAGAACGTAGCGCCAGCCGGTGCAGTTCGAACCGATGCCGTGCAGCAGCAGAACCGTGTCGTTTTTGTCCGCGCCAGACTCCATGTAGCTCATCCTCGCGCCCTCCATGCCGCTGCGCGCGGGATCGACCGCGACCAGCTTTAGTTCGGACAATGCCGGGACGGCGCTCATGCTTCGAACAGAACCGCAACACCGCAGGCCTCCTCGGCGGGCACCAGCAGGCGCCCGTTCGCCTCGCGCACCGCGATGCCCGCCGCGGTCAGGCGCGCGCGCTGTGCCGCCAGGTCCGGGGTGCGGAACGCGACCGCCGCGATCCCGGACAGCGGCGGCAGCAGCGTGCCCGGCAGCCATTGCTGCGCATCGCGGTAGTGGACCAGGGTGAGGCGCCCGAGCAGCGAGAAATCGAAGCGCCAGGCGACGCGCGACGGATCGGGCTCTACGCTCGCCTCGAGCATCTCGGCGTCGATCTCCACCAGTTCCGCCGCGTCGCGGGCACCGTCCGGCGACGCGGCGATTGCCGCGGCGTAAGGCTCGCCCACGGCGAAAATCTCCGCCTGAGAGAGCAGCGGATGCGGCGGCACGGTCATGCCTCAGTTTGCACGGGTTTCGTACCTGTTTGGTCTTGCGGGGCCGAACAGGCTGAAGTCTAGGCGCGTTGCGCCAGGACCTCCAATGCCGGTGCCGCAGATGACGATACCATTTCCGGTATCAGAGTCCCGCGCATGAGCCGCTCGACCGATCCCGCGGCCTGGCACCTGAAGTCGCGCCTCAAACTTCGCCAACTGCATCTGCTTGTGTCCCTGGACGAATTGCGCAATCTGCACCGGGCGGCGGAGCGACTCCACCTAACCCAACCGGCTGCCACGCGGTCGCTCGGCGAAATCGAGCGCGCACTCGGGGTGAAGCTGTTCGAGCGGACCGCCCAGGGCATGATGCCGACGGCCACCGGCACCGCGCTCGTCCAAGGGGCGCGCGAAGTCTTGGGCGTCCTTGCGCGCGCGGGCGAGGAGCTCGCCGCGATTCAGTCCGGAACCTCGGGACGCGTTCAAGTAGGCGTGCTCGCGGCTGCGGCGCCGGTTTTGCTGCCGCGTGCCATCGCCCGCTTCAAGGCCGAGTTTCCGGAGGTCACGGTGGCAGTGCAGGAGGGCACGCTTGCGCTTCTTCTGCCGATGCTGCGCGAAGGTGACCTCGATCTCGTCGTCGGTCGACTCAGCGGCGAAGTCGTGGCCTCTGGCATGGCGCTCGAATCACTGCATCCCGAGCCAATGCGCGTCGTCGTGCGCGCCGGCCATCCGCTCTTGCGGCGCCGGCGCCCTACGCTGCGCCAGCTTGCGACGGAGGGCTGGGTGTGGCCCGCCCGCGGCACACCCTACCGCCTGCGGCTCGAGGCCGCGTTCCATCGAGCCGGCGCGCAACCGCCGCGCCGCCTGGTGGAATCCGCTTCTGTGCTGGTGAACGCGTCACTCCTGCAGGAAACCGATTTTCTCGGCGTCATGCCGCAGGACGTTGCGGAACGCTTTGAGCGTCTCGGCGCCTTGGCGACGCTCAACGTGGAGTTGCCGGAACCGACCGGGCCCATCGGCCTGATCATGCGCCCGGGTCAGGCCATGACGCCGCCCACCCGCGAGTTCGCGGCCATGCTCGGTCGCGTCGCCGCCGATCGACGGGGCTGATGGGCGAGATCCCGGCCTCACAATAGGGCTGTGCCCAGTCCCCTCGCCCCCGCCCGTCTCGCCTTCGCGCCCGACGGCACGCCATACTCGGAAACCTTCGGCGATGTTTACCACAGCGCCGCAGGCGGCCTAGCGCAGGCGCGGCACGTATTCCTGCAAGGCAACGGCCTGCCCGAACGCTGGCGCGGGCGACGCGTCTTCACGATCCTCGAAACCGGTTTCGGATTCGGCCTTTCTTTCCTCGCCACTTGGCACGCCTGGCGCGCGGATCCGAAACGCTGCGAACGGCTGCATTTCGTTTCCATCGAGAAGCATCCCTTCACTGCAATTGATTTTGAATCTCTTCTGCAAAAATTTCCCGAGATCGCGAGCGAGGCCAAACAATTGCTCGCTCGCTGGCCGATCCTGGTGCCCGGCATGCACCGCATCGAACTCGATGGCAGAAATGTTGTTCTAACCCTCTTTTTCGGCGATGTCGCCGATGGCCTGCCGCAGCTGGCGCTTGCGGCGGACGCGTTTTTTCTCGACGGCTTCGCGCCTCCGAAGAACCCGGCAATGTGGTCGCCGCCGCTGCTGCGCCACCTCGGCCGGCTTGCAGCACCGGGCGCGACTCTCGCCACCTGGAGCGTGGCAGCGCCCGTGCGCGAGGCCCTGCAAGGCGCCGGTTTTGCGCTGGAAAAGGTCCAGGGGTTCGGGACGAAAAGGGAAATGCTCAGAGGAGACCTGATCGCAAGAAAGAAAGTCTCGGCAGAAAAAACTATTTCCCGCTCCGCAATCGTCATCGGCGCGGGCATCGCAGGCGCCGCGGTATGCGAGCGGCTGGCGTCGCGCGGCTGGGAGGTTACGCTCATTGAGCGACATACCGGGCCCGCCGAAGAGGCCTCCGGCAATCATGCCGGGATCTTCCATCCGATTATCTCGCCAGACGACAGCCTGTTCGCGCGCTTCACGCGCGCCTCATTTATGTTTCTGTTGAATCATTGGAAAAATCTGCACGATCTGCAGTGGGAGCGCTGCGGCGTGCTGCAGATGGCGCGCAACGCGGACGAGAAGGCATCGCAGCAACGCGCGCTGGCGACGCTCGGTTATCCGGCGAACTACGCGCAGTTCGATGAAGTGAAGGGCGGCATCTGGTTTCCCGAAGCCGGCTGGGTGAAGCCACGCAGCCTGGTTCAGGCATTGCTTTCGCATAGCGGCATTGAAACGAAATTTGGCATGGAAGTTTTTGATCTGGAGCATTCTGGAACAACCTGGAATGCAAGGGACAAACAAAGCAAAACCATCGCTTCTTCATCTATCGTCATACTCGCGAACGCCTCCGACGCATTGCACCTCGCGCCGCAGCCGGCGGTCAAGCTGCGGCGCGTGCGCGGACAACTCACCTTGGCGCCCGCCATCGAGGGACTCAGGCATATCCTGCTGCGCGGCGGCATGGTGTTGCCGGGCGTGGACGGCTTATCGGTCATCGGTGCAAGCTTTGATGTCGGCGACGAGGATCCCGAACTGCGCGCCGACAGTCACGAGGGCAACCTCGAGCGGCTGGAACAAATGCTGCCCGGTGCATCCAGCGGCCTCGATCCCGCGAGCCTCGGCGGCCGCGTCGCGTTTCGCGCCGTGGTGCGCGACCGGCTGCCGATGATCGGGCCGATCGCGGATGCGCGGGGTGCGGGGCTATACGGCGCGTTTGCCTACGGATCCCGCGGGCTGCTTTGGGCGGGACTCGGCGGCGAAATGCTGGCGAGCCTGCTCGAGGGCGAGCCGCTTCCGGTGGAACGAAAACTCGCGGCGGCGGTGGATCCGGGCCGGTTTGCGCTGCGCGCGGCGCGCCGGGGGCTGCCAGCCGCAAGGCAATGATTCAACCTGATTGGCGGATGTTCGCGCCCGTCATTCGATCACCTTGGTCGTCTGAACCAGAATCGATTGAGGAATTTTCAGGCCTAGCGCCTTGGCGGTTTTCATGTTGACCACCAGATCGAATTGGTGGGCAGCTCGATCGGCAGCCCGCCTGTCTTCGCGCCCTTGAGGATCTTGTCCACATACGTTGCGGCGCGGCGAAATAGCACGGAACGGTCTGCTCCATACCCCATCAGAGCGCCCGCCTCGGCGAATTCTGGGGTTCCGATTGTGGCAATACGGTGCCGGGCCGCAATGCTCGCCACTAATGCATTATGGGCGGTGAGCATCGGGTCTCCTTGAACACCAATGGCGGCAACGCGTCGTTTTGCCATCTCGGCAAAAATGCTTTCAAACTCCTGCGGTCCTCGCACTTCGAATGATTGGAGTTCCACCTTGAGCGACTTGGCGGTAGCCCTCATCGATTTGAAGACTTCCCGCGCCATGGAAGTGGTGTCCGGGTTTGAGAGAAATCCAAAGCGCCTGATTTGCGGCTGCACCTCTTTGAGCAGCTGGATAAACTTCGCGCTAGTTTGCGGGCTAAAGACGTTCAAGCCGGTGATATTGCCGCCCGGCCGCGCGAGACTGGACACAACTCCGGTCGCAACGGAATCACCCTGCTCCGCAATAACGATGGGGATCACCGCGGTCGCCTGCTAGGCGGCAACAGCTCCGGGTGTGCTGTGAGTCACGATCAGTTCCACATTGAGGCGCACCAGTTCCGCGGCAAGTTCGGCAAGCCGCTCATACTTGCCTTCGGCCCAGCGGAACTCGATGACGAGGTTTTTGCCCTCGGCGTAGCCGAGTTCGCGTAGCCCTGCCCGCAACGCTTCCAGCCAACTCGTGACACCCACGGCAGAACTCGGACCGAGGAACCCGATCCGGTGCATCTTCGGCTGTTGTGCGATAGAGCCGAACGGCGCTGCAAGCGCGCTTGCGCCAAGGGCAACGAGTAATTTACGGCGATTATTCATTCAATCCTTTAGTATGCGCGCACCACCGTTCACGGTCACCACCTTTCCAGCTTGATGTCGTCGTAGGACGCAGGCTGCGAGATCGGCTCAATGTGGCTGAGCGTGATCGCGTTCGGCACCAGCGAGCGGATGCGCTCCTCGATCTCTTCCGAGAGCTGGTGCGCGCGGTCCACCGGCCACGCATCGGGCACCAGCAGGTGGAACGAGATGAAGCGCCGCGCGCCCGCCTGGCGCGTGAGCAGGGCGTGGAACTCGACGCCGTAGCGGGGACGGTATTCGGCGAAGATTTTTTCGACATCGGCGCGTTCGGCTTCGGGAATCGCCGCATCGAGCAGCCCCGCGAAGGAACGGCGCATGAGAACCGCGCCGGTCCAGACGATCTGGATCGCCACCCCGATTGCGATCAGCGGATCGAGGATCAGCCAGCCGGTGCCCGCCACCAGCGCGACGCCCGCGATGACCCCGACCGAGGTCCACACATCGCTCATCAGGTGGTGCCCGTCGGCCTCCAGCGCGATGCTGTGCACGCGCCGCCCCGCCGAGATGAGGAGCAGGCCGATCCCCAGGTTGATCGCGGTCGCCGCCGCGGAAAGCGCGATGCCCAGCAGCGGCGCCTCGATCGGCGCCGGCGACGCCAGGCGCGGCACGGCGGCGTACGCGATGCTGATTGCGGCGAACACGATCAGGGCGCCTTCGATGCCGCTCGCGAAATACTCGGCCTTGAAGCGGCCGTAGGGATGCGCCTCGTCGGGCGGCGCCGCCGCCAGGCGCAGCATCGACAGCGCGAGCAGCGCCCCGGCGAGATTGATCAGCGATTCGAGCGCATCCGACAACAGGCCGACCGAGCCGGTGACGTGCCAGGCAAGCGTTTTCAGCGCAATGGTCGCGAGCGCCCCGGCCACCGAGAGCCAGGCGTAGTGCTCGAGCGGGCGGCCGATGGCCATGCGCGCCGCTAGGCGCGCCGCAGGATCGCGGGGCCGGCTTCCTTCACGTCGCGCAGGCCGCAAAGCGCCATGGAGACGTCCAGTTCCTTGCGGATGATGTTGAGCGCGAGCGACACGCCCTCCTCGCCCATCGCGCCGAGCGCCCAGGCAAACGCCTTGCCGATGAAGACGCCGCGGGCGCCGAGCGCCAGCGCCTTGAGAACGTCCTGGCCGGAGCGCACGCCACCGTCGAAGAACACCTCGAGCCTGCCGCCGACGGCATCCACCACCTCGGGAAGCGCGCGAATCGAGGACACTGTGCCATCGAGCTGGCGACCGCCGTGGTTGGAGACGACGATCGCGTCAGCGCCGGTGGACGCGGCGATCTTCGCGTCGTCTGCGTCGAGGATGCCCTTCAGGATAAGCTTGCCGCCCCAGAGCTTCTTGACCCATTCGATGTCCTTCCAGCTGAGCGTCGGGTCGAACTGCCCCGCGATCCATTGCGACAGCGTGAGCAGGTTGTCGGCGCCCTTGATCTGGCCTTCGAGGTTGCCAAATGATCTTCTTTTGCTTTGCAACATATTGAAAGACCAGGAAGGCTTGCAAAGCATGTCGACAAGATTCGCCAGCTTCAGCTGCGGCGGCACGGTGAGGCCGTTCTTCAGGTCCATGTGGCGCTGGCCCTGGATCTGCAGGTCGAGCGTGAGCATCAGCGCGGAACATTTCGCCGCCTTGGCGCGCTCGATCAGCGAGGCGGCGAAGCCGCGGTCGCGGAACACATAGAGCTGGAACCAGAAGGGCTTCGACACCGCACCCGCCACGTCCTCGATCGAGCAAATCGACATGGTGGAGAGCGTGAACGGGATGCCGAACTTCTCCGCCGCGCGCGCCCCGAGTATCTCGCCGTTGGCCCAGTTGAGGCCGATCAGGCCGACCGGCGCGATGCCGACCGGCATGGTCACATCCTGCCCGACGAGGGTTGTCCGGGTCGAGCGGTGGTCGACGTCGATCGCCACGCGCTGGCGCAGCTTGAGCGCCTCCACGTCGTCGCGGTTGGCGCGCAGCGTCACCTCGTCATAGGAGCCGCGCGAGACGTAGTCGTAGATCGCCTTGGCGACCCGCCGCTCGGCGATCTGGCGCAGATCTTCGATATTCGTGATGACCGGCATGCGTCTTTAGTGTTTCACATCGTGGGATACAATGCCACCCACATGCCAGCGTCCAAGAGCGAACACAAGAACCCGATTCAGGTCATCGCGCGCATGCTCACACTGCTCGACGTGCTCGCCGGGCATCCCGAGCCGCTGGGCCTGAAGCAGGTCGCGCAATACACCGGCCTGCATCCCTCCACCGCGCACCGGATCCTTTCAGCATTGGCCGCCGACCGTCTCGTCGACCGCATCGAGCCCGGCAGTTACCGCCTGGGCATGCGCCTGCTCGAGCTCGGCAACCTGGTGAAAATGCGCATCAACGTGCGCGAGATGGCATTGCCGGTGATGCGCGAGCTGCACTCGCAGATCGGCGAGACGGTAAACCTCTCGGTGCGCCACGACGACGAGATCGTCTACGTCGAGCGCACCTCGTCGGGACGCTCGGCGATGCGCGTGGTGCACGTGATCGGCGCGCGCGCCGCGCTGCACATCACGGCGGCGGGCAAGCTCTTCCTGCTCGAGGAAGGCTTCGCCAAACTGCGCGAGTACGCCAAGCGCACCGGGCTCGCCTCGCACACCAGGAACACGCTCACCAGCCTGCCGCTGCTCGAGCGCGAACTCGAGCGCATCCAGCGCCAGGGCTGGGCCACCGATGCGGAAGAAGCCGAAATCGGCGTGCGCTGCGTCGCCGCCGCGGTGCGCGACGACGCCGGACAGCTCATCGCTACGCTGTCGATTTCTTCCCCCGCCGACAGGATGAAGCCGACCTGGGGACCGCTGGTGAAGGAATCCGCCGAGCGCATCGCGCACGCCATCGGCCACCGCAGGGACGGCAGCAGGATCGGGGCCGCCTAGACTGCTGCCAATCCGTGCAGTGAAAACAAACCCTTTGGGTCCAGCCAGATTTTCCCGCCCTTGAATCCGGCGCCCCGCGCCAGCGCGCGGAAGCCGTCGATCGAATATTTGTACGAATTTTCCGTGTGGATCGATTCGCCCGCTTCGAACACGAAACGGTGGTTGCCGATGTTCACCGCCTGCCGCGCGAACGAAACCAGGTGCATCTCGATGCGGCCGAGCGTGGCGTTGTAGAACGCGTAGTGGCGGAAGCGGCGCGGCTTGAAGTCGCCGCCGAGCTCGCGATTGATGCGCGCGAGCAGGTTCAGGTTGAACGCGGCCGTAACGCCGCGCGCATCGTTGTAGGCGGCGTGCAGCAGGTTGGCGTCTTTTCGCAGATCGACGCCGACCAGCATCGCGCCGTCCGGGCCCACCTGGCCGCGCGTCATGCGCAGGAACGCATGCGCCTCGTCCGGCGTCAGGTTGCCGATGGTCGAGCCCGGGAAGTACACCACGCGCCGGCCCTTCGCGTGCGCCATGGGAATCTTCAGCGGCCGCGAGAAATCGCCGTGCACCGGGCGGATGTCGAGCCACGGAAAGAGGCGCTGCAGCTTCGCCGCAGCGCGGCGCAGGGCGTGATCGGAAATATCGACGGGAATGTAGGCCGAAGGCCGCAGCGCATCGATCAGGAGCTGCGATTTCACGCTTTCGCCGCTGCCATACTCGATCAGCGTGCTGCGTTTACGCGCAAAGCGCACGATCGCGCCGATGTGCCCGCGCGTGAGCGCCAGTTCGGCGCGCGTCGGGTAATACTCTTTCAGCCGGCAGATCGCCTCGAACAGGCGGCTGCCTTGCGCGTCATAGAAGTATTTGGGGGGCAGCGCCTTTTGCGGCAGGGACAGGCCGGCGATGACATCCTCGCGGAAACTGTCCGCAGGAACGACCGGCCCGGAAAACAGCGCGCGGCCTAGCCGCGCGGCCCTTTGGCGGCGTGCGCTTCGAGCCACTTTTTGATGCGGTTGGCGTCGCCGACGCGCGACAGCCTGCCCCAGGAATCGAGCAGCACCACGATGACTTCGCGCGACGCCATGCTCACGCGCATCACCAGGCAGCGCCCGGCTTCGCTGATGTAGCCGGTCTTCGACAGGCCGATGTCCCAGCGCGCGCTGCGCACCAGGCCGTTGGTGTTGCGGTAATCGAGCTTCCGGCCCAGCGAGCGGACGGTGGCGCTGTCGCGGGTCGAGTACTGGCGGATGAGCGGATACTCGTGCGCGGCGCGCACCAGCTGCGCGAGGTCCTGCGCGGTCGAAACGTTCGCCGAGGACAGGCCGGTCGGATCGATGAAACGCGTGTCGTTCATGCCGAGCGCGCGCGCCTTCGCATTCATCGCCTCGACAAAGGCCCCGGTGCCGCCCGGATAGGTCCGCGCCAGAGAAAACGCGGCGCGGTTCTCGGAGGACATGAGCGCCAGCATCAGCAATTCGTCGCGCGTCAGCACGGTGCCGGGCCGCAGGCGCGAGCGCGTTCCCTTGAGGAAATCGTAGTCCTCGTCGCTGATCACCACGCGCTGCTCGAGGCTGACTCCGGCATCGAGGATCACCATTGCGGTCATCAGCTTGGTGATCGAGGCGATCGGCAGCACCGCTCCCTGGTTCTTGGCGATCAGCGTCTCGCCGCTGGCGGCGTCCTGCACCAGGACGACTGCGGAGCGCAGGAAGACTTCATCGGATCGTGCGGGAGACTTCGGCGCGCCCTTTTTCTGGTCGGCGGCCTGCGCAAAGCCGATGGCGAGCGCAAATACCGCCGCGAGCGCCGCGATGGCGACGATCTTTTCGAGGTGGTGCAGGCTGCGTTCGGTGTTCTGCATGTCCGTCGCTGTTTGAAACCAGCGCGAGTGTAGCCGAACAAATGGAAAAAATGCAAGCAAGAATAAAGGCCTAGGAAGGTTAGTTAACTTGGCTTCAAGCAGACTTGGCCTGCTCCAGCACGGCTTCGGCCTGCGCCGCCTGTTGTTGCAGCGCCCACATGCGGGCGTACTCGCCTGCCGCGGCGAGCAATTCCCAGTGCGTGCCGCGCTCGACGATGCGGCCGTGGTTGAGGACGAGAATCATGTCCGCGTCCATGACGGTGGACAGGCGGTGCGCGATGACCAGCGTCGTGCGGCCGACCGCAATGCGCTCCAGTTCGGCCTGGATCGCCTTTTCCGACCTGGAATCGAGCGCGGAAGTCGCCTCGTCGAAAATCAGGATGCGCGGATTCTTCAGCAGCGCGCGCGCGATCGCCACGCGCTGCCTCTCGCCCCCGGAGAGCTTGAGCCCCCTCTCGCCGACCATGGTTTCGTACTTCGCCGGCAAGGTCAGGATGAAGTCGTGGATGTGCGCCGCGCGCGCCGCCTCGACCACCTCGTCTTCGCCCGCCGCGGTGCGGCCGTAATGGATGTTGTAGCGGATCGTGTCGTTGAACAGCACCGTGTCCTGCGGCACGATGCCGATGGCGCCACGCAGGCTCGATTGTCTTACGTCCTTGATATCAATCCTGTTGATCAGGATTTTTCCGTCGGAAACATCGTAAAAACGATACAACAGCCGTGCGAGGGTCGATTTTCCCGATCCCGAATGCCCCACCACCGCGACGCGCCGCCCGGCCGGGATGGTGAAGCTGGCGTCGTGGAGTATCTGCCTTTCCTTTTCATAGGAGAAATTCACATTCCTGAATTCAACCGCCGCCGGGCCCGGCGGCACTTCGGGCGCGCCGGGAACATCGTCGACTTCGCGGTTTTCACCGAGCAGCCCGAACATCTTGTCCATGTCCATCAGCGACTGCTTGATCTCGCGGTACACCATGCCGAGGAAGTTGAGCGGAATGTAGAGCTGGATCAGCAGCGCGTTCACCAGCACCAGGTCGCCGAGCGTGAGCGCGCCCGAGGTCACGCCCTCGGCGGCAAGGAACATGAGCGCGGTCACCGCGGCGGCGATCACCAGGCTCTGGCCGATGTTGAGCAGCCCGAGCGAGGACTCGAAGCGCACCGCGGCGTCCTCGTACTTGCGCAGGTTCTTGTCGTAGCGCCGCGCCTCGAACTCCTCGTTGCCGAAATACTTCACCGTCTCGTAGTTGAGCAGGCTGTCGATGGCGCGCGTGTTGGCGCGCGAGTCGAGGTCGTTGGCGCGGCGCCGGATCTCGATGCGCCACTCGGTGACCGTGATCGTGAAGCCGATGTACACCACCACCGCACCGAACGTGACCGCGGCGAAGCGCCAGTCGAACCTTCCGAGGAGCACCGCTGCGACGAGGGTGAACTCGAGAATGACTGGAATTATTGAAAATAACAAATAAGACAGCAAGGTCGAGATCCCTCGCGTGCCGCGTTCGATGTCGCGCGTCATGCCGCCAGTCTGGCGGTCGAGGTGGAAGCGCAGCGACAGGCCGTGCAAGTGGCGGAAGACGTTCAGCGCGACGCGCCGGATGGCATGCTGCGTGACGCGGACGAACACGACATCGCGCAACTCGCCGAACAGCGTGGTCGAAAAGCGCAGCATGCCGTAGGCCGCCAGCAAGACCACCGGGATCACGGCGGCCGCGAGCTTCGGGTCAAGGCCGGGGTTCAACCCATCCACGATTTCCTTCATCACCAGCGGCACGCCGACGTTGGCGAGTTTCGCCGCCGTCAGCAGCGTCAGCGCGAGCATCACGCGGCCGCGGAATTCCAGCAGGTAGGGCAGCAGGACGCTGAGCGAGCGCCACTCGTTGCCGCGGAGTTTCCGGCTGGAGGCGGTGCTGTGGTGGCCGTGCGTTGCCATGGGGAGGCCGGATTCTATCTTTCGGCAGGGCAAACCCCTTGACCAGGCAGGGCGCCAACCCTACAATTCAAACGCTTGTTTGAATCTGGAGGGCCTCCGCCATGAACCTGCGCTCAGTCAAACCCCCGCACGAAACCCGCACTCGCATTCTCGATT
>SHXL01000078.1 GCA_009693345.1 Betaproteobacteria bacterium
CTTGAATTGAAAGCTCAAAACCCTCAACAGTATTGATCACGGCCGCCGCGACCTCGTTGAAGGTCTGCGCTCGGCCGGTGCCGCAGTTGAAGATGCCCGAGATTTTGCGGTTCTCGAGCAGCCACAGGTTCACGCTCACCACGTCGTCCACGTGCACGAAATCGCGCTGCTGCTCGCCGTCGCCGTAGCCATCCGAGCCGACGAAAAGCTTTACCCGCCCCTCCGCCCGGAACTGGTTGAAGGCGTGGAATGCGACGGAGGCCATGCGCCCCTTGTGCGCCTCATTCGGTCCGTACACGTTGAAATAGCGCAGGCCGGCCACCTGAGTACTGCGTTCCCCGATGCGCTTGCGCACGTATTGGTCGAAGAGGAACTTCGAATACGCGTAGACGTTCAGCGGATCCTCGTTCTCCCGCGTTTCGCCGAATTCCTTGCCAGGACCGTAGACCGCAGCCGAAGAGGCATAAATGAATGGCACCCCCTCGTCCTGGCACCAGTCGAACAGCGCCCTGGAGTAAGCGTAGTTGTTCTCCATCATGTAGCGGCCGTCCGTCTCCATGGTGTCGGAGCACGCGCCCTGGTGCAGGATCGCCTCGATGCCGCCGTCCAGCCGGCCGGTTTCGAGCTGCGACAGGAACTCGCGCTTGTCGAGGTAATCCTCGATCTCGACGCCTGCCAGGTTCTTCGCCTTGGCGCCGTTTTCGAGATCGTCGACCGCAAGAATGCCGCCGATGCCCGCGCGATTGAGCGCGGAGACCAGCCTTGATCCGATGAAACCGGCGGCGCCCGTGACGACGTGCAGCATGGCTTATCCGAACAGTTCCTTGCGGGTGACGACTGCCGTGCCGAGCTTCGCGACCTTGATGCCGCCGGCACGGTTGGCGATGCGCATGGCCTGCTCCAGCCGCACGCCGCAGGCAAGCATGGTGGCGAGGGTCGCGATCACGGTGTCGCCCGCGCCGCTGACGTCGAATACCTCGCGCGCCTCGGCCTTGATGTGCACCGGCCTGCGCTTCGAGAACAACGACATGCCCTCCTGGCCGCGCGTGAGCAGCAGGGCCTCGAGGCCGAGTTGCGCGCGCAGCCGCCGCACGCGGCGCTCCAGGTCGCTCTCCGATTTCCAGCTGCCGACGACGTCAGCGAGCTCCTTGCGGTTCGGGGTCACCAGGTGCGCGCCCCGGTAGCGCGACCAGTCGTCGCCTTTCGGGTCCACCAGCACGCGCTTGCCCGCGGCGCGCGCGAAGCTGATCATCCTGGCGATGTGGGCGAGGCCGCCCTTGCCGTAGTCCGAGAGAATCACCACGTTGCAATCAGGCAGCGCCGCCTTGAATTCGGCCAGTTTGGAAGCAAGCACCTCGCTGGACGGCGCGGTCTCGAAGTCGATGCGCAGCAGTTGCTGCTTGGACAGGACCCTGAGCTTCACGGTGGTCGGTGTCTTCGCGTCCCGGTGCAGGCTCGCCTTGATGCCGGCCGCCTCGGCCAGCTGCGCGAGGCGGTCGCCCGCCTCATCCGCGCCGGTCACGGACAGCAGGCGGGTGCGCGCACCGAGCTGCGCGCAGTTGTTGGCGACGTTGGCCGCGCCCCCAAGGCGATCTTCCTGGTTCCTGAAGCGCACCACCGGCACCGGCGCTTCCGGCGAAATGCGCGAGACGTCGCCGAACCAGTAGCGGTCCAGCATCACGTCGCCGACCACCAGCACGCGCGCCTTTCTTGTGTCAGGAACACGCATGCGTGTTGGCGACCCCTTCACGCTTTTCTTCCCACCGGGAAATACTCGAAACCAAGCGCGCGCACCATCGCCGGATCGTACAGGTTCCTGCCGTCGAAGATCGCCGGAAACTTGAGCACTTTCTTCAGGGCGGGAAAATCCGGCGCCCTGAATTCCGCCCATTCGGTGACGATCACAAGAGCGTCGCAGCCTTCAAGCGCTTCCTTGGACGTGTTCTTTACTTGAATATTCTTTTCCCCATCGAAAATTTTTCTTGCTTGATTGCCTGCAACGGGATCGTAGGCGGAAATCTCCGCTCCCGCGGCAAGCAGGTCGGCAATCAGGGTGAGGCTGGCCGCCTCGCGCATGTCGTCGGTATTGGGCTTGAAGGCGAGGCCCCAAACGGCGAGGCGCCTGCCCTTCAGATTCTTGCCGAAGCGCGCCTTTATTTTCTCGCCGAGAATGTGCTTCTGCGCCTCGTTGGCCTGCTCCACCGCGGCCATCACGCGCAGCGGCCGCCCGGCGTCCACGGCCATGCGCTGCAGCGCCTTCACGTCCTTCGGGAAGCAGGAGCCGCCGAAGCCGGCGCCCGGGTAGAGGAAATGCGTGCCGATGCGCGGATCGGTGCCGATGCCGCGGCGCACTTCCTCGATGTCCGCTCCCAGCACCTCGGCGAGGTTGGCCAGTTCGTTCATGAACGAGATGCGCGTCGCCAGCATCGCATTGGCGGCGTACTTCGCGAGCTCGGCCGAGCGAACCCCCATCAGCATCAGCCGGTCGTGGTTGCGCTGGAACGGCGCGTAGAGCTCGCGCAGCAGCGCGGTGGCGCGTTCGTCGTCCGAGCCCACGATGATGCGGTCGGGCCGCATGAAATCCTCCACGGCCGCGCCTTCCTTCAGGAATTCCGGGTTCGATACGACGCTGAAGGGGATCTTCATGCCCCGTTTTTCGAGTTCCTTATGTATTTCTTCTTTGACCTTGTCCGCCGTCCCTACGGGAACGGTGGACTTGTCGACCACGACCCGGTACTCGTTCATATGGCGCCCGATGGCGCCCGCCGCGGCCAGCACATGCCGCAGGTCGGCGGCGCCGTCCTCGTCCGGCGGCGTGCCGACGGCGACCAGCTGCAGCACGCCGTGCGCCACGCTCGCCGCGGCGTCGGTGGAAAACGACAGGCGGCCCGCGGCACGGTTCCTCTTCACGACGGATTCAAGGCCCGGCTCGTAGATCGGTAGCTGCCCGGCATCCAGCGCGGCGACCTTGGCGGAATCGACGTCAAGGCACAGGACATGATTGCCCATGTCCGCAAGGCACGCGCCCGTTACGAGGCCGACATAGCCGGTACCGACAACACTGACTTTCATCGGAGATTTCTCATGGCGAAAGGTCGAATTCCTCGGAGCGGCGCGGCGGGTAGGTCTCCCAGCCGCCGCAGGCCGGGCACAGCCAGTGGAACTGGCGCGCCTTGAAACCGCAATTCTCGCAACGGTAGCGCGCCAGGCGGCGCGTGTGGCTGTGCACCAGGTTGCGCACCAGCTCGAGGTCGCGCCGGCGCTCCGGATTCGCGGCACCGACGATCTGCGCTTCCAGCAGCCGGTCCAGGCCGAGCAGCGTCGGATTGCGCCGCAACTCGTCGCGCACCAGCTCGTAGGCGGCTTCGGCACCCTTTGATTCGAGCGTGGACTGGAATACCGCGTCGAGCAGGTCGAGCGACGGATAGCGCTCGAGGTACCTAGTGAGCAGCGTCAGGCCCTCCTCCAGCCTGCCGGTCTCGCGGTGCGCCTCGAGCAGGCGCTGCGCCACGAGCGCGATGTAGGCCGGGTTCTGCGACTCGAGCCGCTTCCAGTGCTCGATCGCGCCCTGCGCATTGTTCGCCCCCTTCTCCAGGTCTCCCAGCTGGATGCTGGCGCGCACCGATTTTCGATTGGCTTCCAGCGCCGTCTCCAGGTGCGCGCGCGCGGCATCGGGCCGGGAATGCGTCGCCTCGTTCGCCGCCAGCTCGCAGAGGAAATTCGCAGTCTCCTTGGCGCGCGATTTTCCGGTTTCGGCCTCGAGCCGCTTCGCCATCGCAACCGCCTTGTTCCAGTCTTTTTCCTGCTGGAAAATTTCAAGCAGAAAGCGCCGCGCTTCGCCGGCCTGGGGTCCCCCCGCCGCATGCGGCGGGCCTTCGGCCAATTTCTGGAAGACTTCCTCGGCGCGATCAAGGATGCCGGCCTTCAGGTAGTCCTGGCCCAGTTCGAACAGCGCCGCGGCGCGCTGTTCGACGGCGAGGTTGGCGCGTTCCAGCAGGTGCTGGTGCATGCGGATGGCGCGGTCGTACTCGCCGCGCCGGCGGAACAGGCTCCCCAGCGCGAAATGCAGCTCGACGGTCTCGGGGTCCACCTTGACCACCTCGATGAACGCCTCGATGGCCTTGTCCGGCTGCTCGTTCAGCAGGAAGTTCAGGCCCTTGAAATACGACGTCGGCAGGGCGCGCGAATCCTTGACGAGGTACTTGATGTCGATGCGCGCCGCGAGCCAACCTAGGCCGAAGAAAATCGGAAAGCCGAGCAGCCACCAGTACTCGAGTTCCATCAGCCTTCCGCCGCCGGGGGTTGGGACGCGGCGGGCGCGTGGAATTCCTTGCCGGCCGATTCAATGCGTTGCAGCCGCGCGATTTCCCTGCGCTGCGCGAGATAGGTACCGGACACCGCGATCAGCCCGAGCACCGCGCCGGCGGAGAAAAACGCCAGCAGCAGCGCCACCAGCGGCGCCTGCCATGCGAGGTCGAAGTAGAAACGCAAGGTCACAAGCTCGGTGTTCCTGGCCGCGAACGCGAGCAGGACAACGAACAAGGCGAGCCGGATCGCCCATGCAACGACGCGCATATCAGTATGCGCGTGGACGAAAGCGCATGTTCAGCGCCGCGAAAGCGCGGCTACTGGGACGCCTGCCGGGTACGCGCCGGCATGACCATCGTCGCATCCGGGTCCAGCGCGTCGACGCGCTCGCGCAGCTCCTTGCCGGCCTTGAAGTGCGGCACGTACTTCTCGGGCACGTGCACCTTCTCGCCGGACTTCGGGTTGCGGCCCACGCGCGGCGGCCGGAAATTCAGGCCGAAGCTGCCGAAACCACGGATTTCGATGCGATGCCCGTTCAGCAGCGCATGGGTCATCGCGTTCAGGATCATCTTCACCGCGTACTCGGCATCCTTCGCCACCAGCTGCGGATACAGCTGTGCCAGCCGCGCGATCAGTTCCGATTTCGTCATGGCGACCACCTCCACGTAGCGTCAGGATGGCCTGGTCATTCCGGCGGGTTGGAATTGCTCTTGTCGAGCTTGGCCCGCAGCAGCGCGCCGAGGTTGGTGCTGCCCGCGGCGCTGGCCGCGGTTTCGCTGCGCAGCTGCTTCATTGAGTCGGTCTGGTCGGCCGTGTCCTTCGCCTTCACCGAGAGATTGATCGAGCGGTTCTTGCGGTCGACGTTGATGATCATCGCGGTCACCGTATCTCCTTCCTTGAGCGCCGTGCGCAGGTCCTCGATACGGTCGCGCGAGAACTCGGAGGCGCGCAGGTAACCCTCGGCGTCCGGCCCGATGGCGATCACCGCGCCCTTGGCATCCACCGACTTCACCTTGCCCGTGACCACGGTATTCTTCTCGTGGCCGGCGATGAAATTGGTGAACGGGTCGCCCTCGATCTGCTTGATGCCGAGCGAGATGCGCTCGCGTTCAACGTCGATCGACAGCACCGTGGTCTCGACTTCATCGCCCTTCTTGAAGTTCTTGACCGCTTCCTCGCCCGTCAGGCTCCACGACAGGTCCGAGAGGTGCACCAGGCCGTCGATGCCGCCCGCAAGGCCCACGAAGACGCCGAAATCGGTGATCGACTTGATCTGGCCCTTGACGCGGTCGCCTTTCTTGAACTCGCGCGCGAAATCCTCCCAGGGATTCGGCAGGCACTGCTTCATGCCGAGCGAAATGCGGCGCCGCTCCTCGTCGATCTCGAGAATCATCACCTCGACTTCGTCGCCGACCTGCACCACCTTGGACGGATGCACGTTCTTGTTGGTCCAGTCCATCTCGGATACGTGCACCAGCCCTTCGATGCCCACCTCGACTTCGACGAACGCGCCGTAGTCCGTAAGATTCGTGACCTTGCCGAACAGGCGCGTTCCCTGGGGATATCTCCTCGATATTCCGACCCAGGGATCCTCGCCGAGTTGCTTCAGGCCGAGCGACACGCGGTTCTTCTCGGCGTCGAACTTGAGCACTTTCGCTATGACTTCGTCGCCGACGTTCACCACCTCGGTCGGATGCTTGACGCGCCGCCACGCAAGGTCGGTGATGTGCAGCAGGCCGTCGATGCCGCCCAGGTCCACGAATGCGCCGTAGTCGGTGATGTTCTTGACGATGCCCTTCACCACCGCGCCTTCGGCGAGCGTCGAGCGCAGCTGCTCGCGCTCGGCTCCCGCGGTCTCCTCGAGCACCGCGCGCCGGGATACGACAACGTTGTTCCTCTTGCGGTCGAGCTTGATGACCTTGAACAGCATGGTCTTGCCCTCGAAGGGCGTGGTGTCCTTCACCGGGCGCAGGTCCACCAGCGAGCCGGGCAGGAAGGCGCGGATGCTCTTCGCCATGACCGTGAGGCCGCCCTTCACCTTGCCGGTGATCACGCCTTCGATCTTCTCGCCGGTCTCGAGCGCTTTCTCCAGATCCATCCACGCCGCGAGGCGCTTGGCTTTTTCGCGCGACAGACGCGTCTCGCCGAAGCCGTCCTCCAGCGCCTCGATCGAGACGCTGACGAAATCGCCGGGCTTGACGTTGAGCGCGCCGCCATCGTCGCGGAATTCCTCGAGCGCGATGAAGCTTTCGGACTTCAATCCTGCATTCACCACCACGAAGTTCTGGTCCATGCGCACGACTTCTGCGGTGATGACCTCGCCGATGCGCATTTCCTGGCGCGTCAGGCTTTCTTCGAACAGGGCCTCGAACGATTCGGGGGCGGGGGCGGGCTTGGCTACGGCTTTGGAGACTGCGGGAGAAACGCTGGCCATGGAGTAAGTTTAAAAAGCCTTCATATCCGCGGGCTTGCGATCAGCCTCGCGGGTTGGGTTGCAAAATAGGAAGCTGTGATACCGCTTCCCGCCTGTTTTTCACCGGGACATTCTTTCCCGATACATCTTCAGCACCAGATCGACGACTTCGTCGATCGCCAGTTCAGAGGAGTCAACGGACACCGCGTCAACTGCCGGCTTGAGCGGCGCCACCGCTCGGGCGGCGTCTCGCTTGTCACGCTCTTCCAGCGCACTGGAAAGGGCCGCGAGAGTAGCATGGTTTCCCTTGTCATTCAACTGCTTATGCCTGCGCTGGGCACGGGTCGCGACGCTCGCTGTCAGGAACACTTTCAGGACGGCATCCGGGAAAACCACCGTACCCATGTCGCGACCGTCGGCCACTAGCCCGGGCCTACGCCGGAACCCCCTCTGGCGCTCCAGCAACGCAGCGCGGACGGCAGGCAGCTTGGCGATTTCGGATGCCCGATTGCCGATCGCTTCACTGCGTAATTTATCCGTAACATAATGTTTATTAAGTAATATATCTTGATTAAAAAACTCGACATCCATCCCGGCAGCGACCCGCTCCGGCGCCTCCCCTCCAGCCAATGCGACAAGCCGGTAGAGCGCTCCGCTTTCCAGGTAGTGGAAGCCCAGCGCGGCCGCGACGCGGCTTGCGACGGTGCCCTTGCCGGAAGCCGAGGGTCCGTCGATCGCGATAACCGGGACTTGAGCGTTACCCAACTTTGGCCACCTTCAGGCCCAGGTGCTTCGCCATGGAGTCGAAATCTCGGTCGTTATGCAGCAGCTCGTGGCCTTCCTCGGCACAGAAGGTCGCGATCAGCACGTCGGTTGCGCTTCGAGGTGTGAAGCCCAGGCGGCGCAGCCGCCGGTAGTTGCGCGCCGCGGTGAGCGCCAGCGCATGCCCGCCAAGATTGAAACACGGCAGCGCGAGCAACCGGTTGCTCACCGTCCTGAACTCCCGTTCGTCGCGAACGGCCTGGAGAACTTCCTGCAGCACGCGGTCGCATAGCGCGATCGATTGATCATCCAGCAGCAGCGCCATGCGGTCGCAATGCGCGGCCTGTGCGCCGCGCAGGAAATCAACCCAGACACTGGTATCAGCAACTACCACGGCCCGGGCTACCTGCGTTTGTCCCTGCGCAGCGCGGCCGGATCACCTTCCCAATGAATCTTGCCGCGCAGCGCCAGGATGCTGGCGTAGGCCTTCTTGCGGGCGAGCAGGCGTAAGCCCTCCTCCACCGTCGCGCGCTTGGTCTTGCAGCCGCTCGCGCGCATCGCCTCGGAGAGAAGCGTGTCATCAATGTCGATGTTGGTCCGCACAATTGCACCTCTAATGTGTAAACATTCTTCATTATATACACATCGGCACATTTGTTTCGGAAAGGGCCTCTTGCTCAAGAGAATAGAGTGCAGCAGTCACAGCCTGCCATACATTTGCGGGGTATCCTGCAGGTCGATGAGATCGCACCATGAACAGCCTGCCGTCAGGACAATTGAATGACAGCACGCCGGAGATTTCTTGCGATATTCGCTTGCGGCGCGCTTGCAGCGCCGATGGCTGCGCTTGGCCAGCCGCGCGGAAGCAGTCCGCGAATCGGCTACCTCACGCTACGCGCGCGCGGCCACGCGTTTGAGGCAGTATTCGCGGCCGGTATGCGCGAGCTGGGTTACGACGAGGGGAAAAGTATCGCGATCGAGTGGCGCTTCGCCGACGGCATGGTGGAAAAGCTCCCGGCGCTGGCTGCCGAACTCGTCGCGCTACGCGTGGACCTGATCGTCGCGGCCTCGACCCAGGCCATCCAGGCGGCCGCAGCTTCGACCAAGACAATCCCGGTGGTGTTTCCCGGGGCTGCCGATCCGTTCGGCGCAGGCCTGGTGAAAAGCCTGGCGCGGCCCGGCGGCAACGTCACGGGTCTCTCGACCATCGCCGACGATCTCGGCGGCAAGCAGATCGAGTTTCTGCGCGCCGTTTTGCCGCGCCTGTCTCGGCTCGCCGTGCTGGTGAATCCGAGGAATGCCGGGAGCGCACTGGTGGTCAGGGACTTCGAGACCGGTGCGCGCAAGACCGGAATCTCGGTCCTGCAATTCGAGGCGCAAACGCCGGAGGGCATCGAACGCGCATTCACGGCCATGAAGGCGGCGCGCGCGGATGCCGTGGCGATCGTGATCGACGCCTTCTTCCTCCAGGCGGCCAGGCAGATTGCCGGCCTTGCGCTGCGCCAGAAGCTGCCGTTCATATCCACGCAGCAGCAGGATGCCGAAGCGGGCAGCCTGATGAGCTACGGGGCAAGTGTCGAGGGAAACTACCGCCGCGCGGTGGTCTATGTCGACAAGATCCTCAAGGGCGCAAAACCCGCCGACCTCCCCGTGGAGCAGCCGATGACGGTCGAGTTGGTGCTCAACCTCAAGACCGCGAAGGCGCTCGGCATAACGATTCCGCAGTCGCTCCTCCTGCGCGCCGACCGGGTAATCGAGTAGGCGCTCAGCGCGCGATCGAAGCGAGTTCTGTGAAGTAAGCGGGGAAGGTCTTGGCAACGCATTCCGGATCGTTGATCGTCACCGGCACGCCGCCCAGCGCGGCGAGCGAGAAGCACATCGCGATGCGGTGATCGTCGTAGGTGTCGATGGCGACGTCCGGATTCAATTTCGCGGGCGGCGTGATTTTGAGGAAATCGGGTCCTTCCACCACGCTCGCGCCGAGTTTGCGCAGTTCGGTCGCCATCGCGGTGATGCGGTCAGTCTCCTTGACCTGCCAGCTGCCGATGTTGCGGATCACGCTCGGACCGTTGGCGAACAGCGCCGCCACGGCGGCGGTCATGGCCGCGTCCGGAATATGGTTCAGGTCCATGTCGATCGGCTTGAGCATGCCGCCGGCGCCCGTCACTTCGATCCAGTCGGGACCATATTCGACGCGCGCGCCCATCTTCTCCAGCACTTCGGCAAAACGGACATCACCCTGGATGCTGTCGCGCCCGACGCCGATCACGCGCACCGGCCCTCCTGCGATCGCGCCGGCGGCGAGGAAATAGGAAGCGGAGGACGCATCGCCTTCCACATGAATCTCTTTCGGCGCTAGGTAGGCGAAACCGGGGACATCGAACGAGCGCGAACCGTTGTCACGCACTTCGACGCCGAATTTGCGCATCATGTTGAGTGTGATCGCGACGTAGGTCTTCGATATCAGGTCGCCCTCGACCTCGATGGTGCCGCCGCTCACCAGCGGCAGTGCGATCAGCAGGCTGCTCAGGTACTGCGAGGAAACGTTGCCCCGGACCTTGATGTGGCCGTCGACACGGATGCTTCCCGGATGGATCGCAAGCGGAGGAAAGCCCTCCTTGCCGACGTAGTCGATGCTCGCGCCGATCGCGCGCAGCGGTTCCACCAGGTCGTGGATCGGCCGCTGGTGCATGCGCGGCACGCCCGAGAGCCGGTACTCGCCGCCCGACAGCGCCAGCACGGCGGTCAGGGGACGGAAGGCGGTGCCCGCATTGCCGAGGAAGAGCGTCTTCTTCCGGCTCGGGATTCCCTTGGCTCCGGTAACTGCGATGTCGGCGAAATTCCGGGTGTCGATGGCGATATCGAGCTTCTGCAGCGCATCCAGCATCACCCGCGTATCGTCGGCGTCCAGCAGGCCCTTGACGCGCGTCTCGCCGGTAGACAGGGCTGCCAGCAGGAGGACGCGGTTGGAAATGCTCTTCGAACCCGGCAGCCGGACCGTGCCTGCGGCTCGGCGAATCGGCCCCAGTCTGAGGGACTTCATTCGTAATCGCCGTTCAGCCACTTCTCCCGCGCCGCGCGCGCCTCGGCAAACAGTTTCTCGAGGGCCACAGCATTACTCGTTTCGAGCATTTGAGTTATGGCTTTCAATTTCTTTTCGTACAAATGCAATTCATGCAGAAGGTCGTCGCGGTTCGCCATGCAAATATCGCGCCACATTTCCGGATGGCTGGATGCGACGCGCGTGAAATCCCGGAAACCGCCTGCGGCGTAGCTGAATAGCTGCGCCGAATTGGGCCGCTTGCTGATGTCATTCACCAGCGCGTAGGCGAGCAGATGCGGCAAATGGCTCACGGCCGCGAACACCTGGTCGTGCTCCTCCGGCGTCATGCGCGAGACGCGTGCGCCGAGCGCGCTCCAGAGTGCGGCAACCGTCTCGATGTCCTGCTTGTTGTTTTCATCGAGAGGCGTAAGCACCAGGCGGCGGTCCCGGAACAACTGCGCGTTCGCCGCCGCCGCCCCGCTGTGTTCCGCCCCGGCAATCGGATGCGCCGGGACGAATTGAGCGATCTTTGCACCCAGCCCCGCCCGCGCCGTCGCGACGACATCGCGCTTGGTACTGCCGGCGTCGGAAACGATGGCGCCCGGTTTCAGGGCCGTTTCTACCGCTTTCATTACCGGGGAAAATTGCGCGACCGGAGTTGCAATCATCACGAGATCCGCACCACGCACGGCTGCCGCGACGTCGGCTTCGATCGAATCGATGAGGCCGCGCTCCAGCGCGAGCTTCATGTTGGCGGGACTGCGCCCGACGCCCGCGACATGCCCGCAAAGTTTCTTCTCCTTCAATGCCAAGGAAAAAGAACCCCCGATCAGGCCGACTCCGATGACCGCGACGCGCTCGAAGAACATTATTCCTTCAGGCTGGCAGCGAGCGCGGAGAGCAGGCGCTCGTTCTCCCGCGCCGTGCCGATCGTGATGCGCAGGTGCTCCGGCAGCTGGTAGCCGCCGCCAACCGGGCGCACGATCACGCCGCGCCTGAGCAGGCGCCGGTATATCTCGTTCGCCTTGCCCACGCGGACGGTGATGAAGTTGCCGTA
>SHXL01000079.1 GCA_009693345.1 Betaproteobacteria bacterium
GGATTGTGTCCGGATAGATGTGATGTCGTCGGATCACGGGAGATCATTCGTTCGCAACGGTGGCATTGTTATGGGCAAGACAACGCTAGTCGGCGATCGACTGCGTTGGGAAACGTTGCAGGAGATAAAGTCAGGCGAACCGGAAGGCGATTCGCCTCTCATCCTTGGGAAGGGCACCTTGCGCCGTGAAAAGTGAGGCCGAGACACCTAACCGCCGGTTCGTGAGCGACACTTGCCCGACGCTGCGCCCCTTCGCGCGTGCGCCGCAACCGGGACGTTAAATGGCTCATAGCGTCTTGACGTTGTAGCGTTATAGCGGCAGACTCGCACACATGGATACCCCAAAGCGCGCTACCGTCTATTTCGAGGCTGAGGTCCACCGTGCCCTTCGCTTGAAAGCTGCGGCATCTGATCGGTCAATCTCCGATATGGTCAACGATGCGGTGAGGGTCACTCTTGCTGAGGATGCCGAAGACCTCGCCGCCTTCTCGGAAAGGAAGAGCGAGAAGAGCCTTTCTTTTGACACGTTCGTCCAGGGCCTGAGACGGCGTGGCCGAATATAGGCTATCGATCAAGGCCTCGGCCGCAAGAGAAATTGAGGCACTAGGCACAAAAGCAGATCTTCAGCGTGTCGTCCAGAGAATTCAGCAGCTGGCCGTTGAGCCTCGACCGACCGGCTCCGAAAAGCTCGCGGGTTACGTAGATCGCTATCGGGTGCGCCAAGGACAGTACCGAGTCGTTTACATTATCGATGATGGGCGGCACGAGATCACAATCTTTAAGGTCGCGCATCGAAAAGATGTGTACCGATAGGACATTTAACCCAGCGCCCCACCGCGACGGGCGGGAAGCGCTTCGCCCCGAACGACAATCTCTCGCGCCCACGCGTGGGCGCGAACGTTACACGGCAAGTGTCGCCAGGCGAATGCTGACCAGGAATCAACCAATCACGCAGCACACCGGGGGAGCACAAGATGAAAATTGCAACCTTAGGCTTCGCGCTACTGCAGGCTACGGGAGCGGGCGTGAAGGCGGCTGAGATCACGGTCGTCTGCACCAACGCGGTCAAGACCGTGTTGGAGGAATTGGGGCCGCAGTTCGAGGGCGCAAACGGCCACAAGCTCGCAATACGTTTCGCGCCGACTTCAGAACTGAAGGCGCAGATCGAAAAGGGGGAGGCGTTCGACCTCGCGATCCTCACCGCAGCCGCGACGGACGATCTCATCAAGCAGGCAAAGCTTGCGGCCGCGACGCGCGTCGACGTGGCGCGGTCCGGCATGGGTGTCGCTATCAGGAAAGGGGCGGCGAGACCCGATCTCTCGTCCGAGGAAGCATTCAAGCGCGCGCTGCTGCAGGCGAAGTCGATCACCTATACCGGCGCGGGATTTTCCGGCCCCAACCTGAAGAAGATCTTCGAGCGCTTCGGCATTGCTGACGAAATGAAGGCAAGGACCCGGATCGCGTCCGGCAACGCGGCGGAAGCCGTGTCCCGAGGTGAAGCCGAGCTCGGCTTCACGCAGGTGAGCGAAATCCTGCACGTCACAGGCGCGGAGCTCGCCGGCCCGTTTCCGCCCGGGGTCCAGGTGCATACGGTCTTCCCCGCCGCCGTGGGCACGGGCGCGCGCGAACCGGCGGCCGCCCAGGCTTTGATCAGATTCCTGACCGCCCCGGCGGCGGCCCCGATCATCAGGGCAAGCGGCATGGAGCCCGGCTAGGTGATCGCGCTGAAGGAAGCTCTTCCCTTTCTGCTTCTAGACCTGCAATCCGCGCTCGTGCATATCGGGCGAGGCGATGTAGTGGACCAGCTGCGGGAAGCGATGATCGAGCGGTGGACCTACGACGAAAATGCGGACGCTGCCTACCTGCATCTGCAAACCCCGGGCAGCGCGGGTGAGTCTCCCGGTGAGACGGTATCGGTCTACGACGAGCTTGGCATCAACCTGGATTCCGACAGCCAGGGCCGCGTCACGGGCATGGAGATACTTGAAGGCAAGGCGATTATTGCGCAACTCGAGGAAAGCCGTGGATCCCCGCCTGCGCGGGGACAGCGCCTGTAGCGCTACTTCGCCGCGGTCACCATGATCTCGACCAGGCAGGCGGGATCGGCGAGTTTTGCCTCGACGCAGGCGCGCACCGGCAGGTTCTTCGGATCCACCCACGCGGTCCAGACTTCGTTCATTGCCGCGCGGTTGCGGATGTCGGTCACCCAGATGTTCGCCGCCAGAAGTTTTGCCTTGCCGGAGCCCGCTTTCGCCAGGAGACGGTCGATTTCAGCGAGTACTTCCGCGGTCTGGCCCTTGATGTCGTTCTTCAGGTTCTTCGGCACGATGCCGGCGAGGTAGATGGCATTGCCGTTTTCGACGGCGAGACTTAGGATCGGGCCGGGCTCATGGCGGATGATGCTCATTTTGCGTCTCCTTTTTCTGACAGCAAGCGTTCGATTTCCTTGAGGAACTTCGGGGCGGAGGGCTCGACGCGCGTGTCGAAGGCCACCGCCTTCGAGCCGCCCCGGTCCACCAGGTACTTGTGGAAATTCCAGCCCGGCCGGCTGCCGGTCGCCTGCGCGAGTTTTTCGTAAAACGCGTTGGCCGAGCCCTTGGCGACGCTGGTCTTGGTGAACATCGGAAAGGATACGCCGTAGTTGGCCACGCAGAATTTCGCGATCTCCTTGTTCGACCCCGGCTCCTGGCCGCCGAAATCGTTCGACGGAAATCCGAGCACCACCAGGCCCCGGCCCTTGAAGCGCCGGTAGAGCTTTTCCAGCCCTTCGTACTGCGGGGTATAGCCACACTCGCTGGCCGTGTTTACGACCAGCAGGACTTTACCCCGGTACTGGCAGATGGACTCGGGCTTGTCGTCGGACAAGGTCGGCAAAGCGGCATCGAGGAGTGGCGGGCATCCGGCCGCGTGCACGTTTGAGACCATGAGGAAAAACAGCAGTATCAACCAACCCATTGGCGCGCGTTGTAGAACATTTGCATCCATGGCGAATCCTCCCCTGCATGATCCGGCGCCCACGACATCTGCACCGTCCGGAAAACCCGCTCCGGGTGCGGCATCACAATTGTAAAACGTCCGTCCGGCGTTGTCAGGCCGGTGATGCCTGCGGGCGACCCGTTCGGATTCAGAGGATAGGTCTCAGTCTGTTTACCCTGGTTGTCGACGAATCGCATGACCACCAGGGATTTTTCCAAGTCTAAATTCGATAAAAAGTCCGCTCTACCCTCTCCATGTGCGGTGGCGATCGGCATGCGGCTGCCCGCCATGCCGCGCAGCAGGATCGAAGGACTGTCGAGCACCTCGACCATCACGTAGCGGCCCTCGAATTGCGCCGAACGATTGCCGCTGAAAACCGGCCAATGCTGCGCGCCCGGGATGATCTCCTTCAACGCCGCCATCATCTGGCAACCGTTGCACGAGCCGAGCGCGAAGGTGTCGCCGCGCCCGAAGAACGCCTCGAACTCCCCGCGCACCCTGGCGTTGAACAGGATCGACTTCGCCCAGCCCTGCCCGCCTCCGAGCACGTCGCCGTAGGAAAAGCCGCCGCAAATCGCCATGCCCCTGAAGCCTCCAAGCACCGTACGCCCCGAGATCACGTCTGACATGTGCACGTCGACCGCCTCGAAACCGGCACGCGTGAACGCCGCCGCCATCTCCACCTGGCTGTTGACGCCCTGTTCCCGAAGGATTGCGATGCGTGGTTTCGCTTTTGTCTTTACCAGACAATTCTTTACTTCAAAATTCAACTGAAAAGACAATCCTGGATCACTCGTATCCAGGATCCGATCGTATTCCTCCTGCGCGCAGTCCGGATTGTCGCGCACCTGCTGCATGCAATAGCTGGTCTCGGACCACGCTCGCTGCAGGTCGACGCGCTTTTCTTTCAGCACCGGCATGGCACTGCGATTGAATACGACTTCGTCTCTTTGGTTGATATTTCCAATCAGAAAAGAAAAATTCCCAAGATCAAAAGAACGAAGCAAGTCCATCACGAGCGTGCGGTCCGCAGCGCGGATCTGCAGCACGGCGCCCAGCTCCTCGGCAAACATCGCCTGCAGCGCGCGCTCGCGTATCCGCCCCGCGAGCTGCTCCTCGTTCGCGCGCTTGAAGCCGTCCACGTCGTCGGTCCACTGGTCGAAGACCAGGGCGTCCAGGTTCACCGTCACGCCGCAATGGCCGGCAAAGGCCATTTCGCATACCACTGCGAACAACCCGCCGTCGGATCTGTCGTGATATGCGAGCAGAAGATTTTCTTTTGAAAGTTCTTGAATTGCCAAAAAGAAATTCTTCAATACAACGGCCGAATCGACATCGGGAGCCGTATTGCCAAACCTCGAATAGACCTGCGCCATGATCGAGCCGCCGAGGCGATTCTTCCCGCCGCCAAGATCAATCAGCAGCAGTTCTGTTTCCCCCGCATCCGTGCGCAGCCGGGGCGTGAGCGTCGCGCGGGCATCCGAGATCGGCGCGAACGCCGTCACCACCAGGGAGAGCGGCGCGACCACCTCCCTAGCGGCTCCCTTCTCCCGCCAGGCCGTGCGCATGGACAGCGAATCCTTCCCGACCGGGATCGAGACGCCGAGCGCCGGGCACAGTTCGAGCGCGACCGCGCGCACCGTGTCGTAGAGCGCGGCATCCTCCCCGGGCGAACCGGCGGCCGCCATCCAGTTGGCCGACAGCTTGACGCGGTCGAGCGCCGCCACGCTCGCGGCGGCCAGATTGGTGAGGGCCTCCCCCACCGCCATGCGCCCGGAGGCCGGGCCGTCGATCAGAGCCAGGGGCGCGCGCTCGCCGATCGCGAATGCTTCGCCCGCGTAGCCGTCGTAGTCGAGCAGCGTCACCGCGCAGTCGGCCACCGGCACCTGCCAGGGCCCGACGAAGGGGTCGCGCGAGCACAGGCCGCCGACGGTCCGGTCGCCGATGGCGATCAGAAAGGTCTTGTCGGCGACCGCCGGATGGCGCAGCACCCGGTAGCCGGCCTCTTTCAGTTCGATCCCGTCGAGCGAGAGCGCCCCCAGCCGTGGCGCGACACGAGTTACGTCGCGCAGCATCTTCGGCGGCTTGCCGAGGACGATGGCAAGATCGATATCTACTGGTTTGTCTTCAAGCAACAGATCTTCAACCACCAGTTTACCGTCGGAACTCGCCGTTCCCAGAACCGCAAACGGGCAGCGCTCGCGCTCGCAGAGAGCGGTGAAAACCTTCAGGCTCTCCGGCGCGATCGCCAGCACGTAGCGCTCCTGCGCCTCGTTGCACCAGATTTCCCGCGGCGACATGCCGTTGTCCTCCGAAGGTATCGCCCGCAGATCGAGCCGCGCGCCGCGGCCCGCCCCGTGCACGAGCTCGGGCAATGCGTTGGAAAGCCCGCCCGCCCCCACGTCGTGGATCGAAAGCACCGGATTGCCCTCGCCCAGCTGCCAGCAGCGATCGATCACCTCCTGGGCCCGACGCTGGATTTCCGCATTGCCGCGTTGTACCGAATCGAAATCCAGCTCTTCGGTGTTCGCGCCGGCGCGCATCGAAGACGCCGCGCCGCCGCCCATCCCGATCAGCATTCCCGGCCCGCCCAGTTGAATCAGCAATGCCTTATCGTCGAATTTCTCCTTCAGGCAAGCCGCGGCGGAAATGTTTCCGACGCCGCCCGCCAGCATGATCGGCTTATGATAACCGCGCTGCGCGCCGCCGACCGGCTGCTCGAAGGTCCTGAAGTATCCCGCGAGGCTGGGCCGGCCGAATTCGTTGTTGAATGCCGCGGCGCCGATCGGCCCGTCGAGCATGATCTGCAACGCCGATACGATCCATCCGGGGCGGCCGTAGCTGTTCTCCTCCCAAGGCCGCGGCATGCCGGGAATGCGCAGGTTGGATACCGAGTAACCCACCAAGCCCGCTTTCGGCTTCGCGCCCCGTCCGGTCGCGCCTTCGTCGCGGATCTCGCCGCCTGCCCCCGTCGCCGCGCCGGCAAATGGCGCGATCGCGGTCGGGTGATTATGAGTTTCGCACTTGGCTACGTAATAGATCTGCTCTTCCTTCGCACGATACACCCCGTCGGTCCCCGGGAAAAACCTTTTCCCAATGGTCCCTTCAAGAATCGCGGCATTGTCGGAATAAGCCAGCACGGTTCCCTGCGGGTTCATCGCATGGGTGTGCCGGATCATCGCGAACAGCGACTGTTCCTGCCGCTCGCCATCGACGATCCAGTCGGCATTGAAGATCTTGTGGCGGCAGTGCTCCGAGTTGGCTTGCGCGAACATGGTCAGTTCGGCGTCGGTCGGGTCGCGGCCGAGCGCGCGGTAGGCATCCCGCAGGTAAGCGATCTCGTCTTCGCTCAGTGCCAGGCCCAGGCGCGCGTTGGCCTCGTCCAGATCCTGCAGCGGCACGCGGTCAAGAGGTCGCGGCGCTAGCCGCGAGAAAATCATGTCCGCCTCGTCCAGCGAGCCAAGAACGCTTTCGGTCATTCGATCGTGTATCAATGCGCTGACCCGTTCGCGGTTGATTTTTTCCTTTGAGGAAACAAAAAACAAAATGCCGCGCTCGATTCTGCGTACGCCGCTGAGCCCGCAGTTGCGCGCAATGTCCGTTGCTTTGGACGACCAGGGTGAAATCGTGCCCAGCCGGGGCACGACCAGAAATAGCGCGTCGCGCGCATGTGCTTCCGGGAGCGGTGCGCCGTAGCGCAGCAGGCGTTCCAGCAGGCGCCTGCCGGCGGCGTCCGGTTCGGCATCCGCCTCGACGAAATGCCAATACTCGGCCGCAATCCCGCGCACGGCGGCATGCGCTTTCTGCAATTCCGGCAACAACTTGGCACGGCGGAAATCCGACAGCGCGCGCGCGCCGCGGAAGCGGAGAACTATGGACTTCACTTCCTGATCACGGGATCCTGGATCTTGCCCGATAGGTTCAGCGTCGCGCGCAGTGTCTGGGTCGGCGTCTTCACGTCGGCGACGACCCGTCCCGAGAGCCCGCCGTTGGCGTCGATGTCCAGGCTCGCGCCGGCATTCATCGCACCCGCCGTGATCGAGGCATTGGTAATCTTGATCGTGCCTTTGTCGTAAACCGCCTGCCCGGTCAATTCCGAGAAGATGGTCCTGCCGCTGCTCTGGGCACCGCCGGTCTGCAGCGCCCGCGTCAGGTCGAAGCTGCCGAGCACGCCTTGCTCGATCTTGAATTCGCCTTGTATGCGCCCGCCTTCGAACAGCGCTGCCGGTTTGGGCCCGCTCATCGAATAGGCGCCGCGTCCCTCCGCCCTGCCCTTCGCCTCCGCCTCCGCCCGCGCCTTGTAGTCGAGTGCCTGCTGCTCCTTAGCCTTGCGCTCCGCATCTGCACGCGACGCGGCGGCGAGATCCACGGTCGGTGGCTTGGGCGCTGCGGGCGCCGCGGGCGCCGCTTTCGGCGGCAGCTTGATGGCCTGCGTGAAATCCATTTCGTCGTCGCCATCGCTGGCCGGCGGCGGTGCCGCCTTGGGCGGCGGCGCCTGAGGTGCGGTTACGCCGGATGACACCTCGCGGATGTAGCCGTCCTTGTCGAACTGCTGAATCAGCGCAGCGAACTTGTCGGCCGGAATCTTCTCAAACCTGCCCGCGATAGCGCCAAGCGCGGTCTTGCCGTCGATTTCCTTGAGTACCGCGCGGTCGGCCCGCGACAGGTTGCTGGTCTTGCCGGACGCCTCTTGCACGCCCTTGCCGGTCTTCGAGAATATTGCGGTCGGATTCAAGCGTTTATCAGGGATTCAGGGGGGCCGCGCTATTATATCGATAAGTGGCGGTTCCTCAGGCTTCAGTTCCGTTTACGCTCCTGCTGGGCGTCCTGATTGCTCTCACGGCGCTCGGCATGGACATGTTCCTGCCGTCAGTGCCCTTGATCGCGCAATCTTTTGGCGCCGAGCCCGGCGCCGCGCAGCTTGCCGTCACCACTTACCTGCTGGGCCTTGCCGTCGGCCAGATCAGCTTGGGACCGTTGTCCGATCGATTCGGCCGAAAGCCGGTGCTGCTGGCAGGTGTCGGCCTGTTCTTCGTTTCCAGCGCGTGCGGGGCGGCGGCAGACTCGGTGCTCGAAGTTGCGCTGCTCCGCTTTGCACAGGGCGCCGGGATGTCGAGTGGCCCAGTCGTCGCTCGATCGATCGTGCGCGACCTCTATGCGCGCGAACAGGCTGCGCACCTCCTGTCGCGCATGATGGCCGTATTCGGCATCATCCCGGTCGCGGCCCCGCTGGTCGGCGGCCAGGCGGTCGCGCTTGGCGGCTGGCCGGCGGTATTCCTGGTGTTTTCGGCCATTGCGGTGGCGCTCCTCGCCGCGGTCGGGTTCGGCCTGCGTGAAACGGCGCCGGCCGAACGCCCTTCGGTCGCGCCCGCCCGCATCGCCGCGAGCTACACGGTGCTGTTCGCCGACGCGCGTTTCCGCGCCTCGCTCGCCACCATGCTGCTCGCGCAGTTGGGCATCATCGCTTTCGTCTCCAGTTCGTCGCTGGCGATGGTGCAGGCGCTGCACCTGACGCCGACTGCGTTCAGCCTCCTGTTTGCGGCAGTCATGATCGGTCAGATCACCGGCGGCATCATCGGCAGCCGCATCGTGGTGCGGCTCGGCATTAGCTGCATGGTGCGGCTGGGAACGGCACTCGCACTCGCCGGCGGCCTGCTGCTCGCCGCGCTGGCGCTCGCCGGCATGTCGCACTGGAGCGCAGTGGTGCTGCCGATGATCCTTTACCTGTTCGGATGCTCCTTCATGATTCCCAGCGCGACGGCCGCCGCGCTCTCGCCCTTTCCGCAGATGGCGGGCGCCGCCTCCTCGCTGCTGGGCGCGCTGCCCTTTGGCCTGGGTGCGGTGGTAAGCGCCGGGCTGGCGGGGGCATTCGACGGCACTACGCGTCCGATGGCATTGGCCGTGGCGGTTTTCAGCATTGCTGCATTCCTCGCCGAGAGGTTCTATTTCAGGAAGATTGTTCATGGCTAGCTCGCGTGGATAGTGTCGAGTGCGTGGTGATCGGCGCCGGGGTGGTCGGCCTGGCGGTCGCGCGCGCGCTCGCCATTGCCGGCCGCGAAGTGGTGATGCTGGAGGCGGAGGACGCGATCGGCACGCACACCAGCTCGCGCAACTCCGAGGTGATCCATGCCGGCATCTACTATCCGAAAGGCTCCCTCAAGGCGCGCAGCTGCATCGCCGGCAGGGTTCGTCTCTACGAGTACTGCGCCACGCATGGCGTGCCGCACAAGCGCTGCGGAAAATTAATTGTTGCGACTTCGGTTTCACAGAAGGAAGAACTTCTTTCGATAAAAGCAAAAGCCCATGCAAATAACGTCACCGACGTGGTCGAAATCCCGGCCGCGGAAGCGATGCGCATGGAACCCGCGCTGCACTGCGTCGCCTCATTGCATTCGCCCTCCACCGGGATCATCGACAGCCACGCGCTGATGCTGGCGTTCCTGGGAGACGCCGAGGCTGCGGGGGCCATGCTGGCGTTGAGAAGCCCGCTTGAAAAAGCCTTTATCTCTGAAAATGGTTTTGAATTACAGACCGGGCAAACAAGAGTAAAAACAAGCATTCTCGTCAACAGCGCCGGCTTGCGCGCACCCAGCATCGCGCGCCTAATCGAGGGCTTTCCGCTCGACAAGGTTCCGCCGGAGTTCTATGCCAAGGGAAATTACTATTCTCTTGCCGGCCGGCCGCCGTTCTCGCGCCTGATCTACCCGGTGCCCGAACCCGGGGGCCTGGGCGTGCACGTCACGCTTGACCTCGCCGGCCAGGCCCGTTTCGGACCCGACGTCGAATGGGTCGAGCGCATCGGCCTTCCGGGGGACTATGCGGTCGACCCACGCCGCGCGGACCGTTTCTACGCCGCGATCCGGCGCTACTGGCCTGGCCTGCCCGAAGGCGCGCTGGCGCCTGGTTACGCTGGTATCCGCCCAAAAATCTCCGGGCCCAAGGTCGCGGCGGCCGATTTCGTGGTCCAGGGCCCCGCCGAGCACGGCGTGGCGGGACTGGTGAACCTGTTCGGCATCGAGTCGCCCGGATTGACAGCGTCGCTCGCGTTAGCCGATGATGTGGCCAGGTTACTTCAGACTTAAATCCAAAGGAAAATCATGGAGCTCAAACCCATCCTCGTATTCATTGTGGTCCTGGCGTTCGGCGGCACCGCCCAGGCACAAACCAAGTGGGACATGCCCACGCCCTACTCGGACGGCGAGTTCCATACCATCAACGTGCGCCAGTTCGCCGAGGACGTAAAGAAAGCCTCAGGCGGCCAAGTCGACATCAACGTGCATTCGAACGGTTCACTGATCAAGCATCCGGACATCCTGCGTGCAGTCTCCACGGGGCAGGTCGCCATGGGAGAGTTCCTGCTCGGCCAGTTCGGCAACGAGGAAGCGGTCTTCAATGCCGATAATGTGCCTTTCCTCGCGGTCGGATTCGACAACGCCTTCAAGCTATACCAAGCGCAGAAGTCGATCCTGCAGAAAAAACTCGAAGGCCGTGGCATGCAGCTGCTGTATGCGGTGGCCTGGCCGGGGCAAGGCTTCTACAGCAAGAACGAACTGAAGAGCATCGAGGACCTGAAGGGCGCCAAGATGCGTACCTACAGCCCGATGACCGCGCGTCTGGTCGAACTGCTCGGCGCCAGCCCGCTCACCATCCAGGTGCCCGAGGTGCCGCAGGCCTTTGCCACCGGCACCATGACGGCGATGGTCACTTCCTCGGCCACTGGTGCGTCGACCAAGGCCTGGGAGTTCGTCAAGAATTACTACACCACCAGCGCGTGGCACCCGAAGAACGTCGTGGTGGTGAATAGCCGTGCCTTCCAGGGCCTGAACGCCGCGCAAAAGAAGGCGATTACGGATGCCGCGGCCGCCGCGGAAAAACGCGGCTGGGAACTCGGCCGCGCTCGCGAAACGAATGCCAACAAATTGCTCGCCGACAACGGCATGGCGGTGCACGCGCCTACCCCCGCGATGATGACCGCGCTCGCGAAGATCGGCGAGACCATGTCGGCGGAGTGGCTCAAGTCCGCCGGCGCCGACGGCGAGGCGATCGTCAAGGCATACCGCGGTAAATAAATTGAGGCGGTTTCTCGACCGCCTCTACTCGGCGAGCGGCGCGCTCGCCGCGATCTGCCTCGCGGGAATCTGCGCGCTGATGCTGGTGCAGGCGGCGGGCCGCGAGTTCGGGTTGCTGATCCGCGGCGGCGACGACATCACGTCATGGCTGTGCGCGGCGTCCGCGTTCTTCGCGCTCGGCCACACCTTCCGGCACGGCGAACTGGTGCGCGTCGGGCTCCTCATCGACATGCTGAAGCCTGCGCCGCGCCGCATCGCGGAGATCGTGGCGCTATCGGCGACTGCCCTCTTCGTCGCGTACATGGGTTGGGCGGTGACCAAATTCGTCTACGAAAGCTGGCAATTCAAGGAAGTCGCCCAGGGCCTGATCAAGATTCCGATCTGGATCCCGCAAATGAGCTTCGTGCTCGGCGTGCTCATCTTCCTGATCGCCGTGCTTGATGAGCTGGTCGTCGTGCTGCAGGGGCAGAAGCCCGCTTACCGGTGCG
>SHXL01000080.1 GCA_009693345.1 Betaproteobacteria bacterium
AGGTGTTGAAGTTTCAGGCTTTCGCTCTGCCTGGCTCGATCGCGATCCGATCTTGCAAAAGCACGACTGAGAGTAAGCATTGGTGAACGGCCCTGGCAATTAATACTGAATTGACAAGCTCTTATTCCTGCATTGCGCCAAACGGCAGGTGTTGCACTGACCAGTTGAGACCACCGCCGAAAGCGGTCATTCATATCTTGGGTGAAAGCGTGACGTAGACGTGACGTAACCAGCGGGTTTTGGCACAACTTGGCGAGTGATGGCGGGCCAATATACAATCACTTACGCACATTGACTCCCCTGTTAATCCGCAGGTCCCTGGTTCGAGTCCAGGTCGAGGAGCCATCTAAAATCGGGATTGCTGGGCATAGGCATGGAACCGACCATAAGAGTGGTGACCTGTCCTTGCTGCAAGAAGATGCTGTACGCGTTCGAGCGCGATGCGGCGAAAAGTGGCGGGCCTTGGACAATTACGAAAGATAGCCCGGCCATCAAGGACGACAGCGAGGGCCATTTCATGAAATGCGGCAGTTGTTCCAAGCGAGTGGCAGTCGAAAAGGCTACCGGCTCGGGCAGCGAAAGATGGACCATATCCGCGGCGCAGAAATGCGATCGCGTGCTTCCCTGATTTCACAGGATCGCCCGTCATGGACATGAGTGCAGAAGAAGTGAAGCAATTCTGGCGCGGCTTCTGCCAGCGCCAAAAGATCGCCGCCGACGTCATCGCCAAAGGCGAGGCGATCATCGACAAGGACCCGGACTACTGGGCCGACCAGACGATGAGCGACCTGCTCGATTCGATCTCTGGCAAGAAGCCGGGTTGAACGGCCCGCGGCGCGCTTCTAGGGCTTTATTCGGCCTTGAAGTCGATCGCCTTGACCACCGCGCCCCACTTTTTCTGCTCTTGGACGAGGTAGACGGCATATTCCTCCGGTGACGAGGGCATCGACACGCCGCTTACCTTCGCGTACTGCTCGACCAGTTCCGCGGTGTTGAGCGCCGAAATCGCCGCGTCGCGGACGCGCTTCAGGATCGCCGGAGGTAATCCGGCCGGGCCGACCAGGCCGTACCAGTTGTCGGACAGTACCTTCGGGTAGCCGGCTTCGCCCGTCGTCTGCACGTCGGGCAGCGTCGCCGTGCGCCTGGCGCTGGTGATCGCGAGCGCCTTCAGCTTCCCGGCGCGGATATGCGACAGCAGCACCGGCACGTCGAAGATGCCAAGCTGCACCTGGCCGCTCAGCAGATCGGTCACCGCGGGCGCGGCGCCCTTGTACGGCACGTGCACCATGTCGACGCCCGCGTCGACCTTCAGCAGTTCGCCCGCAAGATGCGTGATGCTGCCGGAACCCGCCGAGCCGTAGTTGATTTTTCCGGGATTCGCTTTCGCATAAGCGATCAGTTCCGCCAGCGTATTCACGGGCAGCGCCGGGTTGACCGCGATCACCTCCGGCACCCGCACCACCGTCGTGATCAGTGTGAAGTCCTTGTTCGGGTCGTACGGCATTTTCGCCACCGAAAACGGCGCGATCGACACGGACGATGCGCTGTTCAGTCCCAGCGTGTACCCGTCCGGCGCGGCCTTCGCGGCCCGATCGACGCCGACGACGCCGCCCAGGCCACCGACGTTCTCGATCACGACGGGCTGGCCGAGCTTCGCGCCCATCCCCTGCGCGAGGAAGCGCGCGAAAATATCCGCGGGTCCGCCCGCGGGAAAAGGAACGATGAGGCGCACCGGCTTGACTGGATAGGACTGTGCTGCGGCCGCCAGGGGCATCGCAACCGTGACCAGGAGAACCAGGAACCGACCGAGAAAATGCATTATTTTCCCTTTTCGAAAGAGTACCCGAATCGCATTACTATCGTGCCTCCTGTGGGTAAATCACGCAAATGAAATCTGCAAGCGGGGCCACGATCCAGTGGCGGCGCTCGCTGCTTGCGTTCGGCAGCGTCGCGCTCATGGCCCTGGTGCTGACGCTTGCCACAATCATCGGCCCGGTCGAGCCCGTAGTCGTCGCGGAGGGCTGCCTGGCGCTCGGCGCGATTGCGGGAATCTTTTACGGCCTGGTGCGTTATGGCGTGAGCGCCCGTTTCTCCGACACGGATTTCGTCGCCGCGCAACTGGCGGCAACCTTCGTGCTGCTCGCCTGGCTCACCTACCGCTCCGGCGACAGCGCTGCGGCGATGCCTGTTCTACCTCGTGGCGATGCTCTACGGCATGCTGCAGCTCGACCGTACCAGGCTCGCGACCCTCGCTATCGTGGCGGTGGTGACGCACGGCACCGCGCTCTTCATGCTGATCGACCAGGGCCGGGCATCGACTTCGCCGCCGCCTGGACGCAGTTCGGCGCGCTGCTGCTGGCATTCGCCTGGTTTACCTACGCGGCCGGGATCGTCCTGCGGCTGCGCGCACGCCTGTCGGAGGCGCACCGCAAGCTCCACGACCTGGGACTTGAAGCGAACGAGCGCGCCAGCCGCGATACGCTCACCGGTGTCTACCACCACCACCACCTGATGGAAGCCCTGGAGCGCGAAATCGCGCGCGCCGAGCGCGTCGGCAAGCCGTTGTCGATCGCGCGCGTGGATCTCGACTGGCTCGGCAGCGTGAACGAAACCCACGGCACGGCGGCGGGCGACATCGCCCTCAAGCGCTTCACCGAAGCGGCGGCGGGCGCGTTGCGCGACGTGGACGTGTTCGGACGCTACGGCGGCAAGGAATTTCTCGCCCTGATGCCCGACACGGACCTGAAGGGCGCCGTCATCGCAGCCGGGCGCATTCGCGCCGCCGTCAGCCGCGAACCCCTTCCTGAAGTGCGCGGCAGGCAGCACCTCAGTTGCAGCCTCGGCGTCGCCGAGCATCGCAAAGGCGAGAACACCCGCCTCCTGATCGGGCGTGCCGAAGCGGGCCTGAACTACGCCAAGGCGGCGGGGCGCGATCGCGTGGTTGCTCTTGACGCGGACGGAAAGCCCGCAATGGTGGAGGCAGCCTGATGGCGCCCCATGGCGAAAAGTTCACTCTCAACGAGCCGGTGGTGTTCCGTGGCCGGCCGATGCGCGTCACGGGACGGGTGCAGTTCGAGGGATCGAGCGGGCAATTGACGTTCCGTTACCAGCTTTCGGATGCTGACGGCGCACCTGTCGTCCTCGAAAAGGGCGAAGGCCATTTTGCGCTGTTGCGCCCATTTCCTCCGGCGGCGCGATTTAAGACGGCCGACAACACCATCATCGTCGGCACGGCAAAATACACGCTGATCAGCGTCCGCAGACTGAAGGTGCTCGATATCAGTGGCAACGCCGCTGGAATCGCGGCCGGAGCGCCGCTCATCCTTTCCGGCATCTTCGAAGGCCTCATGGGCACCCTGATGCGCGAAATGGTGCCGGGCAAGCCGGCGCAGGTGTATTACCTGCTGAAGCCGCTTGCGGCAGGGGAAATACTTTCTGCCGCGCAATACGCTGCAAACGAGGATGCCAAGGGCCACGCCGCAGGCGAGCGCGCCCTGAACGGGGACTAGGCCGCGTACTATCGCCCACGCAGATTCAATGACCAAACCAGATTCTGCCGGAGGAGGGTCTATCGGAACGGGTGTTGCGGGGGCGATGCTGCGCGTGCAGAACGTCGGCGTGCGCTTTGGCGGCATTGTCGCCCTCGACGACGTGTCCTTCGAGGTGCCGTCGGGCAGCATCGTCGGCCTGATCGGCCCGAACGGCGCGGGCAAGACCACGCTGTTCAACTGCCTGTCGCGCCTCTACGAATGCGGCAGCGGCGACATCCTGTTCGACGGCGAATCGCTCCTGCGGATCCCCCGCCACCGCGTCGCCGCCGTCGGCATCGGGCGCACGTTCCAGAATCTGGCCCTGTTCCGCAGCATGACGGTGCTCGACAACATCATGGTCGGGCGGCATTGCCGCACCGGCACCGGTTTTTTCATGAACTTCCTGCGCCCGCCCGCCGTGGCGCACGAAGAGCAGGCCACCGCCGAAAAAGCCCGGGCGCTGATCAGCCTGATGCAACTCGACGCGGTGGCCGGCATGCGCGTCTCCGACCTCCCCTTCGGCACGCAGAAACGCGTGGAACTGGCGCGCGCGCTCGCCAGTGAACCCAAACTGCTCCTGCTCGATGAACCGGCGAGCGGCCTGAACCACGAGGAAGTCGGCGCCCTGGGCCTGCTGATCCGCGATATCCGCGTTCGCCTCAAGCTCACGGTGCTGCTCGTCGAGCACCACATGAGCCTGGTGATGAGCATTTCCGACCGCGTGGTGGCGCTGAATTTCGGCAGAAAGATCGCCGAAGGCACGCCCGCCGAGGTGCAGCAGCATCCCGAACTCATCCAGGCCTACCTTGGGGGCGCCGCCTAGCATGGCGTTCCTCGAAGCCGCCGCGCTGCACGCCTCCTACGGCCAGACGCGCGTCCTGCACGGCATCAGCTTTTCCATGGAGGAAGGCACGATCACCGCGCTGCTCGGCGCCAACGGCGCCGGCAAGACGACCACGTTGCGGGCGCTGTGCGGCATGGTCCGCACCGAAGGCGAAATGCGCTTCGCCGGCCAGCGCATCGACGGGCGCGCCACCGAGGACATCGTCCGCCTGGGCATCGCGCACGTTCCCGACGGCCGCGGCACCTTCGTCAACCTCACCACGGAGGAGAACCTGCGGCTCGGCGCCTACACGCGCAAGGACCGCGCCGCCGTGGAGACGGATCTGGAACGGGTGTACGGCTACTTCCCCTGGCTCAAGGAGCGCCGCGCGCAGCAGGCCGGCACTCTTTCGGGCGGCGAGCAGCAGATGCTCGCCGTGTCGCGCGCGCTGATGCTGCGTCCGAAACTGATGCTGCTGGACGAGCCCTCCTTCGGGCTCGCCCCCCTCATCGTCAGGGAGCTGTTCGCGATTCTGCGCAGGGTGAATGAAAAGGAGCGCGTCAGCATGCTGGTGGTCGAACAGAATGCGGCGATGGCGCTCGACCTCGCCGACCACGCCTATCTGATCGAAACCGGCCGCGTGGTGCTGTCCGGCCCCTCCGGCGACATCAAGAAGAACGACGCCGTGCGCCGTTCCTACCTCGGTTACTAGGGAGATCGCCTTGGACGCATTGCTGCACCAAGTCCTCGCCGGGCTCGCCACCGGCGGCATCTACGCCAGCGTCGCGCTGGCGCTGGTCATGATCTACCAGGCGACGCACCTGGTGAATTTCGCGCAAGGGGAGCTCGCGATGTTCTCCACCTACATCGCCTGGAGCCTGATCAATGCCGGCATGCCCTACTGGGGCGCCTTCTTCCTGACGGTGGGATTTTCATTCGTGCTTGGCGTGCTGATCGAGCGCGTCGTCATCCGGCCGGTGGAGAACGCGCCGGTGCTGGCCGTGGTGGTGGTGTTCATCGCCCTGCTGGTGATCCTCAACAGCGTCACCGGCTGGATCTATACCTTCACCATCAAGACCTTCCCCAGCCCGTTCCCGAACGACCTCGGGTTCGGCAAATACATGTCGCCCCATGAAGCGGGCGCGATCGGCGTCACGCTTGTGGTGCTGCTCCTGCTCTACGCCTTCTTCCGCTTCACGCCGCTCGGCCTCGCCATGCGGGCCGCGGCGCAGAACCCGGAATCGAGCCGCCTGGTCGGGATCCGCGTCGGCTGGATGTTGGCGCTGGGCTGGGGCCTCGCAGCGGCGATCGGCTCGATCGCCGGCATGATGGTGGCGCCGATCGTGTTCCTCGATCCCAATATGATGGGCGGTGTGCTGCTGTATGCCTTCGCCGCGGCGCTGGTCGGCGGCATCGACAGCCCCGGCGGCGCGGTGTTCGGCGGTTTCCTGGTAGGGGTGCTGGAGAACGTGCTGGGCGCCTTCGTCATCGGCAACGAATTGAAGCTCGCGGTCGCCCTGGTGCTGATCATCGGCGTCCTGGTGGTGAAGCCCTCGGGTTTCTCCGGCAAGGTCCACGTCAGCCGCGTATGAGCAGGCGGGACATCCTCGGCGTCGTCGCGCTGCTCGCAGGGGCCTGCGTGCTGCCGTTCGTGGTGAGCGAATACCGCACCTTCCAGTTCACGCTGGTGCTGGTCTACGCGATCGCGCTGCTCGGCCTGAACATCCTCACCGGCTACAACGGCCAGATCTCGCTCGGCCACGGCGCCTTCTACGCGATCGGCGCCTATTGCGCCGCCATCCTGATGGACAAGTACGGCGTGCCCTACTGGGCGACGATTCCGGTGGCCGGCGCGGTGTGCCTGGTGGCGGGGTTCCTGTTCGGGCTGCCGGCGCTGCGACTCGAAGGACTGTACCTCGCGCTCGCCACTTTCGCGCTCGGCGTGTCGCTGCCGCAACTGCTGAAATACCACCACCTGGAGGCGTGGACCGGCGGCGTGCAGGGAATCACCATCACGAAACCGGACGCGCCCGCCTTCATCACCGAACTCGGGCTGGCGCTGGACCAGGACCAATGGCTGTACTTCTTCACACTGGCGGTCGCCGTCGTGATGTTCGTGCTCGCCCGGAACCTGCTGCGCGGCCGTATCGGCCGGGCGATGGTGGCGATACGCGACAACCACATTGCCGCCGAGGCCATGGGCGTGGACAACGCGATGGTCAAGTCCCTGACCTTCGGGATATCGGCCATGTATACCGGGGTCGCCGGCGCCCTGAGCGCCATCGCCATCCAGTTCGTCGCCCCCGACAGCTTCAACATCTTCCTGTCGATCACTTTCCTGGTCGGCATCGTCATCGGCGGGCTGGCGTCGATTTCGGGCGCGCTGTACGGCGCGCTGTTCATCCAGTTTATCCCGAACGTCGCGGACGAAATCTCGAAGGCAGCCCCCTGGGCGATCTTCGGCCTGTTCCTGATCGGATTCGTCTATGTCATGCCCGCAGGCGTGGCCGGCGCCATACGCATGGCCATGGCGCGGTTGCAGCGAAAGAGGCAAAATCCCTAGTTTACTGAAGGAGGAGACCGTCATGAAACTGAAGCTCATACCCATTGCCGCCCTGCTCGCCGCCGCGCTCGCATCCCCCACCGCGCTGGCACAGAAGAAATACGATCAAGGCGCTTCCGACAAGGAAGTCCTGGTCGGCCATATCAATCCGTACAGCGGACCGGCATCAGGCTACGGAACCATTGGGCGGTCTATTGCGGCGTACCTCAAGAAAGTGAACGAGGAAGGCGGCGTCAATGGCCGCCAGATCAACATGATCACCTACGACGACGGCTACAGTCCGCCCAAGACGGTCGAGATGGCGCGCAAACTGGTCGAGCAGGACAAGGTCCTGCTGATCTTCCAGCCGCTCGGCACGCCGCCGAATTCGGCGATCCACAAATACATGAACGCGAAAAAAGTGCCGCACCTGTTCGTCGCCACCGGCGCGACCAAGTGGAATGATCCCAAGGCATTCCCCTGGACCATGGGCTGGCAGCCGAACTACCAGACCGAGGCGAAGATCTACGCGCAGCACATCCTGAAGACCAAACCCAACGCCAAGATCGCCGTGCTCTACCAGAACGACGATTACGGCAAGGACTACCTCAAGGGATTCCACGACGGGCTGGGCGCGAAGGCGAAGACGATGATCGTCAAGGAGGCCTCCTACGAGGTCACCGACCCGACGGTCGATTCGCAGATGGCGCAGCTGCAGGCTTCCGGGGCGGATACGTTCTTCAACATCACGACGCCGAAGTTCGCGGCGCAGGCGGTCCGCAAGGCCTGGGACAGCGGCTGGAAGCCGGTGCACTACCTCAACAACGTGTCAATCGGCGTCGGCTCCGTGCTCAAGCCGGCGGGACTGGAGAAGTCGATCGGCCTGATCACCACCAGCTACCTCAAGGACCCGACCGATCCGCAATGGAAGGACGACGCGGCGATGATCGGCTGGACTGCCTTCATGAAGAAATACTATGCCGAGGGCGATCTCACCGACAGCTTCAACGTCTACGGCTACGCGGTCGCCAAGACCCTAGTGCAGACGATCAAGCAGGCCGGCAACGACCTGACGCGCGCGAACGTCATGAAGCAGGCGGCGAGCCTCAGGAATTTCGAGGTCGACGTGCTGTTGCCGGGCATCAAGATCAACACCAGCGGCACCGACTTCGCACCGATCGAGTCGGTGCAACTCTCCAGGTTCGACGGCACGACCTGGGTGCGCTTCGGCGAAGTCATGGGCAAGTAGTCATTCGATCGATGGAAAAAGCACGGGTCGGCGGGCTCGCGCTTTTTTTGGGAAGGAACTGCGATGGATTTGAGTGAATCCGTGATGCGTCACAAGCCCGCGGGCATGACGGCGGAAGAATGGGCGCTGCGCCTGGAACTCGCCGCCTGCTACCGCGCCTTCGACTGGATGGGCTGGAGCGAGCTGATCTACAACCACATCACGGCGCGCGTCCCGGGCCCGGAACGGCACTACCTGATCAACCCCTACGGCCTCTGGTACAACGAGGTCACTGCCTCGAACCTGGTCAAGGTCAATCTCGAAGGCAAGGTCGTGGACGGCTCGAAGTACCCGGTCAACGTCGCGGGCTTCGTCATCCACAGCGCGATTCACGCCGCGCGCGAGGATGCGCATTGCGTCATCCACACGCATACGACCGCGGGCAGCGCCGTATCCTGCAAGCGTGAGGGCCTGCGCTACGACAATTTCTACAGCGCCATTCTCCACGGCGACGTCGCCTATCATGATTTCGAAGGAACGACTGTCGACACGACGGAGCAGCCGCGCCTGGTCGCGAGCCTGGGCGGCAAGCACGTGCTCATCCTGCGCAACCACGGCCTGCTCGCCATCGGCTCCTGCATCGCCGACGCATTCATCCGCTACTGGACGCTGGAACGCGCCTGCCAGGTCCAGGCGGCGACCGACGCCATGCAGGGCGACAACCTGCCGGTCGCGCAGGCCGTGCTCGAGGACACGCCGCGCCGCATCGCGCCCTTTCGCGCCGGGCCGCGGCCGGGCGGCGAGGTATTCGACGCGCTGCTGCGGCGCGCCGGGATCCGTTACGAAGATATCGTTTAACAAAAGGAAAGCCATGGACAAACGAAGCCACAAGGAACGCCACGAAGCCGGCCTTAATACGCGCCGCGAAGTATTGGGCGCGGAGTACGTCGACAAGGCGCAGGCCGCGGCGGACGACTTCAACCGGCCGTTCACCGAGCTGCTCAATACCTACTGCTGGAACGACGTCTGGAACCGGCCGGGGCTGTCCCGCAAGTCGCGCTCCATGCTCAACCTCGCGATGCTCTCCGCGCTCGGCCGCACGCACGAGCTCAAGCTGCACGTGAACGGCGCCCTCAACAACGGCCTGACGAAGGAAGAGATTCGCGAAGTATTCCTCCAGGTGGCAATCTATTGCGGCGTTCCGGCCGCAGTGGAGAGCTTTCGCTCGGCGAAAGAGGTATTCAAGGAACGCGGCGTATGAAGGTTGGGTTCATCGGACTCGGGCTGATGGGAAACCTGATGTCCGCCAACGTGGCGAAGGCCGGCCATGCAGTCCGTTCCTACGACCTGAACGGCAAGGGAAATTGCAAATCCGCGCACGAAGCGGCAGGCGGCGCGGAGATCCTGATCACCATGGTTCCGGACGGGAAAGCGGTTCGCAAGGCGGTCCTGGCGGCCCTGCCCGGACTTGCGCCCGGCGCGATTGTCATCGACATGAGTTCCTCGGATCCCGGCACAACGCGCGAACTGGGCGCCCTGCTGAAGAAGAAGGGCATCCACATGCTGGACAGCCCGGTGTCCGGGGCGAAAGCGAAGGCGGCCGACGGCACGCTCGCGCTCATGGTGGGCGGCGACGCGAAACTGGTGGAGAAGGCGCGCCCGGTACTTTCGGCAATGGGCGCCGAAATTTTCCACACGGGCGGGCTGGGCTCGGGCCACGCCACCAAGGCGCTCAACAATTATCTGGGCGCCGCCGGCACCATCGCGGGCATGGAGGCGCTGCTGGTCGGCGAGAAGTTCGGCCTGAATCCGAGGACACTCATCGACGTGATCAACGCCTCGACGGGAAAGAACAGCACCACCGAGCGCAAAATTCCGCAGCAGGTGTTCACGGGAGCCTTCGCCTCGGGATTCCAGCTTGCGTTGATGACGAAGGACGTGGGCATCGCCCGGGAGCTTGCCCGCGCAGTCGGGGTTGAAACTCCTTATCTGAAAAACACCCTGAAAATCTGGCGCAACGCGCTCAGCCGGCTGCCTGCCGGGGCCGACCATACGGAGATGTATCACTACCTGAAAAAGCTGCGGCCTCCATCTCGCGTCGCAGCTTCACCGCGGGAACGTTCGCCTCGACAGCCACGTCGCTCCACCTGAGCGGCTGGCCGGCAGCCACCGGCCGCAGCAGTTTCCAGCCATGCGCCAGGCCGAGCGGCAGGCAGTCCTGCGCCAGCGAGGCTGCCGCCGGCATCAGCCGCCCGACCACCGTGTAGCCGCCTTCGCCATCGAGAATTTCGCTCTTGCTCAAATCCTTCTTTGCCACCGCAACCGCGTCGGCGCGCCAACCCGTCGCGCAGCCGGTCGGCTCTCCGCGCAGGCCCACCGAGGCCACCGAGATGCCGACCTCGAGACCGATCAGGTGCCAGCGCTTGTACATGCACGCATAGCGGCCGGAGGCGTCGGTTTTCACGCCGTACTCGGAAAAGCAGCGCCGGATGTACTCCGTCTCGCCTTCGAACACCACCCAGACGCCAAACCGGATGTCGTACGAAATGGGTTTTGCATCCTTTGTCAAAGATGAAACCACCTCCACCTGCCCCTTGTGGTGCAACACACCTCCTTCGTCCTTGGGTTTCATGAGACTCGGAAGGTCTTCAACGGAGCATGGAGGAAACGCCAGACCATCGGGCGCGGGCGTCAGGCCGGTGGCATTGCACACCGCGCTGGACTCGATCGCCGGCTTGGAGCCGTCGAGAAAGGAATTGAACATTTTCGGGTTCAGGCCGCCAAGCTTCGCCTGTTCGGGCGTCAGGCCGTAGTAGCCCCACACGGTCTCGGGCGTGGACTGCGCGAAGTGCGGTAGCCACTTGTGCCCGCGGCCCGCCGCCACGACCGGGAAACCCGCGGCGCGCGCCCAGTCAACCAGGTCGCAGATGATCGCCGGCTGGTCGCCGTACGCGAGGCTGTAGACCACACCGGCTTCACGTGCTTTTTTCGCGAGTATCGGGCCGCAAAACGCGTCCGCCTCCACGGTCACATTGATGACATGCTTGCCGTGCCGGAACGCGCCCAGGATGTGCTCCACCGCCGCGACGGGATTGCCCGTCGCCTCGATGAGGATGTCGATTTCGGGATTCGAGACGAGCTTCTGCCAGTCGTCTGAAATCAAGGTTGCTGAAATGGCTGCAGGACTCCAGCCGATCCGTTCCAGATTTTCCTTCGCCTTGTCGGGCGCAAGGTCGGCAATCGCAACCAGATGCACGCCGGGCGTCTTCGGCACCTGCGCGAGATACATCGCCGCAAACTTGCCGGCGCCGATGAGTCCCACGCGGAGGGGTTTGCCCTGGTTTTCCCGCTCAAGAAGCTTGGCGTAGAGGTTCATTGAACCGATCCTTCCAGGGCAGC
>SHXL01000081.1 GCA_009693345.1 Betaproteobacteria bacterium
CGCCTCGACCAGGCCTGGCTGGACGCGAACGGCGGTCTCGAAGCACTCCCTCGCTTTTCCGGTGTTTCTCTGGTCCTTGAATATGCACCCGAGATTGTTGGCGGCTTGTGCATCGCCTGGATCGAGAGCCAAAACCGCCTGATAGCTTGGAATCGCCTCTTCATGTCGTGCGGCGGCCGCCAGCGTCGTCGCGAGTAGAGCGTGGAATGCAACCTCGCTGGGACGCAGAGCGACCGCTTTGCGCAGCAGATCAACGGCCCTCCCATGGTCGCCGCAGGAATGCGCAACGTTGCCGAGAAAATACAGCGCATCGTGATGATCCGGCTGCAGTTGCAATATCTGCTGATAGCACTGCTCGGCCTGCGCCATCTCGCCCGCCATCTGGGCGGCGTAACCCTGACGCACCAGGTCGTCAAGTTGTTCATCGACCGCGGGCGTCGCTGCGACGCGTTTCGAATCGTCGTGCTTGCCGATTGAAAATCTGCTTAACAGGTTCATCAGTCGCTCGAGAAGCAAATCACCAAGAAAAGCATATACCTGTAGATGCAAACCTCCAATGCTGGATGACGCTCGGCGGGGCTATACTTTCACCACCATGGGCGCGAAGCGCAATCCTTTCGAGACGAACCTCGACAAGAACCCGGCCAACCACGCGCCGCTGACGCCCCTGGGGTTCATCGAGCGTACGGCGGCGGTTTATCCGCAGCGGATTTCGGTGATCCATGGCGCGAGGCGCTATACGTGGCAGGAGACGTATGCGCGCTGCCGGCGGTTGGCCTCCGCCTTGTCGAAGCGGGGCGTCGGCACGGGCGATGCCGTGGCGGTGATGCTCGCGAACACGCCGGAGATGTACGAATGCCACTTCGGAGTGCCGATGACCGGCGGGGTGCTGCTGTCGCTCAATACGCGCCTCGACGCCGAGGCCATCGCGTTCATGCTCGAACATGGCGGCGCGAAGCTGCTGATCACGGACCGCGAGTTCTCGCCGACGGTGAAGGGGGCGCTGGCAAAGCTGAAAGCGAAGCCGCAGGTGATCGACGTGGATGACCCGGAGTATTCGGGCGCGGGCGAGCGCCTGGGCGAGAAAACCTACGAGGCGCTGCTCGCGGAAGGCGATCCGGAGTTCGCCTGGAAATGGCCGGCGGACGAATGGAATGCGATCTCGCTCAATTACACCTCCGGCACGACGGGCGATCCCAAGGGCGTGGTCTACCACCACCGCGGCGCATACCTGAACGCGGTCTGCAACATCGTCACCTGGGGCATGCCGCATCACTCGGTGTACCTGTGGACGCTGCCGATGTTCCACTGCAACGGCTGGTGCTTCGCCTGGACGATGGCGGCGAACGCCGGAACCAATGTATGTCTTCGCAAAGTTGAAGCCGGTTTCATTTTTGAAAAAATAAAACAGCATAAAGTTACCCATTATTGCGGCGCGCCGATCGTGCATTCGTCGCTGATCAACGTCCCGGAAGAAATGAAGCGGGGCATCACGCACAAGGTGAGCGGCATGGTGGCGGCGGCGGCGCCGCCAGCAGCGATGATCGAGGGCATGGAGAAGCTCGGCTTCGATATCACGCACGTCTACGGGCTCACCGAGACCTACGGCCCGGCGACGGTCTGCGCCAAGCACGAGGAATGGAACGCGCTCGACATCGGCGAGCGCACGCGCCTGAACGGCCGCCAGGGCGTGCGCTACCTGATGGAGGAGGGGCTCTCGGTGATGGACCCGGAGACGATGCAGCCCGTGCCGGCGGACGGCGAGACGATGGGCGAAATCATGTTCCGCGGGAATATCACGATGAAGGGCTACCTCAAGAACCCGTCGGCTACGCAGAAGACGTTCGCCGGCGGCTGGTTCCACTCGGGGGATCTCGCCGTACTGCATGAAGATGGGTATGTCAAGATCAAGGACCGTTCAAAGGACGTCATCATTTCGGGCGGCGAAAACATTTCCTCGCTCGAGGTGGAGGACGTCCTTTATCGCCATCCCGCGGTGCTCGCGGCGGCCGTCGTCGCCATGCCGGATGCGAAATGGGGCGAAACTCCGTGTGCATTTGTCGAACTGAAGGAAAATACAAAAATAACGGAGAAAGAAATCATCGAGTTCTGCCGCGCTCACCTGGCGAAATTCAAGGCGCCGCGCGCGGTGGTGTTCGGCGAAGTGCCCAAGACCTCAACCGGCAAGATCCAGAAGTTCGTGCTGCGGGAGAAAGCCAAGTCCGCGGCGGCGATCGATTCTTGAGGAATTCGACATGAGTGCAAAGCCCCAGGAGCAGCAGCCCGTCCTGCTGCGCGAAGACCGCGACGGCATCGCCACGCTCACCATGAACCGGCCGCAGCAGATGAACCTGCTCACGTCCGGGATGCTGATTGCCCTTCAGGATGCTTTCGATTCGATACAGAAAAATCCGGACGTAAGAGTCGTCGTGCTCGCCGCGACGGGCAAGGGCTTTTGTGCCGGCCATGACCTGAAGGAAATCCGCGCGCTCGGCGACCAGGCGAAGATCGCAGGCCTGTTCGGCCAATGCAGCCGGATGATGATGACGATTCAGAAGCTGCCGCAGCCGGTGATCGCGAAAGTGCAGGGTGCGGCGGCGGCGGCGGGTTGCCAGCTCGTCGCGCAATGTGACCTTGCGGTCGCCGCCGAAACCGCGAAATTCGTCACCTCCGGCGTGAGTTGGGGATTTTTCTGCTCGACGCCGGGCGTCGCCATCGGGCGTAACCTTCTGCGCAAGCACGCGATGGAGATGCTGCTGACGGGCGAGCCGATTAGCGCGCAGCGGGCGCTGGAGTGGGGATTGGTCAACAAGGTCGTTGGAGCCGATGCGCTTGATCATGAAACGCTTTCCTTGGCCAGGACCATCGCTGCCAAGCCACCCGCGACGGTGATCGCGGGAAAGCGCGCCTTCTACCAGCAGATGGACATGGACCTGCCGCAGGCCTATGCGCTCGCCGGGCAGGTCATCTCGTCGGATTTCGCCCATCCTGAAGGCAAGGAAGGGATGAACGCCTTCATCGAGAAGCGCCCGCCGGACTGGAGTAGTCCGTGAAGCTGCAAGGCCTGCGCGTGGTGGATCTGTCGCTGTTCCTGCCGGGTCCGCTGATGACGCAATTCATGGCGGACCACGGCGCCGAGGTGATCAAGGTCGAATCGCTGCACGAAGGCGAGCCGAACCGGAACATCGGCGCGAAGCGCGGCGGCGTCAGCGTCTACTTCGCCAATACGCACCGCGGCAAGAAGAGCCTTGCGCTCAACCTGAAGGATCCGGCCGGCGTCGAGGTGCTGATGCGCCTGGCCGAAAAATCGGACGTCATGGTCGAGGCGTTCCGTCCGGGCGTGGTCGATCGCCTGGGCATCGGCTATCGCCAGGTCGCCGCGCGCGCACCGCAAATCGTCTACGCCTCGATCGCCGCATTCGGCCAGAGCGGGCCCTATCGCGACCTCGCGGCCCACGACCTCGCAACCGAGGCGATGACCGGCGTGCTGTCGCTCAGCCGGGGCGGGGACGGCAGGCCGGCGATTCCCGCGCTCGCCAATGCCGACATGCTCGCCTCGATGATGGCGCTCTCGGGCGTGCTGATGGCGCTCTACCGCAGGAAGGAAACAGGGCGCGGCGATTACCTCGACATGGCGATGGCCGACAGCCTGCTCGCCTGCCTGCCGAACAGCATGGGTACCGCCATGACCGGGCGCCGCCAGCCGGTGCTGAAGGAGGAGCGCGCGCTGGGCGGCAACGCGCTCTACGACATCTACGAGACGAAGGACGGCGAATTCATCGCGCTCGCCGGACAGGAATTGAAATTTGCGAAAAACCTGCTGGAGCCGCTCGGCCGACCGGATCTGGTGAGACTCTGCGAGCTGCCGCCGGGACCGGGGCAGAATCCGGTACGCGAATTTCTTGTTGGTATTTTCAAGGAGAAGAAGAAAGCAGAGTGGGTCGAATGGTTCAGGGGCAGGGACGTTGCGTTCGCGCCCCTGAAAACCCTGCCCGAAGTGCTGGAGGATCCGCATTTCAAGGCGCGCGGCATGGTTCTCCGGGACGCGCGCGGCTGGGACCATCTCGGCGTGCCGATCAAGTTCACCGATGAGCCGGCGCAGCCGAATTTCGATCCACCGGCCCACGGCCGGCATTCGTCGGAAATCCTGCGCGACCTCGGTTATAGTGAGGACGACATCGGTAAGCTGAAAGCAGGCGATGTCATCAAGGACGCGGCACCGGGAGAACTTCTTGCCTGACGATGTAATACTCGAGACAAAAGGATTGACAAAGGAGTTCAAGGGCTTCGTTGCGGTCCAGAACGTGTCCCTGTCCGTTCGCCGCGGCAGCATTCACGCGCTGATCGGGCCCAATGGCGCCGGCAAGACCACCTGTTTCAACCTGTTGTCCCACTTCCTCGAGCCGACACGCGGCCAGATTCTCTACAACGGCCGCGAGATCACCGGCCTCAGCCCGGCAGGCATCGCGCGCATGGGATTGGTGCGGTCGTTCCAGATTTCGGCGGTGTTTCCGCACCTGACCGTGCTCGATAACGTGCGCATCGCGCTGCAACGCAAGCGCGGCGGGTCCTTCGATTTCTGGCGCGCCGGGGGCGTGCTGGACGAGCTGAACGCGAAGGCGCGCGAGTTGATCGAATCGGTGGGCCTGGCTGAGTTGGAATCCGCGGCCGCGGTGGAGCTGCCCTACGGGCGCAAGCGCGCCCTCGAGATCGCCACCACGCTCGCGCTCGACCCGGAAATGATGCTGCTGGACGAACCCACTGCCGGGATGGCGCAGCAGGATGTCGAGCGCATTTCGGCGCTGATCAAGAAAGCCGCGGTGAGCCGCACCGTGCTGATGGTCGAGCACAACCTGTCGGTGGTGGAGCATTTGTCGGACCGCATCACGGTGCTGCAGCGGGGCGAGATCCTCGCCGAAGGCGACTACAAGACGGTCTCGGCGAACCCGGAAGTGATCCAGGCCTATCTCGGAGCGGGTCATGGCTGAGCCGGCGAACCAGCCTTACACATCGCTGCTGGCGACGAAAGGGCTCAACGCCTGGTACGGCGAGTCGCACATTCTGCACGGGGTGGATTTCGAGGTGCGGGGCGGCGAGGTGGTGACGCTGCTCGGGCGCAACGGCGCCGGCAAGACCACGACGCTGAAGTCCATCATGGGCATGGTGGAGCGCCGCCAAGGTTCCGTTCGTTTCAAGGGTTCCGAAATTACGGAACTCACTTCCAACAGAATTGCCGGCCTCGGAATCGCCATTTGCCCGGAGGAACGCGGCATTTTCGCCAGCCTGAACGTGGAAGAGAACCTGCTGCTGCCGCCGGAAGTCGCGCCCGGGGGGCTCAGCCTGGATCGGATCTACGAGCTTTTCCCGAACCTCAAGGAGCGCCTCAAGAGCCAGGGCACGAAGCTCTCCGGCGGCGAGCAGCAGATGCTCGCCATCGGGCGTATCCTGCGCACCGGGGCGAAGATGCTGCTGCTGGACGAGCCCACCGAGGGCCTCGCGCCGGTGATCGTGCAGCAGATCGGGCGCACCATCGCGCGCCTGAAATCCGAAGGCTTCACGATCCTGCTGGTGGAGCAGAATTTCCGCTTCGCCTCGACGGTCGCCGACCGGCACTACGTGATGGAGAGCGGCAGAGTGGTGGACATGATTTCCAACGCGCAGCTCGATGCAAACATGCACAAGCTGCACGAGTATCTCGGGGTTTGAAGGTTACGATTTTTCACAGGAGAAACAGGCAATGAAACTCAAGCAGACGTTAATCGCAGCGGCCATCGCCGCCATCGCCGGTACCGCCAACGCCCAGGTATCGGACGGCGTGATCAAGATCGGCGTCATGAACGACATGTCCAGCCTTTACTCGGACATCGCCGGACCCGGCTCGGTGGTGGCCGCGCGCATGGCGATCGAGGACTTCGACGCGGCGAAGAAGGGCATGAAGGTGGAGGTGCTCTTCGCCGACCACCAGAACAAGCCCGACGTCGGCTCGCAGATCGCGAACCAGTGGTACGACGTGGACAAGGTGGACGCGATCTTCGACGTGCCGACCTCCTCGGTGGCGCTGGCGATCAACGAGATCACCAAGAAGAAGGGCAAGGCGTTCTTGGTATCGGGCGCCGCGACCTCGGATCTCACCGGCAAGGCCTGCTCGCCGAACACCATCCACTGGACCTATGACACCTGGATGCTCGCCAACGGCACCGGCAGCGCGATCGTCAAGACCGGCGGCGATTCCTGGTTCTTTCTTACGGCTGACTACGCGTTCGGCCACGCGCTCGAGCGTGACACCGAAGCCGTGGTGCTGAAGGGCGGCGGCAAGGTGCTCGGCAAGGTGCGCCACCCGCTCAACGCGCAGGACTTCTCCTCGTTCCTGCTGCAGGCCCAGGCTTCCAAGGCAAAAATTGTCGGGCTGGCGAACGCCGGCGGCGACACCACCAATGCGATCAAGCAGGCGGCCGAGTTCGGCATCGTGAAGGGCGGCCAGAGCCTGGCCGGCATGCTGGTGTTCATCACCGACATTCACGGCCTGGGGCTTGACAAGGCGCAGGGCTTGATTTTCACGGAAACCTTCTACTGGGACCTGAACGCCCAGACGCGCGCCTGGACCAAGCGCTTCGCCGCGGCCAACGGCGGCAAGTATCCGAGCATGGTGCAAGCGGGCGTGTACTCGGCGGTGACGCATTATCTGAAGGCGGTCGAAGCCGCGAAGACGGATGACGGCACCAAGGTCATCGCGCAGATGAAGGCGATGCCGACTGACGATCCGCTGTTCGGCAAAGGCAGCATCCGCAAGGACGGCCGCAAGCTCCATCCGGCCTACCTGGTGGAAGTGAAGAAGCCCGCCGAGTCGAAAGGGCCCTACGACTACTACAAGATCCGCACCACCATCCCGGCGGACCAGGCCTTCCGTCCGGAGAAAGACGGCGGTTGCAGCCTCTAGCCGCCTGAGCTGAACGCATGACCGAGATCTTCGGCGTCCCGACGCAAGCGCTGTTCGGGCAGCTGCTGATCGGCCTGATCAACGGGTCGTTCTACGCGCTGCTCTCGCTCGGGCTCGCCGTGATCTTCGGTCTGCTCAACATCATCAATTTCACGCACGGCGCCCAGTACATGATGGGCGCCTTCGTCGCGTTCCTGCTCACCAGCAAGGCGGGCCTCGGCTACTGGTGGGCGCTCGCCATCGTGCCACCCGTGGTCGGGTTCACCGGCGTGATCATCGAACGCCTGATGCTCTCGAAGCTCTACAAGCTGGACCACCTGTACGGGCTGCTGCTGACTTTCGGCCTCGCCTTGATCATCCAGGGCCTCTTCCGCAATGAATACGGCACCTCCGGGCTGCCCTACCCGATGCCCGCCGAGTTGAGCGGCGGCCGCAACCTGGGCTTCATGTTTTTGCCGAACTACCGCGCCTGGGTCATCGTCGCCTCCATCGGCATCTGCATCGCCACCTGGTTCGTCATCGAAAGAACCAAGCTCGGCTCCTACCTGCGCGCGGCCACCGAGAACCCGGCCCTGGTGCAGGCATTCGGCATCAACGTGCCGCGCATGATCACGCTGACCTACGGCTTCGGTGTCGCGCTGGCTGCATTGGCTGGCGTGATGGCGGCGCCGATCTACCAGGTGAGCCCGCAAATGGGTGCCGATCTGATCATCGTCGTGTTCGCGGTGGTGGTGATCGGCGGCATGGGCTCGATCATGGGCTCGATCCTGACCGGCTTCGGCCTGGGCGTGATCGAAGGCTTGACGAAGGTGTTCTACCCGGAGGCTTCCAACACCGTGATCTTCGTCATCATGGCGATCGTCCTGATGATCAAGCCGGCGGGCCTGTTCGGGACGCAAAAGTAGGGAAACCCCGCACATGCCGCGATCCCAGAAAATTGCACTCGGCGTGATGGCGGCGTTCTTCCTGCTCGCGCCGCTCGTGGTGTATCCGGTGTTCCTGATGAAGGCGATGTGCTTTGCCCTGTTCGCCTGCGCCTTCAACCTGCTGATCGGCTTCGGCGGCCTGCTGTCCTTCGGGCACGCCATGTTCCTCGGCACCGCGGGCTATGGCGCCGCGCACGCCGCCAAGGTGTGGGGTTTCCCGCCGGAATTCGCGATCCTGTTCGGCACTGCCGCCGCTGCGCTGCTCGGGCTGGTGACCGGGTTGCTGGCGATCCGCCGCCAGGGGATCTATTTCGCGATGATCACGCTGGCGCTGGCGCAGATGATGTATTTTTTCTACCTGCAGGCGGCGTTCACCCACGGCGAGGACGGCATCCAGGCCGTGCCGCGCGGCATGCTGTTCGGTTTCATCGACCTCGCGAACGTCTGGGCGATGTATTCCACGGTGTTTGCGATCTTCATGGCGGGTTTCTTACTGATTTACCGCGTGATCCATTCACCGTTCGGCCAGGTACTGAAGGCGATCAGGGAAAACGAGCAGCGCGCGATTTCTCTCGGCTACGACGTCGACCGCTACAAGCTCCTTGCCTACCTGCTGTCGGCGACCCTGGCAGGCGTCGCGGGCGCGACCAAGACGTTGGTGTTCCAGCTGGCTTCGCTCACCGACGCGCACTGGAGCATGTCTGGGGAGGTGGTGCTGATGACGCTGCTCGGGGGCCTGGGCACGGTGTTCGGTCCGGTGGCGGGCGCGTTGATCATCATTTCGTTGGAGAACTACCTCGCGCAGCTGGGCGCCTGGGTGACCATCGTGCAGGGCGTAATCTTCGTCATCTGCGTGCTGACCTTCCGGCGCGGCGTGATCGGCGAGATCGGCAACTGGCTGCGCAAACCGCTCTAGCGGATTGCTACTGCGTGCCCCTCTAGTTGCGGCAATCCAACCGATATCGGCAGCTGCGCGCGCTCGCGTTCGCGCTTGGCGCCGCGGCCTTCGTCCTCGCCTTCTTCCATCGGGTGGCGCCCGGCGTCGTCGCTGCCGACCTGCGCGCCACCTTCGATACCAGCGCTACCACGCTCGGCTTCATCGCCGCTTTCTACTTCTATCCGTACGCGGCAATGCAACTGCCGTCGGGAGTGCTCGCCGATACGATCGGGCCGCGGCGCCTGTTCACCGCCGGCACGCTGGTCGCCGGCGCCGGTTCGCTCGTATTCGCCTTTGCGCCGGACGTGCCGTGGCTGCTCGCCGGCCGGGCGCTGGTGGGGCTCGGCGTGGCGGTGGCATTCGTCTCGGTCCTGAAGCTCATCGCCTCCTGGTTCAGCGAACGCGAGTTCGGCACCTGGGTCGGCGTGCTGCAGATGCTCGGTAACCTGGGCGGGGTGCTTGGCGCCTGGCCGCTCGCCTGGGCGCTGGCGCACGTTTCGTGGCGCTCGGTGTTCGTTGCGACGGGAGTGATTTCGCTGCTGCTCGCGGCCGGCATCTGGTTCGGCGTGCGGGACTCGCCGCGCGACGCGGGACTCAGGCCGGTACATCCGGAGGACCGGACCGCCCAGGAAAATGGCGCTGACTGGTTCACCGGTCTGAAGCTCGTCGCGGCGAATCCGCAGACCTGGGCCGCTTTCACGATGCATCTGGGGCTCATCGGTTCCTACCTGACCTTCTCGGGTCTGTGGGCCGTTCCCATGCTCACCGACGGGTTCGGCATGTCCCGTACCGACGCCACGCTTCACGTTACGGGAATGATCCTCGGCTTCGCGTTCGGTGCGCCGGCGGTAGGCGCGCTTTCCGACCGGCTCGGCCTGCGGCGCCCGCTGCTGCGCGGTCTCGCGCTCCTCTATCTCGCGAGCTGGACGCCGTGGGTGCTGGGCTGGCATCTGCCGTATGCAGCCTCGCTTGCGGCCTTCGTTTTCATGGGCATCAGCATGGCGGAATCGGTGCTGTGCTGGGCGCTGGCAAAGGAACTGAATCCGCCCTCGCTGGCGGGGACGGCGACCAGCCTCGTGAATGCCGGCGGGTTTCTAGGCGTCGCGCTGCTGCAGCCGCTGGTGGGCTGGATCCTGGATCGCTCCGCCGGCTCTCCCGCGCTGGTGGGCTACCAAGGGGCGGTGGGTTTGCTGGCGCTGGTCGCTCTGTTGGGCGTGATTGCCGCCTTCCGCTTGCGCGAAACGCGCTGCCGGAACGTCTGCGCTGAACTTCGGGGGACCTAGGCGCGCCATTCGCGCGCGCGGGGGTACTATTTGCAGCCATGACAAAGCTCCACGATCTAGCCGCGCACTGGCGCGTCGCACCGCAGGACCTCGATCCGGTCGAAACGAAAGAATGGCTGGAGGGATTTGACGCCCTGCTGGAAAAAGAAGGCCCCGAGCGCGCCGCCTTCATCCTGCGCAAGCTGCTCGACCACGCCCGCACCCGGCGCGTGCGCATGCCACCGGTCCTCAACACGCCCTACAAGAACAGCATCGCGCTGGAGCACCAGCCGCAGTTCCCGGGGAATATCGAGATCGAGCAGCGCCTCTCGGCGATCATCCGCTGGAACGCGCTGGCGATGGTGGTGCGCGCCAACAAGCTCTCCGGGGAGTTGGGCGGGCACATCGCCAGCTATGCCTCGGCGGCGGATTTGTTCGAGGTTGGCTTCAATCATTTTTTCCGCGCCGGGCAAGACGGCGATCTGGTCTATTTCCAGCCGCACTCGGTGACCGGTGTCTACGCGCGGGCCTACCTCGAAGGCCGGCTCACCGAAGAGCAACTCGCGCATTACCGTCGCGAGACGGCAGGGCGCGGGCTGTCCTCCTACCCGCATCCCTGGTTGATGCCGACATTCTGGCAGTTCCCCACCGGTTCGATGGGGCTGGGCCCCTTGCAGGCGATCTACCAGGCGCGCTTCATGCGTTATCTGGAGAACCGCGCGATCCTGAAGACCGCGGGCCGCAAAGTCTGGGCCTTCGTCGGCGACGGCGAGATGGACGAGCCCGAGTCGCTGGCAGGATTGTCGATCGCCGCACGCGAGGGGCTCGACAACCTGATCTTCGTCGTCAACTGCAACCTGCAGCGCCTGGATGGCCCGGTGCGCGGCAACGGCTCGATCGTGCAGGAGCTGGAAGGCCTGTTCGCCGGAAACGGCTGGAACGTGATCAAGCTCATGTGGGGCGGCGACTGGGACCCGCTGTTCGCGCGCGACCACGATGGCGTGCTGCTGCAGCGCCTGCACGAGACGGTGGACGGGGAGTTCCAGACCTACGCCGCGACTGACGGGCGCTTCAACCGCGAGCACTTCTTCAACAAGTACCCCGAGTTGCGCGACCTGGTGGCGCACATGTCGGACGAGGACATCGACCGCCTGCGCCGCGGCGGCCACGACCCGGTGAAGATTCACGCGGCCTATCACGCGGCGTCGCGCCATGCCGGGCAGCCGACGGTGATCCTCGCGCAGAC
>SHXL01000082.1 GCA_009693345.1 Betaproteobacteria bacterium
TCTCTTTTGCTCCCTTCCATCTTAATTCTCAAGAGTAAAACCTGGAGCCCTGCGGAGCGCTTTCGAGACACCTTTGGGGACGTCTTCAAGGTCGTGACCGCGTTCACCGTCGCGCACTCGATCACGCTGTCGCTCGCCGCGCTAGCGGTGATTTCGCTGCCATCGCGCCTGGTCGAATCGACGATCGCGCTGTCGGTGGTGCTTGCCGCGCTCAACAACCTGAAACCCCTGGTAGCCGAGCGGCGCTGGGCGGTTGCGTTCGCGTTTGGCCTGATCCACGGCTTCGGCTTCGCCAGCGTGCTGGCGGACCTCGGGCTGCCGCAGGGAGCTTTGCTGCTGGCTCTGGTTGGCTTCAATCTCGGAGTTGAGGCAGGTCAACTCGCGATCGTCGGCGCGTTTCTGCCGCTCGCCTACGCCCTGCGCCGCAGCTGGTTCTACCGCCGGCTGGTGTTCGCCGGGGGCTCGGCTGCGATCGCACTTGTCGCCACGGTCTGGCTCACCGAACGCGCTTTCGATGTGAAATTCTGGCCGTAAGATATCGACTTTCCGCGTCACCGCACACCCTTTTCAAAGGCGATCTCCCGTGTCCACCGCAAAACCCAAGATCATCTACACGCTTACCGACGAAGCCCCGCGCCTCGCGACCTATTCCCTGTTGCCGATCCTGCGCGCCTTCACCAAGCCGGCGGGAATCGAGATCGAGGAAATCGACATTTCCGTTGCGGCTCGCATCCTCGGGGAATTTCCGGATTTCCTCACGCCGGAGCAGCGCATACCCAACAACCTCGCGGAACTCGGCAAGCTGACGTTCAAGCCCGAGGCCAACATCATCAAGCTGCCCAACATCAGCGCGCCGGTCGGCCAGTTGACCGCCGCGATCAAGGAACTGCAGTCCAAGGGCTTCAAGGTGCCCGACTATCCCGAGACCCCGAAGAACGACGCGGAAAAGGCGATCGAGGCGCGTTATTCCAAGATACTGGGCAGCGCGGTCAATCCGGTCCTGCGCGAAGGTAATTCGGACCGGCGCGCCCCCGCCGCGGTCAAGCGCTACGCGCGCAAGAATCCGCATTCAATGTCCCCATGGGATCCAGCCTCGCGCACCCACGTCTCTCACATGCATGCCGGCGACTTCTACCACGGCGAAAAATCGATGACCCTGTCGCACGCCTGCGACGTGCGCATGAATCTCGTCACAAAAAGCGGCAAGACCATCGTCCTGCGGCCCTCGGTTGTGCTGCTCGAGAGCGAGGTGATCGACAGCATGTACATGAGCAAGAAGGCCCTGTGCGCCTTCTTTGAGAAAGAGCTCGAGCATTGCAAGAAGCACGACCTGCTGTTTTCGCTGCATGTCAAGGCGACGATGATGAAAGTCTCGCACCCGATCGTATTCGGGCATGCGGTGCGGGTGTTCTACAAGGACCTGTTCGAGAAGCACGGCAAGCTGTTCGCCGAACTCGGCGTCCACGTCAACAACGGCTTCTCCAACGTGCTGGAGAAGATCAAGACCTTGCCGGAGGCCAAGCGCGCGGATATCGAGGCCGACATCAAGGCCTGCGAGGCGAAGCGTCCGCGCCTGTCGATGGTCGATTCGGCAAAGGGGATCACCAACCTCTACAACCCCAACGACGTCATCGTCGACGCCTCGATGCCGGCGATGATCCGCGTCGGCGGCACGATGTGGGGGCCGGACGGCAAGATGTACGAAACCAAGGCGGTGCTGCCCGAGTCCACCTTCGCGCGCATCTACCAAGAGGTCATCAACTTCTGCAAGACCAACGGCGCCTTCGACCCGAAGACCATGGGCACGGTGCCCAACGTCGGCCTGATGGCGCAACAGGCCGAGGAATACGGCTCGCACGACAAGACCTTCGAAATCCCGGAGGACGGCGCGGCGCGCATCGTCGACAACCACGACGGCCACGTGCTGATGGAGCAGAACGTCGAAGCCGGCGACATCTGGCGCATGTGCCAGACCAAGGACGCCGCGGTGCGCGACTGGGTCAAGCTCGCGGTCACGCGCGCGCGGCAGTCGAACACCCCGGCGGTGTTCTGGCTGGACGAATACCGCCCGCACGAGAACGAGATCATCAAGAAGGTGCGGCGCTACCTCAAGGACCACGACGCGACCGGGCTGGACATCCAGATCATGTCGCAGGTGCGCGCGATGCGCTTCACGCTGGAGCGCGTGATCCGCGGCAAGGACACCATCTCGGTGACCGGAAACATCCTGCGCGACTACCTCACCGACCTGTTCCCGATCATGGAACTGGGCACCAGCGCGAAGATGCTGTCGATCGTTCCTCTGATGGCCGGCGGCGCGATGTTCGAGACCGGCGCCGGCGGTTCGGCGCCCAAGCACGTGCAGCAGCTGGTGGAAGAAAACCATCTGCGCTGGGATTCGCTCGGCGAGTTCATGGCCATCGAAGTGTCGCTTGAGGACGTCGGCTACAAGCACCATAGCAAGAAGGCCATGGTCCTCGCCAAGGCGCTGGACGAAGCGACCGGCAAGCTGCTCGACAACAGCAAGAATCCCTCGCCCAAGACGGGGCAGCTGGACAACCGCGGCAGCCATTTCTATTTGTCCCTCTACTGGGCACAGGCGCTCGCCGCCCAGAACGAGGACGCGGAACTCAAGGCATATTTCTCGCCTCTGGCCAGGACGCTGGCCGACAACGAGAAGAAGATCGTCGACGAGATGAATGCCGTGCAGGGCAAGCCGGTGGATATCGGAGGCTACTACGCGTCAAATCCGGCCAAGGCCGGACCGGTGATGCGCCCGAGCGCCACTTTCAACGCCGTGATCGACGCCCTCGCCGCCTGACCGCGCGAAGGCCCCAAAAAAAGCCGCACGAGGGCGGTTTTTTCGCCCAGGGCAGGTAATTGGCGGCTTCTACGCGCCTTGGGAACCCTCGTCAAGCGCCCCCGGCCGCAGCGCAAGCGATCCATCTTCGGGGTTTGCACTCTCCCCCCGCATTGATTAGGATACAAACGGTAGACCACCAAATGCATGCAGCACAAGAACGACTCGGTACTCGAAACGAAAAAGGCGAAGGTAAAACTTCCGCCGATGTACAAGGTATTGCTGCTCAACGACGACTACACACCGATGGAGTTCGTCGTGCTGGTACTGCAGAAATTTTTCGGCATGAACCGAGAGCGGGCGACCCAGGTGATGCTCAAAGTTCACCGCGAAGGCATGGGCGTCTGCGGGGTCTATCCGCACGACGTGGCCTCGACCAAGGTCCAGCAGGTCACGGCCTACGCGCACAAGCACCAGCATCCCTTGCAGTGTGTGATGGAGGAAACCTGAAATGATCGCCCAGGAACTCGAAGTCAGCCTGCACATGGCGTTTGTCGAGGCGCGGCAGAAGCGTCACGAGTTCATCACTGTGGAGCACCTGCTGCTCGCCCTGCTGGACAACCCGACCGCGGCCGAGGTGCTGCGCTCCTGCGGCGTTAATATGGATGAGCTGCGCAAGAACCTCACCCAGCACATCACCGAGCAGACACCGCGCATTGCGGCCGACCGTGAAGTGGACACGCAGCCCACGCTGGGCTTCCAGCGCGTCATCCAGCGCGCCATCCTGCACGTGCAGTCCTCGGGCAAGAAGGAAGTCACCGGCGCCAACGTGCTGGTGGCGATCTTCGGCGAGAAGGACTCGCACGCGGTGTACTTCCTCCAGCAGCAAGGCATCACGCGGCTGGACGTCGTCAACTACATCTCGCACGGCATTACCAAGAGAACCCAGCCGCAGCAGGGCAAGGGCGAACCGGAGTCCGAGCAGGAAAATCCGGCCGAGGCCGCCAACAGCCCGCTCGACAACTACACGCTGAACCTGAATGCCCAGGCACTGGCTGGCAAGATCGACCCCCTGATCGGCCGCGACAGGGAAATCGAGCGCGTGATCCAGACGCTTTGCCGCCGGCGCAAGAACAACCCCCTGCTGGTGGGCGAAGCCGGGGTCGGCAAGACCGCGATTGCAGAGGGCCTCGCGCGCCGCATCGTCGAGGGCAGCGTGCCGGAACTGCTGGAAAAATCCACCGTCTACGCGCTGGACATGGGCGCGCTGCTCGCCGGCACCAAATACCGCGGCGATTTCGAGCAGCGCCTGAAGGCGGTGCTCAAGCAGCTGGTGGACAACCCGAACGCGATCCTGTTCATCGACGAGATCCACACCGTGATCGGCGCCGGCGCGGCCTCTGGCGGCACGCTGGATGCCTCCAACCTGCTCAAGCCGGCGCTCTCCACCGGCCAGCTGAAGTGCATCGGCGCCACCACCTACCTGGAGTACCGCGGCGTGTTCGAGAAGGACCACGCGCTGACGCGGCGCTTCCAGAAGATTGACGTCGTCGAACCCTCGATCGAGGAGACGGTGGAGATCCTGAAGGGCCTGAAAACGAGGTATGAAGCGCACCACGCCGTTAAATACACGGCCAACGCCCTAACCACGGCGGCCGAGCTTTCGGCCAAATACATCAACGACCGGCACCTGCCTGACAAGGCGATCGACGTCATTGACGAGGCGGGTGCGGCGCAACGCATCGCGCCCAAGGCGAAGCAGAAAAAGGTCATCGGCAAGACCGAGATCGAGGACATCATTGCCAAGATCGCGCGCATCCCGCCGCGCAGCGTCTCCACCGACGACCGCAGCGCGCTCGCCAACCTCGGCCGCGACCTGAAGGCGGTGGTGTTCGGCCAGGATCCGTCGATCGATGCGCTCACCGCCGCCATCAAGATGGCGCGCAGCGGCCTGGGCAGCCCGCAGAAACCGATCGGCAGTTTCCTCTTCAGCGGCCCGACCGGCGTCGGCAAGACCGAGGTGGCGCGCCAGCTCGCCTACTGCATGGGCATCGAGCTGATCCGTTTCGACATGTCCGAATACATGGAGCGGCACGCGGTGAGCCGGCTGATCGGCGCGCCGCCGGGCTATGTCGGCTTCGAGCAGGGCGGCCTGCTTACCGAGGCGATCACCAAGAAACCCTACGCGGTTCTGCTACTGGATGAGATCGAGAAGGCGCACCCGGACATCTTCAACATCCTGCTGCAGGTGATGGACCACGGCACGCTCACCGACAACAACGGCCGCAAAGCCGATTTTCGCAATATCGTGATCGTCATGACCACCAATGCGGGCTCCGAGTCGTTGGCGAAGAACTCGATGGGCTTCACGAAATCAGTGAAGGCCGGCGACGAATTGGAAGCGATCAAGAAGATGTTCACGCCGGAGTTCAGGAACCGCCTCGATGCGGTGATCTCGTTCGGCGCGCTGTCGCCGGAAATCATCATGCGCGTGGTGGACAAGTTCCTCATGCAACTCGACGAGCAGTTGACCGAGAAGAAGGTCGAGGCGAGTTTCACGCAGGCACTGAAGGAGCACCTGGCGAAAAAAGGCTTCGATCCGCTGATGGGCGCGCGCCCGATGGCGCGCCTCATCCAGGACACCATACGCCGCGCGCTCGCCGACGAGTTGCTGTTCGGCAAACTGGTGCACGGCGGCAAGGTCACCATCGACGTCGACGAAGGCGAGAAGGTCATCCTGCGCTTCGAAGAGCAGACTCCTGCGACGCCGCCCGCCGCGGCTGAACCGGTGGTCTGACGGCGCGGCGCACCGGAGAGTTCATATGAGGTTTCTCGTTCTTGCCGCGGCTGCCTTGGCCGCGATCCCCGCAACCGCTCAGGAGCTTCAAGGGCGCAACCTGGCCGCGGCATGCTCGATCTGCCATGGCACCGAGGGACGCAGCGCCACCAACGACAGCCCGCTGATTCCGCTCGCAGGCCTGCCGCGCGATCACATTGCAACGCAAATGCGAGCTTTCCGGGACGGCAAGCGGCCGGCCACCGTCATGCACCAGATCGCCAAGGGCTACAGCGATCCGCAGATTGAGGCGCTCGCGGCCTGGTTCGCGGCGCAGAAGCGCTAGGAGGCGGCATGAAACGCAGGGAATTCCTCAAGTTCGCGGGTGCAACCGCAGGAGCCAGCTCGCTGGCTAGCCTGGCCGGATGCGCGAGTGCTGTCCCATCCAAGGCGCGGGTGGTGGTGGTTGGCGGCGGCTTTGGCGGCGCCACGGCGGCGAAATACATCCGCCTGTGGGATCCGTCGCTCGACGTGGTGCTGGTCGAGCGCGAGAGCGCCTTCACCTCGTGCCCGATCTCCAATCTCGTACTGGCTGGATATTCGAGCATGCAGGAGATCAGCCACGGCTACGACGCCTTGCGCCGCCATGGCGTGCAGGTGGTGCAGGATGAAGCGGTTGCGATCGATGCGCAAAGGAGGGTCGTGCGCCTCGGCCGTGGCGACGATATCTCCTACGAGCGCCTGGTTGTCTCCCCGGGAATCGATTTCAATTTCGGCGAAATCCAGGGCTTCGAGGCGGCGATGAATTCCGGCCGCGTGCTGCATGCGTGGAAAGCAGGAGCGCAGACGGTCGCACTGCGCCGGCAACTCGAGCAGATGCGCGACGGCGGCGTCTACGTCCTTTCGATCCCGCTGGCGCCCTATCGCTGCCCGCCGGGACCCTACGAGCGCGCGAGCATGGTCGCGGCGTACTTCAAGCAGGCCAAGCCGCGCTCCAAGGTACTGGTGCTCGATGCCAATCCGGACGTCACCTCGAAGGGGGGCCTGTTCAAGGCCGCCTGGAAGGACCTTTACCCCGGCATCCTCGAATATCGGGGCAACGCCAAGGCGATCGGCGTCGATCCGGCGACCATGACCGTCAAGCTCGAGGTGGAAGACGTCAGGGGCGATGTGCTGAACGTGGTCCCGCCGCACCGCGCGGGCGATATCGCGCAAAAGGCGGGCCTGATTACCACCAACAACCGCTGGTGCGACGTGGACTGGCGCACGATGGAATCGAAGGCGGCGCCCGGCATCCATGTGCTCGGCGACGCAACGCTCTCGGCGCCTGCGATGCCCAAGTCGGGCAGCATGGCGAACAACCACGCCAAGATCGCGGCGGCGGCGATTGTCGAAATCCTCGGCGGCCGCACGCCGGCGCCGATGCAGATCCTCAATACCTGCTACAGCTTCGTCTCGCAGAAAGAAGCGATCCGCGTATCGTCAGTGCATGCCTGGGATGAAAAGGACCGCACGCTCAAGACCGTGCCTGGATCGGGTGGCGTGTCGGCCGCGCGCACCGAAGCCGAGGGCACCTACGCCTGGAACTGGGCCCGCACCATCTGGGCCGATTCCCTCGGCTAGTTTTTCCCCGTACTGCCGAAGCCGCCGGCGCCGCGGCTCGATGAATGGAAGTCCTCGACCACGTTGAATTCCACCTGCTGCACCGGGACGACCACCAGCTGCGCGATGCGGTCCATCGGTTGAATGGTGAACGCGGTACTGCTCCGGTTCCAGACCGAAACGAACACCTGCCCCTGGTAATCGGAGTCGATCAGGCCGACCAGGTTGCCGAGCACGATGCCGTGCCTGGCGCCGAGCCCAGAGCGCGGCAGAACAATGGCGGCGAAATCCGGGTCGCCGATGTGAATCGCAATTCCTGAGGGCACCAGCTGGCTGTCCCCCGGCTTCAATTCGAGCGGCGCCTCCAGGCAGGCGCGCAGGTCGAGGCCGGCGGCGCCGGGCGTGCCGTACTGCGGCAGCATTTCACGAATCCTCGGATCGAGGATCTTCACATCCAGCTTGCGCAAGTCAGCGCTTCGCTTTCTGCAGCATGCCGGCGACGTGCGCCAGCAGCTTGCGCGCCTGTTCCAGCTTGGGGCCGCGCCCCAGCGAATGCTTGCCGCGTGCGTCAAACAACGTGAGTGCGTTGTCGTCGGCGCCTAGGGCCTCCTGCGCGAGGTTCGCAGCGATCAGCGGCACGCCCTTCTTCGCGCGCTTGGCCTTCGCGTTTTCTTCCACCTTTTCGCTCTCGGCCGCGAAACCGACGCAGAACGGCGCGTTCTTGCGCGACGCGACCCAGGCGAGGATGTCCGGGTTCTCCTCGAACTCGAGCACCGGGGCGAGGCCGCTACTCTTCTTTATTTTCTTGTCGAAAGGTTTTTTCAATTTCCAATCCGCGACGGCCGCAACGGAAATGAAGATGTCGCTGCCCTCCAGGGCGGCCTTCACCTCGTTGAACATCTGCTGGGCGCTGCGCACGTTCACCCGCGCCACCCCCTCCGGAGTCGCCAGGGCCACCGGTCCGCTGATCAGCGTCACACTGGCGCCCGCCTCTCGCGCCGCGCGTGCCACCGCGAATCCCATTTTCCCGGAACTCGAATTGGTGATCACGCGCACCGGGTCGATCGGCTCTTCAGTCGGGCCCGCCGTCACCAGCACGCGCTTGCCGGCGAGCAGCTTGGGCTGGAACCAGGCCTCGACCTCGGCTAGGATCTGCTCCGGCTCGAGCATGCGCCCCATGCCGGTCTCACCGCAGGCCTGGTCGCCCGCCGCAGGCCCCGCGAAAACGACGCCATCTTCGCGCAAGGTCCGCAGGTTTCTCTGTGTCGCCGGGTTGTCCCACATCTCTACGTTCATCGCCGGCGCCACCATCAGCCCGCAGCGTCTGGCCAGCACCAGCGTGGCAAGCAGGTCATCGGCCAGGCCGAGCGCAATCTTGGCGAGGAAGTCCGCGCTGGCCGGCACAACCAGCACCAGGTCGCGGTCGCGCGACAGCTCGATGTGCGACATGTTGTCGGCGATGCGCGGGTCCCACAGGTCCGTCCAGACGGTCTGGCCCGCCAGCGCCTGCATGGTGACTGGTGTCACGAACCGGGTCGCCGCCTCGGTCATGGCGACCCGGACGTCGCAGCCGGACTTGACCAGGGCGCGGACGAGCGACGCCGCCTTGTAGGCGGCGATACCGCCGGTCACGCCGAGCAAAATGCGCTTTCCCGTCAAGGTCATCGGGCTGGGCACCCAAGGGGTTAAGGGATCGGGATTTTAATTCATATGGCGATTTCGGATTGGCCCCTCGGAGAACGCCCGCGCGAGCGCCTGCTCGCGCAAGGCGCCGCCGCCCTGAGCGACGCGGATCTGCTCGCAGTGGTGCTCCGGACGGGATTCCGGGGCAAAAGCGCGGTGGATCTCGGGTGCGATCTCCTGACCAGGTTCAAGGGCGTCGCCGGCCTGTTCGCTGCGGACCTCACGAACGTGAAGGGACTCGGGCCGGCCAAGCGGGCGCAATTCGAGGCGGCGATGGAGCTCGCCCGCCGCAGCCTGAAGGACGGCATGCGCTCGGCGAGCGCCCTGACCTCCCCCGGCGCGGTGCGCGACTACCTGCAGCTGGTGATCGCGGACCGCCAGCATGAGGTCTTCGTCTGCCTCTGGCTGGACGCCCAGCACCGCGTAATTTCATTCGACGAACTGTTCCGCGGCACGCTCACGCAGACCTCGGTCTACCCGCGCGAAATCGTCAAAGCCGGGCTGAAGGCAAACGCGACGGCGGTCATCTTCGCCCAAAACCGCCCTTCGCTCTATGAAAACATGATCCTAAAGGCGCTAGATACTCGCAAATCTACCCGCTTTAGATACCCGTGCCAGCCGCTTTAGAGGCGATGCGGGTATCGCCTAGTGCCCACCGTGCGGGGGCAGAAAGTTATCGAAGGTCAGTCGTGCGGCGCAGTAAAAACCACCGGATATTGCCGATTCTGGCAATTTCCCAATGTCGGCTTCGGGTGGCGGGCTCAACCGATCGACGCAACACCTTCTAATCTTGCCGGATAGGGGGTGTGTATGGCGGAAGTTGCACGGATCTGGTTCACGGCGAAGCAGAAGACCGAACTCGGGGGACGCTGGAGGGCTGGTCAATGCGTGGCCGACATTGCCCGAGCGCTTGAGCGCAGGAACAAGAGCGGGGTGCAGCGCATCCTGGCGCTGGGTGGCGGGATCTCGCCACCGGCGCGGCGGCGAGCAGCGGGAGCATTAAGGCCGCAGGAGCGCGAGGAGATCTCGCGCGGGATTGCCGCGGGCCGGTCGATACGCCGGATTGCTGCCCTGTTGGGAAGAGCACCGTCCACGGTGCGCCGAGAGCTCAAGCGGCACGGAGGGCGAGTCGCTTACCGGGCAAGCGAAGCCGACACCGATGCCTGGGCGCGGGCGCTGCGGCCCAAGCGCTGTCGCCTGGCCACCCATCCGCGGTTACGATGGCGCGTTGCCGAGAAGCTGGCGCTCCAGTGGTCGCCGGAGCAGATCTCCGGCTGGCTCAAGCGAGACTTCCCTGCCGAGGAAGGGATGCAGGTGTCCCACGAGACCATCTACCGCAGTTTGTTTGTGCAGGCCCGTGCCGTGCTCAAGAAGGAGCTGATGCGGCACTTGCGCACAGCGCGGCAAATGCGCCAAGCCAAAGGCCGCACCACAAAGAGCAGACCGCTTGGGCAGATCGTCGATGCGGTCTCGATCCGCGAGCGCCCCGCCGAGGTCGAGGATCGCGCCGTGCCAGGGCACTGGGAAGGCGATCTTCTCTCAGGAGCGAACAACACGCACATCGTGACGCTGGTTGAGCGCCAATCTCGCTTCGCGATGCTGATCAAGGTTGCGGGCAAGGACACCGCGAGCGTGGTCAACGCGCTGAGCAAGCACGTGCGTACCTTGCCTCAGGAGTTGCGCCGGTCGCTCACCTGGGATCGCGGCAAAGAAATGGCCGACCACAAGGCCTTTACCTTGGCCACCGACGTCCAGGTCTACTTCTGCGATCCGCGCAGCCCCTGGCAGCGCGGCAGCAACGAGAACACCAACGGCCTGCTACGCCAGTACTTCCCCAAGGGACGGGACCTGTCGATTTACTCCCAGGCGTACCTGAACAGCATCGCCTTGCGCCTGAACCAACGTCCCAGGCAGACCTTGGGGTTTGCTTCGCCTGCCGATAAACTTGCTGAAGTGTTGCATTGACCGGTTGAGCCCGCCGTCGAAAGCCAACATCTGGTGGTAGGTTGGACGGTGGGCACCCCACCACTTCCTGCCGACGGCGACCTCTGCGTCGGGACACATCAAGCTGACGTTGTGGTTAGGGACTGGATTTCTTCTGCGGACAGGTTCAGTTGAGTCGCGCGCACCAAGCTGTCTACTTGGTCGATGTTTGTCGCGCTGGCAATCGGCGCGGTTATTCCCTCTCGAGCAATAAGCCACGAGAGCGCAACTTCAGCGGGCTTCGCGCCGTGCGACTTTGCGACTGCGTCGAGGCCCTTGAGGATCTTGAAGCCGCGCTTGTTCAAGTATTTTCCGACGCTATCGGCGCGGGCGCTATTCGCGAGATCCGCCTTGCTGCGGTATTTGCCGGACAGAAACCCAGCCGCGA
>SHXL01000083.1 GCA_009693345.1 Betaproteobacteria bacterium
CTCGATCTCGAGCGCAAGCTGAAGGACGCGGGCATTCCCGCAATCCAGTATGTCAGCCCCTCCATCTGGGCGTGGCGCGGCTGGCGCACTCGCCGCATTGCGCGCTCGGTCACCCACCTGTTGGCCCTGTTCCCGTTCGAGCCGGCCCTGTACGAGAAAGAAGGGCTTGCGGTGACCTACGTCGGCCATCCGCTCGCCGACGTGATCCCGATGGACCCGGACAAGGCCAAGGCGCGCACCGATTTGCGTGTGCCGGCCGGCAGCCGCGTGGTGGCGCTGCTCCCTGGCAGCCGGCGCTCGGAATTGCATTACATGGCGGACCTGTTCGTGCTCACGGCGCGCCGCCTGCTGCAGGACCTGCCCGACGCGTATTTTGTCTGTCCCACCGCCTCGCGCGCGACGCGCGAGATGTTCGAAGCGGCATTGCGCCGCCACGACGCGAAAAACCTGCCCCTGACGCTGCTCTTCGGGCATTCGCACGAAGCGCTTGCCGCCGCTGACATCGCCCTGGTGGCGAGCGGCACGGCGACGCTGGAGACCGCGTTGTTCAAGACGCCCATGGTCATCGCCTACAAGCAGTCGCCGTTCACCTGGGCGCTGATGCGCAGGATGCTCTACCTGCCTTGCATCGGCCTGCCGAACATCCTCGCGGCAGAGCAGGTGGTGCCGGAATTCGTGCAGGAAAACGCCACCCCGGGAAACCTCGCCAATGCGCTGCTCGAACTATTGCACGATGCGGGCACGCAGCGCAGGCAAGTCGCGAAGTTCCACGAGATCCACGCCACCTTGCGGCAGAACACCGCGCAGAAGGCCGCGGATGTGGTGCTGGCGGTTCTGGATGCGGGCCGGAGCTAACGTATGCGGAGTCGATGAAGCGGGGCGAGGCCCGCTGGCAGGGCCTGTTTATGCCGCCGCAGTCGTTCTGGACGCGGGCAAGCCGATCGAAGGGCTGAAAGATTCGAAGCTCTTGAGCGCTTCACGACGGGAAATTCTGTCTGTATCGATTCGCGAACGCGCCTTGGCCTATTCGGTGGCGCACGCTACCGTCGAAGAGATAGACAGCCTCAACATTCTGCAGGCCACGATGCTCGCCATGCAACGTGCCGTGGAAGGCCTGGGCATGCTGCCCGACGAGGCCTGGATCGACGGCAACCGCTGCCCCGCGCTGTCCTGCCGGACGCGTGCCATCGTGCGCGGGGACAGGCTGCATGCGGTGATCTCGGCGGCCTCCATCCTCGCCAAGACCGAGCGCGACGCGGAAATGCGCCGCATGCACGAGCGCTATCCGCAATATTGTTTCGGCCGGCACAAGGGATATCCGACGCCGGAACACCTTGTGCTCCTGGAGCGCTACGGGCCGAGCGAGATCCACCGGCGCAGCTTCGCGCCGGTACGCCGGCTTCTCGGGCGCAGATGACGTTCATCTCCTCGCGCGACAACCCGCGCGTGCGTCGCTGGCGGGAACTGACGCGCGACGCACGTGCGCGCCGCAAGCAGCATCGCGCGATGATCGAGGGCGAAAACCTGATTTCAGCCTTTCTCCAGTCCGGAGGGAAAGTCGAAAGCCTGATGCTCAGCAAGACCGCTTCGGGCCGGCCGGAATTGATGGCATTGGCGAAACTAGGCGGAAAATCCTCGACGGTGCTCGCCGATGCGGTTTTCCGTTCGATCGTCGATGCTGAAGCGCCTGCCGGCATCGCCGCCGAGATCGCCATTCCGCTGGGCGCGCAGGATTTGAAGACAGCCAACGCCTGCCTGTTGCTCGATGCCGTTCAGGATTCCGGCAACGTGGGAACCATCCTGCGCAGTGCCACTGCATTCGGAATCCGCCACGCGGTGCTCGGCAAGGGATGTGCCGATGCCTGGTCGCCGAAAGTGTTGCGCGCAGCGGCGGGCGCGCATTTTTCCCTCCAGATCACGGAAGATGCGGAGCTTGTCGGGAAAATAAGAGAATTTTCCGGGAAAATCGTCTGCACAGTACCGCGCGGCGGCGTGCTCCTTTCGAACGCCGACCTTTCCGGACGGATCGGCTGGATCTTCGGCGCCGAAGGGCGGGGCGTGAGCGAGGCACTCGCTGCATGCGCGTCGCTTAAGATATCCATCCCGATGCAGGGCGGAACCGAATCGCTGAATGTCGCGGCCGCCGCCGCGATCTGTTTTTACGAACGCTCGAGGAGAGCGGGGCCATGAATCTGCGCAAGGGCGTTCGTTTGGCCTGGTTCCTGGCTTGCCTCGCGTTGCTGGCGCCGCCCACGCCGGCGCAGCAGTATTCGGCGAAGCCGGTCCGCCCCGGATGGCTACACGGTGCTGCTCACCACCTCGGGCTTCATGTGCAATCCCAGCCTGTACAAGGATCCCGGCTACGATCCGTTAGGTATTTCGCCCCGGTGACCGTGGTCGGAAATTCCGCCACCATCGTCGCGCGACATCCGAGCCTGCCGCTGAATTCGATGCGCGACATCGAGCAGCTGGCGCGCACGTCGCCAGTCGACTATGCAACGCCCGGCATCGGTCTCGCGGGGCATCTGTCCGGCGAGCTGTTCAAGACGCTGGCGAAAATCGACATGCAGGCGATTCCGTTCACCGGAGCGGGGCCTGCCATCGCCGCACTGCTCTCGGGCCAGGTGAAACTCGGTTTCGTGGCCATGCCCTCCACCGTGCCACACATCAAGGCAGGCAGGCTGGTGGCGATTGCAGTCACCAGTCCGCAGCGCCTCGCGGCGCTGCCCGAGGTGCCGACGGTGGCGGAGTCCGGCTACCCGGGATTCCAGGTGGACAACATGTACGGGGTCCTCGTTCCGGCCGGAACGCATGCGGGAGTGGTGCGCAAGCTGCATGCCGACATCGCGCAGGTGTTGCAGCAGCCAGAGGTGCGCGCGGTGCTTGCCGCGGCGGCGATAGACGTCATCGGCAATACGCCCGAGGAATTCGCGCGCTATATCCAGGACGAATACGCCAAGTGGGCCAGGTTGCTGAAGGTATCCGGCACGCAGGTGCTGTAGTCGCGGTACACTCGCACACTTTTCACGGAGGAGGAAAGAATGTCGAAATTGCGCTTTGTGATTGCCGCAGCGGTCCTGGCGATCGCGGCATCCCCCGCAATCGCCGATTTCAACGACAAGAACCCGATCACCGTCACGGTCACCGGGGCGACGCCCGACGGTTACCCGCGCACGATGGTCGAGGGCCTGAACGCGGTGGTGCGCGACGCCTACCCCGGTTCGTCCGTATCGTTCATGCCGAATTCGCCGGGCGGCGGCGTGCTTGCCATCGCCGACGGCAAGGCCAACTTTACGGCGACCGCGACCGGCACCGAAGTCCGGCTCGCCAACGAAGGAAAATCCCCGTACTCCGCGCCGCTGAAGGGGAAATTCAGCTTTGCGATGATGCTTTACAACGTCCAGTACATCCATGTGCTGATGACCAAGGCATGGGCCGATGCAAACGGCATCAAGTCATTCGCGGACATCGCCGCCAAGAAACCCAGGCTGCGTCTCGCGATCAACCGACCGGACAATCCGCAGACCACCATCGGCGGGCCGTACGAAATGATGAAGGCGCACGGATTCACCATCGACGACATTCAGAAATGGGGCGGCAGCTACGTGCTCGGCAACAGCACCATCGGGCTCAACGCGATACTCGACGACAAGGCAGACGTGTTCATGAACGTGCGTAACCTGGGCGACTCGCTGATAAAGGACGTCGCGAGCAAGCGCCCACTGATGTGGATCGACGACGATCCCGCCAAGACCAAGCAGGCCGCTGACGTGTTCAATTTTCGCGTCGGCACGGTGACCAAGGACGACTATCCATTCCTGGACAAGAGCTATCCCACGATCCGGCAGTGGGTCGCGCTGCTCGTCGGCGCGCACACCTCCGACGAGATGGTGTACAAGTATGTCAAGGCGATCGGCGACAATCAGGACCGGGTGCAGAAGATCGGTGGCTCCCTGAAAGGGTTTACCACCGCCGGCATGACGGAGAATCCGGCTGCGCTGCCGGTCCATCCGGGCGCTTTGCGCTATTACAAGGAAAAGGGGCTGCTGAAGTAGGGCATTATTTTGCGTTTCCTGCGCGAAGGCGGCAGGCACCGTCCGGGCGGCGCCTGGGCGGTGCTGATCTCCACCGGCTCGGTGGCGGCCGCGCTCTACGTCCTCTGGGTGAGCGCCCTCGCCACGGTCGTCGGCGACCTGGCGCTGCGCGCCGCTGCCGAAATCCCGCAGGCCGGCCTGCCGCACGGAGCGCTCGAAGCATTCGGTATCTGGGCACGCGCGTTTACCGCTAATTTCCATCTCGACATCGCGATCTTCATCGCGATCACGTTTCCCGTGGCATTTCTGACGACGACATCCAGACCGGAGCGCAAGGCACTCGCCTGGACCGATATCGCTCTTGCATGCCTGTCGTTCGCCGTCGCGCTCTACTACATCGTCCTGGATGACCGCTTCCTGCACTGGAGCCGCGGTTTTTCCCAGCCCACCCTCGCGGACACGGTGGTGGGCTTCACGCTGGTCGCCCTGGTGATCGAGCTGTGCCGGCGCTGCACCGGATGGGGCCTGACCACTCTGGTCCTCGTGCTGCTGGGATTCACCTTCTTCGGCCAATACATGCCTGGACCGCTCAAGCACGAGAACTTCAGCGTCAATTACTTCATCGAGATGATGACGGTGATGCCGGTCGGGATCTTCGGCTCGCCGATCGAAGTGGCGGCAACCTACGCCTTCTTGTTCGTCCTGTTCGGCAATTTCTTTGAACGGGCGGGCGGCGGCCTGCTGTTCTTCGAGGTGGCGAGCGCCATCACCGGGCGCATGGTCGGCGGTGCTGCCAAGGCCTGCGTGACCGCCAGCGGACTCTACGGCTCGGTCTCCGGCAGCCCCACTGCCGACGTCGCCACCACCGGGCCGCTCACCATTCCGATCATGATGAAGACGGGGATTCCGGCCGCGCGCGCCGCGGCGATCGAGGCAACCGCGTCGAGCGGGGGCGCGATGCTGCCGCCGGTGATGGGCGCCGTCGCGTTCATCATGTCCGATATCACCGGCATCCCCTATGCCACGATTGCGCTCGCCTCGCTGCTGCCAGCGCTCCTTTACTACCTGGCGATCTACATCCTGGTGCACAACGAGGCGGTTCGCAACGACGAGGCGCCCATGCCCGAGGAGCAGATCGTGCCTCTTCACAGGGCCGTTGTGCGCGGCTGGCGCCACCTGCTGCCGCTTGGCGCGCTAATCGCCCTGCTGATGATGGGCTATACGCCCGCCTACGTGGCTGCCGGTTCTACCGCCGCGGTGATCGTGCTGAGCTGGTTCTGGCCCGATAGCGCGATCGGGCCGCGCGGCTTCGTTCGGGTATGCACCGATACCATCACGCAGCTGGTACCACTGGTGGGCGCCGTAGCGGCGGCTGGTATCGTCATCGGCGCCATTGAGATCAGCGCGCTCGCGGGAAAATTCACGCTCCTGATCAACTACCTGGCTTTCGGCATGCTCGTGCCGACGCTGATTCTCGCCGCCATGTTGCTGGTGCTCCTCGGCATGGGCATGCCGACGCCAGCGGTGTACATCACCGGTGCTGCGCTGCTTGCACCCGTGCTGCGCCAGCAATTCAACCTGCCCGAGATGCAGGTGCACTTGTTCATGCTCTATTTCGCCTGCCTGTCCGCGATCACGCCTCCGGTGGCGGTGGCGAATTTCGCCGCGGCCGCCATTGCAGGCACCAATCCGATGGCGCTCGGCCCGTATGCGGTCAAGCTGGCGGTGGGCGGCTTCGTGCTGCCGTTCTTCTTCCTGTTCAATCCCGGCCTCAACATGCAGGGCGGTATTGTCAATGTCGCCACTGCACTGTTCTTCGGCGCGGCGATGGTCACCTTCGCGTCGTTTGCACTTCATGGGCTGGTCGGCAAGTACACGATCAGGTGGCCGCTGCGGCTGATCCTGGCGGCCTGCACCGTCGCCGCTATCGTGCCGCGCATCGAGTATCAATTGGCTGCGACCGTCCTCGGCGCGTTGGTCCTCGCCATCAGGCGATAGGGAATTCCGGTTCCTAGTAAATGTGCCGTTCGAGCCTGAGCTCGCGCAGGATCGTGGTGGCGATTTCCTCGATTGATTTCGCGGTGGAATTGATCCAATGGATGCCCTCGCGCCGCATCAGACTCTCCGCCTGGGCAACTTCGAGGCGGCAGTTGGCAGGGTCGGCGTACTGGCTGTTCGGGCGGCGCTCGCGCCGGATCTCGTGCAACCGCTCCGCCGCGATGGTGAGGCCGTAGAGCTTCTTCTTGAAACCGCGCAGCGCCTCGGGCAACTCGTCCCTGGAGAAATCCTCCGGGATCAGCGGGTAGTTTGCGGCCTTGACGCCGAACTGCAGCGCCAGGTAGAGGCTGGTGGGGGTCTTGCCGCTGCGCGACACGCCCACCAGGATGACGTCGGCCTCGCCCAGATCGCGGTGCGAGGCGCCGTCGTCGTGCGCCATCGAGAAATTGATCGCCTCGATGCGCTGCTTGTATTCCTGCTTGTCCATCGCGCTGTGCGAACGGCCGATGGTGTGGTTCGACTTCACGCCGAGGCCCTCCTCGAGCGGGCCGATGAAGGCCCCGAACAGGTCCACGAACAGCGCATTCGCGCCGCGCACGACCTCACGCACGTCGCCGTTCACCAGGGTCGAGAACACGATCGGCCGGCCATTGTCGCGCAGCGACTCCCGCTCGATGCGCTCCAGGCAATCGTGGGCCTTGTCGACGCTGTCGACGAACGGCAGGGTCACCTGGTCGAACTCCATGCCCTCGAATTGGGTGAGCAGGCTGTGTCCCAGCATCTGCGCCGTGATGCCGGTGCCGTCGGAGACAAAGAACACGGTGCGACGCTGCGGCATGGCGGATAAAATACCAAGGAAATGCACGTTGCGTGGCTCAAAGATCTCCGCATGGCCGACCTGCCCAGGGTCGGGGGCAAGAATGCCTCGCTTGGCGAGATGATCAGCGGGCTTTCCCAGGCCGGTGTCCGGGTGCCCGGGGGCTACGCCACCACTGCGCGGGCCTTCGAGACGTTCCTCGGCGCTGATGGGCTCGATCGGCGCATCGCCGAGCGCATCAAGTCGCTGGATCCGCAGGACGTCGAGGCATTGGCGAAAGCTGGCGCGGAGATCCGAGGTTGGATCGAGCGAACCCCATTTCCTCCCGACGTTGATAATGATATACGCTCTTATTATCATATTCTTATATCTGAAACATCAAGCGATACTTCATTTGCTGTCCGGTCTTCTGCAACCGCTGAAGACCTGCCCGAGGCCTCTTTTGCAGGCCAGCAGGAAACCTTCCTGAACATCCGGGGCGCGGACCAGATCCTGGGCGCGATCCGTCGGGTGTTTGCGTCCCTCTACAACGACCGCGCCATCTCCTACCGGGCCCACCAGGGCTACGCGCACGGCGCTGTCGCGGTGTCGGCCGCGGTTCAGCAGATGGTGCGCAGCGACCTGGGGGCGAGCGGCGTGATGTTCACGCTCGACACCGAGTCGGGTTTCCGCGATGTCGTGTTCATCACATCGTCCTGGGGATTGGGCGAATTGGTGGTGCAAGGCGCGGTGAACCCGGACGAGTTCTACGTCCACAAGCCGATGCTGGCGGCCGGGAAACCCGCGATCCTGCGCCGGCGGCTCGGTTCCAAGTCGCAGAAGATGGTTTTTTCCGGAGAGGCTTCCGCCGGGCGCTCGGTGCGCACCGAAGACCTGCCTGCGGCGGAACGTGACCGGTTCTCTCTTTCGGACAACGACGTGCTCGAGCTGTCCCGCATAGCTTGCATGATCGAGAAGCACTACGGGCGCCCGATGGACATCGAATGGGGCAAGGACGGCGTGGACGGCCGCATTCACGTGCTGCAGGCCCGACCCGAGACCGTGCGTTCCAGCAAGCGCGCGAGCGGCGAAGAACGCTACCGGCTCAAGGGTACGGGCCGGCTTCTCGCCAGCGGCAGGGCGATCGGCCAGAAGATCGGCGCCGGACCCGTGCGCATCGTGAAAGACGCCTCGAAGATGTCGAGCGTGAAGAAGGGCGACGTGCTGGTCACCGACATGACCGATCCCAACTGGGAACCGGTGATGAAGCTTGCCGCCGCCATCGTGACCAACCGCGGCGGCCGGACCTGCCATGCGGCGATCATCGCGCGCGAGCTGGGCATTCCGGCCGTGATCGGCTGCGGCGACGCCACCACCCGGCTCGCCGATGCCGGGTCGGTCACGGTGTCCTGCGCCGAGGGCGACACGGGCAACGTCTACGCGGGCGCCGTGCCGTTCGAGGTCACCACCAGCGAGCGCGTTGAGCTGCCGCAGATTCCGGTCAAGATCGCGATGAACATCGGCAATCCGCAGCTGGCCTTCGGTTTCGCGCAGCTGCCGAACGCGGGCGTCGGGTTGGCACGGCTCGAATTCATCATCAACAACGAAATCGGCGTCCATCCCAGGGCCTGCATCGACTGGCCCGATCTGCCGCAAGACCTGAAAGCGCGCGTGGAGCACGCCGCGCGCGGCTATGCGGACCCGAAGGCGTTTTTCCGCGAAAAAATGGTCGAGGGCGTGGCCACGATCGCCGCGGCGTTCTGGCCCAAGCCGGTGATCGTCCGGCTGTCGGATTTCAAGTCGAACGAGTACCGCAAGCTGATCGGCGGCGTGCGCTACGAACCCGACGAGGAAAATCCGATGCTCGGATTTCGCGGCGCTTCGCGCTACCTGGGATTAGATTTCAGAGGCTGCTTCGAGCTCGAATGCGCGGCGCTGCGCAGGGTGCGTAATGAGCTCGGGCTGACCAACGTCGAACTGATGGTGCCGTTCGTGCGGACCCTGCACGAGGCGCGCAGCGTGGTGCAGCTGCTGGCGGAAAACGGACTCAAGCGCGGGCAGGACGGCTTGCGCCTGGTGATGATGTGCGAGCTGCCGTCCAACGCCATCCTCGCCGAGCAATTCCTCGAATTCTTCGACGGCTTCTCGATCGGCTCCAACGACCTGACGCAGCTCACGCTCGGCCTGGACCGCGATTCCGGACTGGTGGCTGCCGGCTTCGACGAACGCGACGGCGCGGTCAAGGCGATGCTCGAAATGGCGATCCGCGCCTGCCGCAAGCAGGGAAAGTACGTCGGCATCTGCGGCCAGGGGCCGTCCGACCATCCCGATTTCGCGCGCTGGCTGATGGAACAGGGGATCGAGAGCCTTTCGCTCAACCCCGACACCGTCGTCTCTACGTGGCTGTCTCTGGCAGGGACCGCGCCCGCGCTCAGCGACGATGCAAAAGGCGGGTCTTCTCCCGCTGCCATTCCTTCTCGCGCTCCGACGCCCGCTTATCGTGCTTGAGCTTGCCCTTGGCAAGCGCGATCTGGATTTTGATGCGCCCTTTGGTGAAATGCAGGTCGAGCGGGATCAGGGTATAGCCGCGCTGCTCCACCTTGCCCACCAGGCGCCGGATTTCCTCGCCATGCATGAGGAGCTTGCGGGTGCGCGTCGGGTCCGGGGTGACATGGGTCGAGGCGCTGCCGAGCGGGCTGATATGCGCCCCCAGCAGCCAGAGCGCGCCCTTGTCGACGATCACGTAGGCATCGCTGATCTGCGCACGGCCGGCGCGGATCGCCTTGACCTCCCAGCCGTCGAGCACCAGACCCGCCTCATAGCGATCCTCGACGAAGTAATCGTGGAAGGCTTTGCGGTTTTCGGCGATCGACATGGAAATAATCGGGCTCTGACCCCGATTTTCCCATGAAGCGCATCTCCCGCTCGGCGATTGTCGAGTGCGGGGCGATGGACTTCTACGCGCTGGTCGAGGCGATCGAAGCGTACCCGCGCTTCCTGCCCTGGTGCACGGCGGCTGAAGTCCGCGAAAGGACGCCCGGGCGGACCGTCGCGATGCTCACCTTGGCCGTCAAGGGAGTGCGGCAGTCCTTTACCACCGAGAACACCAATCTTCCGGGGCAATCCATCGACATGCGGCTGCTCGAGGGGCCGTTCAAGAGCTTTGCCGCGGCGTGGCGCTTCGCGCCGCTCGGCGCGGGCGCATGCAAGGCCGAGTATTCGATGGAATACGAGTTCTCCAGCCGCGTCGTCGCGGCGGTCCTGGAGCCGGTATTCAGGCGCATTGCCGACAATACGGTGGACGCATTCGCGAAAAGGGTCCTGCATGAAAGGATCCCACATGCGCGTTGAAGTGGTATACGCCCTGGCGGATGTCCAGGACATCGTCGTGCTCGAGCTGGCCGAGGGCGCCGTCGCTCGAGATGCCGTTGCCGCGAGCGGCGTGCTCGCGCGCCACGGGCTCAACGTGGGGAAGCTTATGCTGGGAATCGCCGGCCGGCGCGTCGCGCCGGAACACCGCCTGCGCGAGAGCGACCGAGTGGAAATCCTGCGGCCGCTCGCCGCGGACCCGAACGAGGCGCGGCGCCAGCGGGCGCGCCGCGGCCGCTAGGAGGGGCAGTTGTTCGCGTACAGCGCGCGCGCCTTGACGGCATCCGTGCGCTTGGAACGCCCGCCGCCCCCCATCTCGCGCAGGATCTCCTTTGCCCGCTCGCACTCCTGCACATTGCCGGTAACCGGGGCTTTTTTCATGGCCATGTTGGCCGTTTTCTGGGATTCGCCCTGGGGCGTGGAGGCAGGCGTTTCTTGCTTCACATCGGTTGCGGCCCGCGGCGGCGGCTGAGGCGCGGGCGCGCCCCTGGGCGTCTCCAGCTTTGCGCCCGGTGGCGGCAGATCGCCGCACGCCCGTTTGCCGTCGGCGCCGGTCCAGCATTTGATCTGCGCCTGCGCCGCGCCCGCGAGGGCAAGTCCGATGAAAAGCAGCAGTCCCCTGATCATCGCCTGTTCCGTAATCCCATTCATGCCCGGAGGGCACGCAGACGGTAACCAGTTTTCTCCGCTGCGTCAAACCGGTTCGGCGACTCGCGTATAATGCGTTTTTGTAGGCAGGGCTGACCATGCGGGTGATCCAGAAGGCGCTGACCTTCGACGATGTCCTCCTCCTTCCCGCCCACTCGCGCGTCCTGCCGCGCCAGGTTTCCCTGAAGTCCCGCCTTACCCGCAAGCTCGACCTGAACATACCCCTGATGTCGGCCGCCATGGACACGGTGACCGAGGCGCGGCTCGCGATCGCCATCGCCCAGGAAGGCGGCA